>CAUZKZ010000578.1:0-3327 GCA_963580345.1 Verrucomicrobiia bacterium | reverse complement strand
TCGACAGCGAGCGCATGCTCGACCACATCCGTCACGGCAAGGGAGGCCGCGACCGGTCCGTTCCGTTGAGTCCGAAACTGCTCGATACGCTACGCGAGTACTACCGCTGGATGAAGCTCAAGGCGTATCTGTTTTCCGGTACGAACAGAAACTGGCGAGTCGACAAGCCGATCACTCCGAAAGTCCTGTGGCTGGCCTGTCGCGAAGCGGCCCAACGAGCGGGGATCGACAAACCGGTTCGGCCGCATTTGCCGCGGCACAGCTTCGCTACCCATCTATTGGAACAGGGCGCGGATCTGCCAACCTTGCAGGCACTGCTCGGCCACGCCGAGCTGAAAGCGACGTCGATCTACCTGCATCTATCCGAGCGCCATCTCAAAGCGGCGGGAACGCCGATCGACCAAGCGGAGTTCTCCAGTCCGGACAAAGTCAAGTGATCCAAGAGGCTGCATAAGAAGAAGTGAAACGGCCGCCTTTCGAGGTGGCCGATATCATTCGCGCGGCAGGTGAAGGCTTCATCGATCAATACGCCGGGTTCCTCCAGATAAGGTCCTAACGTTAGGGCGGTTTTAGCCCACTTCGGCCGCTGCTGTCACTTTCGATAAATGCGGGACGCGAGGTCGGGGAGTAAGCCGGCGGCGCCGAAGTGGGACGTGGATGAGATTGAACACCTCGACGCAGGTGTCCCCTCACGGGAGTTTCGATTCCTTCTTCGCAGCTTCCTCGGCGGCCTTCTCGTCGGCGCGCGCTCCAGACAGGATATTGAACATGCCATAGTTCCCCTCGTGACACGCGTACTCGAATATCGGCCCCTCAGTCTTCCTCATGGGAAACACCGCTGTCCAGGATCTTGTGAACGACTCCGGATCGTCGATCGTGTACTCGTAGCGCAGGGTGTCAGCGTCGACGCGCGTGAAGCGTTCGACCACGTGCATCTTCTCGCCGGATCCTTTGAACATCGTCTGATCGGTGAAATTGGTCGTGTCGACGACAAGCGTATCGCCCTTCCAGTGGCCGCGGGACACGTCGGCCGCCACGAACCGCTGAAGGGCTATTGCCAGGGCCTGCTGCTGCCGCTCAAGCGCAAAAGCGTCGAGCCCATGGCAGCCCGTCTGGCGCCCTACAACGTCCGCCGCACCCATCAGTCACTGCACCATCTGGTCGCCGATTCGCCGTGGAGCGACCAGGCCATGCTGGCTCAGGTGCGCGCTTGGACCCTGCCGCGGATGAAGAAAAAGGAGCCCCTGGTCGCCTGGGTCGTCGACGATACCGGCATCCCAAAAAAGGGCAAACACTCCGTCGGCGTCGCGCGGCAGTACCGCGGCCAACTGGGCAAACAGGAAAACTGCCAAGTGGCGGTGAGTCTGTCGGCGGCCACTTGGCGCAGTAGTTTGCCGATCGCTTGGCGCCTCTATTTACCCGAGAGTTGGGCGCGGGATCGGCGGCGGCGGCGCAAAGCCGGCGTGCCCGACGAAGTTGGTTTCCAAACCAAACCGCAAATCGCGCTCGATCAAATTCGCCAGGCGCTCGAGAACGCAATCGAGCCGGGCGTTGTGCTGGCCGACGCGGCCTATGGCAATGACAGCGAGTTTCGGGCCGAGTTGCGAAAACTGAAGCTGGAATACGTGGTCGGGATCCAGAGCACGACCAGCGTCTGGAAGCCAGGGGAAGGCCCTTTGCCGCCGGAGAAATACAAAGGGCAAGGGCGTCCGCCGAAGTTGCCGTGGCGCGGCGAGCAGCAGCCACTGGCGGTACGGGAACTGGCGCTGGGGTTGCCGCCGAAGGCCTGGAAGAAGCTGAGCTGGCGGCAGGGGGAGAAGCGCAAGCTGGCCTCGCGCTTTGCCGCGTTGCGAGTGCGGCCGGCGCATCGCAACTTCGAGCAGCACGAAGCGCATCCCGAGCAATGGCTGCTGATCGAATGGCCCTCGGGGGAAGTCGAACCGGCGAAGTACTGGCTCTCGAATCTGCCCGCGGCGGCGAAGCTCAAAGAGCTGGTCGCGCTAGCCAAACACCGTTGGATCATCGAGCGGGATTATCAGGAACTCAGGCAAGAGTTGGGACTGAACCAATACGAAGGGCGGGGCTGGCGGGGATTTCACCATCACGGGACACTCTGCATCGCGGCATATGGGTTCCTGGTGGGCGAGAGGAGCCTTTTCCCCCCTCTGCCAGGGCCGGCCAGCTACGAATACCCCTGCCCGCGAGGTCTGCGCCGTTCCGCCCGCGCGGGTCGCCCGATACGGGCCGAGCGGCATAATCGGCAATCGATCGCAACGCTGCAACACCAGATCTCCCACCACCTGTTGCACCAACTCGACGCCTGCCTTTTTTGCGGCGCGCCATTTTTATACCACAGTAGTACCAAGGCCCGTTCACGGGCCTTGGCTAACTCAGCCTGGTTCTTGAGGGCCGGGGTTGCGAGCGCCGATCGTCACTCGCCCAACCCCTCGCGGGCGCGGCTCTGTTTCGGCCAAGCAACTCTTCGAGTGACTATCCATCTCAGACGAACCGGCCGGCTTTCAGTCCGTAGTTGTTCAGAACGCCTAATTCGCTCGATTCGGTTCCGGCCTGTCCCCGTTATCGACTCCCGGAGCCACGTCAATAATCTCCGCGCGAATCGGAGTTTCAGCCCGGTCTTGCCCGTACCCCGAGGCCTGACCCGCTTCTCTAAAATCGACATGGACCCGCGCCGATCCTCGCTGCACCGCCCTCTCAATCCGTTTCCACAGATACGCCTTGATCAAAGCTCGCGTCGCGGGGATCAAGATCACAAAGCCGGCCACATCGGTGAGAATTCCCGGCGTGATCAGGACCGCACCGGCGAGCAAGATCAAAACTCCATCCACCATCGAGGAGGCCGGCAGCCGCCCCTCCGCCATTTCAGCCTGGATGCGGCGCACCACGCCCAGACCCTGCCGACGCGCCAGGGCCGAGCCCAAAAGCGCGGTAAAGAAGATCAGCGCAAGAGTGGAAAACGTCCCGATGCGCCGCCCGATTTCGATCAACAAATACAGCTCCGCGATCGGAACAATCAGGAATAGCAGCAATAATCGGCCCACAAACCGAGCATAGCAGGCGGTTCGGGAGCAAAGCCGCTTGCGCGGAAGCGGGCGTGGATTTTTGCTTACAGCCGGCGTGATCCCGCAGCCGGCGTGACCCCAGCATCTGGCGTGATCCCGCAGCCGATGCCCCACCAACAGCCCGCGTGATCCCATAGCCGATGCCCCACGAGCAGCCCGTGTGATCCCAGCAGCCGGCGTGATCCCGCAGCGCCACCCAGCCACGTTCACGTGGTTTGATTTTTCTAGGCTGGTCCTTGTAGGGCCG
>CAUZKZ010000577.1:0-3331 GCA_963580345.1 Verrucomicrobiia bacterium | reverse complement strand
TGCCCGGAGTCCAACCCAGAACCACCTCGCTGAGGTGGTAGATCGCCAGCAGAAAGGCGGGCACCCAGAGGAGGGTGTCGGTTGGCATGAGCTGCACGACCCAGACCTTGTCGTAAATATTGGCAACCGAATTGAATTGCTTCACCCCGAACCCGAGCATGAAGGCCTGGTGAAGGAGCAGGAGAAACCCCAGGTCGATCGCCACCGCGGCAACCCGTTTCATCAGTCCGACCTTTGGCCGCCTCGCCCAGAATTCCAACTTCGCCCTCTCCGCGGCCGTAACCATTTTCTCCGGAACGGGCGGAGCCGCCGCGGCCTTCCTGCCGGGAACGGGCGGCGGAGCGGCAGCCTTCCTGCCGGGAAGAGGGGGAGGAGCGGCAGCTTTCCCGGCCGGTAAAGGAGGAGGTGCAGCACCGCTTGCAGCGCCCGCAACCGGGGCGCCACAGTGCTCGCAGAATCTCGCCGTGGGCTTGAGTGCGGCTCCACACTGTTGACAGGAAGCCATTGCGTTGTGTCGGCAACAAGGAAAGGGGAACGACCGCCTTCGCAGGCCTCTCTCCCCATCTAACCAATACTGGGCTTGACCTCTCCCCGGTGACAAGGCGCTAATCCATCAAAATTGATGATGACCAGTTGCCCTGCGACGCCGACCGAATCAAATGACGGATCCGACCACAATTCCGGCTGGCAGCGACTCCTTGAGAAAAAGACGGCTGCGAAGATTTCTACTCTTTGCAGCCTCGATGGGCTCCATCACGGTCCTTCTCGGACACCTCTACGGCTTGGGGAGCATGCGGACCTTGACGATCTGGCTCTGGGTTCCGGCGCTGGTGCTCGCCGGGGTCGGGTCGTGGAGCGGAGTGCGGGCCGGAGATTCCGCCCTGCGTGAAATTATCCGGGCCGGTTTCTGGGGCGGCCTGTGGGGCACGATCGGGTACGATCTGTTTCGCATTCCATTTCATGGCGGCTACAATCTTTTTGGTGCGATCCGGTATTACGGAATGTGGCTTTGTGGCGCCGACGCCTCGGGTCCACTGACCGACGCTTGCGGACTGGCCTATCACTTTGCCAACGGAATTTCCTTTGGATGGGTCTTCGCCCTCCTGGCGGTCCGCCGGGTCTGGCTGTGGGCCCTGCTCTGGGGCCTCGGACTTGAGACCGTCGCGGTGATGACCGTCTTCGGGGAAATCTTCATGATGCGGCAACTCAACCTGGCCCTGTTCCTCGCCTACGCCGCCCATCTCGCCTACGGCTATCCTCTCGGACGGATTTGCCAGGATCCGGAAGGCAATCGCTGGTCCTCGGCTATCGGAGGATGGATTGCGCTGTCGCTGACCATGTTTGTCTTCGGGTGGTTCCAGTTTGCCTGGCACCCGCAGCCACCCGATCCGGTCCCGAGGGGCGTTGTCATGCTCCACGAAAACGGCCTGTTCCCCGGGGCCCTCGAGGTGGAAGCCGGCATGCCCCTCGAAGTCAGGAATGTGAATCGAGAGGCGATTGAAGTGACGGTGAGACATGTTTCGATGCGCGAGAACGCGGAGGTTGCCCGCTTCACCTTGGAGCCCGGAAGTCTCCGGCCGATCCCGGTGACCCGGCCCGGAATCTATCAGATTGCAACGCCTGCCAAACAATTCCGGAGCGTGATCCTCCTCTCTCACCGGAACGGCACTTATACCGATCGGGCGGAATGATGGGCTTGTCCCACGCAGACTCAGAGCGCCTACGGCGTTACGAGCTTGAACCGGAAGAATTGCCGGGCGTTGACACCGTTGGGCTCGGGCACGATCACTTCCCAGCGGCCTGCAGTAGCGCTCGGTTGCATCGCCACCGGGAACCAGCTGCCGTCCAGCAGGGTGAGGGAACTCTCCACGCTGAGGACCACGCCGTGCACCGCAATGTCGTCGCGGAGGGCAAAGTCGAAAACCAGGTCGGCGCCGCCGTTACCGAAGAAAAGGGTGGGCTGCTCGGGGGTGGAATCCTGGTAGGGGTCCAGGCCCATTGCAAACTCGAGCAAGTCGCTCCACCGATCTCCATCGGTGTCCATCCCATGCGGGTAGGTGGCGATGGTGGCCGGAACGGAAGGCGGCAAGTTGGTGGTTCCACCGTGGACGGCGGCGATCGAGTAGACACTTTCGGTGGCTCCGTCGGCCGGAAGCGAGTAGCCGATCGTTCCCCCGTCGGCCGGGAGAGCGGCGCTGAAATGCACGAACCCGATTCCCAGGGGAACCACTGTCGCGCTCCCGGGCAGACCCGGCAACCAGTAGAGCCGCAGCGGGTCGCCGGCGTTGAGCGCTCCGGTGTAGCCGAGGTTCAGGACGCCGGAAACCCCGGTGGTGGAGGCCGGAAGGTTCTCGGCCGTGAGCACCGCCAGCACGACGTTGTCCGGGCCGTAGACGGCCCCTTCCGTGAGGGATACTCCGGCCAGATCGCCGGGCTGTCCAAAGTCCGCATCCGCCGTCGAGGCCACCAGCAGGCACCGCGTGCCAGCCGGCAGTTCGGGCGAAATGAACTGGTAATTCAGGGTCACGGAGGCGGAGGCCACCGCACTGGTTCCAAGGAAAAGGCCAAACGCAAGGTGGCGAACGGCCAAGCTGAAGTTCGATTGTTTCGTCATGACAGGCAGGGTGGTGGGAATGAGAGGTCAGGGAGTGGCGGGAAGGGTCCAGGTCGTCGACCCTCCGCTCGCAGAACGGATCTTCAGGAAGGCGCCGGGCGCCAGTTCGACATCGCCGGCATCGGAGGCCGGAGCGGTCGTAGAGCGCCAAAGACCGCTACTGAGATCGTAGTAGAAAATTGCGGAAGGCTGCTTGTTCAGTCCGATGACAGCGTTGTCGCAGATCATCAGTTCGTCCCGGCGATTGACGGGCTGCGTATCGGCGCTTCCTTCGAAGGCTCCACTGCTGAAAAGCGCAGCGTCGCGCAACTTCACCGGAACCGCTCTCTGCAGGGCGATCACGGTGTCGCTTCCCCCGGCGCCGATGGTGGTTACAATGCTCGTTTCCACCTCCGCACCGGCCATCACGAGCCAGGCATCGGCGGTCACCTGGGGACCCGCACCGCGCACCACGAACGCTCCATCGGAGTCCAGGAGGTGACCGTCTTCGAGGGCGGTGACGCTGACGGTGGATCGCCAACCGGTGGTGGGAAGATGGTAGAGAACCGCGGTGGCGGAGCGATTGAATCCGTTTCCGCGCTGGTCGAAGTGCAGGATTTCGTTTCCACGGTTGAGGCCGAGGTAGTTTGTGGAGTCCTCGATGACCGTCCCGGCCATGGAGAGAAGCGTGGCAGTCGTCCAGGAGGGAGCGACGCGGTAGCGGTCACCACTTGCCAC
>CAUZKZ010000576.1:0-3338 GCA_963580345.1 Verrucomicrobiia bacterium | reverse complement strand
CCCCGTGATTCCAAGGGTTGGAGGGCTTCGTTCAGAACAAAAATGCCGTCCTGTTCTGCGGTTCCAGATTATTCTTTAGCAAATTGAATCCGCGAAACAAGCCACTCGCAAGGGTGGCTTGTTTCGGTTTTCCTAACAGCTTACCAAGCAAAGACTTCTTCCCATCCCACCTCCAACGGAACGAGCATCTTGTCCTGCTGCCACGTCAGCCCCCTAGCCTCAGCCGTCTGTGAATATGCCCAACGGGCAATTCGCCGGGTCGAACTCCAGTCGCAGAGGATCCGGCGCTCCTGCATCACTTCTGACAGCTCCCGCCCGCGCTCGGTGTTGCGCTGTACCCAATTCTCCAGATGGCCCTGGGCTGCAATGGTGTCGGACTTGCTGCGGTTGCATCCCGCGTGGGCCAGCACGAAGTTGTGGCCGAGGTCCAGGGGATACCTCGTCCAGGGAACGAAGTGATCGACCTCTCCACCGGTTCGGATGGGTTTCCGGCAGTAAAAGCATTCCCGTTTCTGAAAATCCCTGAGGATGTTTCCCGCCGCCGCGAGGCTGGAACGCTCCGTTCCGAAAAGGAATTCGTGCAGATCCACCGAAGTGCCCAACTCCTCCTTGTTGTGCTGGCGTATGTATTTCACCCATCCGGCCTGGACCAGATCGCTCACGATGGCGTGAAACTTGCGGAAGCAGTAAGCCACTCCCGGCAGGATCGTGATGGACCGTGCCCCCTGTTCGTTCCGGTAGAAGAAGTCGTTGCGCTGGGACCCGAGGGTCTGGAGTTTCCAGAGGGGCATACCACGGACAGTCTGATCAATCGCAGTGACGAGCCTCTGCCACCCGGCCCGGTCCCGCTTGGCGACATACAGGGAGCCACTCACGTTATCGCGTGATTCTTCGATCCGGCGCAGGACAGCGGCGGCCTTGCCCGTGTTCTGACTGAGGAGAGACCCTTCGTAGGGGGTCGCCTGCCGCCAGTAGTACTCGATGAACTTCTCGGCGATGGCCTTGCTGGGAATCTCCAGGGGCTGCCCACTGTCATCCGCCAGCTCGATGGACAGATCGGCCAGGGCCATGAGCAGGGCAAACTTGTAGGTGGCGGTGAACTGCCCCTCAGCGAGCACCCTCTGCACGTTGCTCAGGAACCCAAGCTGCTCCTTTTCGGAGGGGGCGCTCATTCGTCCTCACTCCAGTATGCGGCCTTGTCCGGCAATACCCACCGGATCCCCCCTCGCGGGTCAGGGGTGTCGCCCTCGAAGCGGGGAATGACATGGATGTGAGCATGGCCCACGGTTTGACCGGCAGCCTCGCCGTCATTCACTCCGATGGTAAATCCGGCTGGTGAAAACTCCTTGGCCAGACGGCCCCGGACCATGCTCACTAGCCGCCACAGTTCCTCCTGCTCGTCCTTAGCCAATTCAAAGATGCTGGTAACGTGGGCGCGAGGAACGACCAAGGTGTGGCCCTCTGCCACGGGGAAGGAATCGGGCAAGGGCCACGGCATTACCCAGTGAAAGGTCAGCCCTCTCCTCCAAGGCGTCACAGAATGGGCATCCAGCCGTTCTCACCACGCCCCCTCTATCAGATGTCCGGCAGCGGGTCAAAGTGGCCGGAGCGGGGTCCGCAAATGCGTTGAATGAATTTTATTTTTTTTCCTGGGGATCGTTTGAAGGGGGATGCCCTCTCACGCACAAGGCCGGGGGGCCGAATGGCCCGGGGGTGTATACACCCGCCGTGTCTGCCTTCTCCTCCTTGCTCTCTCCCTCGGCCCAGGCCGGGGTCACCGGAGGGGCGGGGGCGGTTCCGGTGGTGGTGCTGTTCGGTGAAGTGGCGTGGGTGGCCTGCGAGGGGCCGGGATGGGTGAGGCGGAGGTGGAGTGGAAGTGCGGGCGGGATCCGCGCTCTCTACCATCCCCTTTCCACAAGGTCAGAAGGCCTTTTCCACAACCCTTTCCACAACCTACCCCAAATAGGGCCTGATTCGGGGTGTTTCAGGGTATCGCGAGGGAAGTGAGGGTTAGGGTTAACGCTCTTGTTTCCAACGTGATGCAACAGATCGCGACATAACTCATTAGGATTATGAGTCCCCTGCTCTAACCGCTGAGCTACAGGCCCGCTTCGCCGCGGCGGATGGTAGCTGCCTCGGGGGCGCCGACCAATCCCGAAGTTCGTCGCCACGCCCTCCGGGGCGCCAGGCTCTGCTTCGCATTCGGTCCGGCTTGACCCGGGCTACCTCCAAGACCATTCGCTTCTCGGGGCAGCCTGGGCCGACCATGAGACTCGCGCCTCCCGGGAGCCGCGCTGAATCAACGATCTCTTCTATCCATCTTTGGAACCTCCGGACTCGCGTTTCCCGGACGAAACTTCGCGATCGGAATCCGTTCCCCGGTCGCATGGTCACAAAATATTTCGGCCGGATGTCCGGAAAATTTTACCGTATTGTTAGATTCCTCACCCGGCGCGAAAGCGGCTGTCCACGGGTGTTTCACGGCCTCCCTTGATTCCCGCCTGGGCTGCACTGAAAAAAAAATCGGTAATTTGCCGAAACTGCCGGTAGCGCGACGGTTGCATTGGTGTAGCGTCCCCTCGCACAACGCCTGTTTTGGCGGGACTCCCCCCACCATATTGAGGCTCACCAACTGAATAAAAAACCCCCTCAATCGTCTTACGGTTAAGGACCCAACAGATATAATCGCCATGAACACCCCCGCTCACTTCCGTTTCCTCCTCGACTCGGTTGAGTTCACAGCCCGCCGAACCGATGCGGTCCTGCATGATGACAGCCGCCACTTCTGGGACGACATCGTCGACTCCTGGGAACGCCGCGAAGAAAAGCCGAACTACTGGATCTTCTGCACGCGCTGGTTGCGGGAAGAACTTCTCAAGGTTATGCATCGTGGTTCGCCGCGGGCCCTTCTCGGGATCCTTTCCATTCTTCGCCCCAAGGACGTGCCGGCTCCGAGCGCGAGCACGAGGCCTTCCGCAGCCATGAAACGCCGCATCGTCTCCCTTTTGCTCCCCATCCTCATGACCGAGCTGGCGGTGCGGGTTCGCGGTGCGGCCCAGGAACGACTCGGTCCTTACAGCGCCGACGCCGAGATTTACCACCCGGAAGATCATTCGTGGTAGAAGCGGGACTGGAACGGGTCAGCCCCTTCCTTCGATCGACGACAACCCGGCACGCCTGTGTCGGGTTTTTTGTTTCGTCCCTCACCCGAGCGCCAGGGCCTCTTCGAGCCGCGCGCGCAATTCCGCGACGGGCTCTCTGCCCACCGAGAGCCGGAGCAACTCGCGGGGCACGCCACACTCTTCCGCCCACTTCAGTTCCGTGTAGTGGGCCAGCAA
>CAUZKZ010000575.1:0-3341 GCA_963580345.1 Verrucomicrobiia bacterium | reverse complement strand
GCCAGGTTGCCATTCGAGGGGGCGCGGGAGGCGCTCAAGGAGTCGTTCGGATTCGAAGAATTCCTGGAGGGCCAGGAAGGAGTGGTTAGCGAAATCCTGGCGGGACGGGATGGGTTGGTGGTGATGCCGACGGGCGGAGGAAAATCGTTGTGCTACCAGCTGCCGGCGATGTGCCTGGAAGGCGTGACGCTGGTGGTGAGTCCGTTGATCGCGCTGATGAAGGACCAGGTGGATGCCCTGGAGGTGAAGGGGATCCCGGCAGCCCTGATCAATTCGACCCTTTCCCTCGGGGAACAGCGGGAGCGCCTCGCGCGGATGCAGGCGGGGGACTACAAGCTGGTCTACGTGGCGCCGGAGCGGTTCCGGGCCGAGGGGTTCGTGGCGGCGATGAAGAAGGTGGTGGTGGGCTTGTTGGCGATCGATGAGGCGCACTGCCTGAGCCAGTGGGGGCACGACTTCCGGCCGGACTACATGCGGTTGGGCGCGGCGCGGGCGGCCCTGGGAAATCCGCAGTGCGTGGCGTTCACGGCGACCGCCACGCCGGTGGTTCGGGAGGACATCGTGTCGGAGTTGCAGCTGCGGGAGCCGTTTGTGACGGTGACAGGATTCGGGCGGGCCAACCTCAGCTTCAACATCACGGCGGTGGACACGAAGGCGCAGAAGTTCAAGCGGGTGCGCGAGTTGGTGGAGGAGCATCGGACCGGCATCATCTACTGCGCGACGCGCAAGCGGGTGGAAGAGGTAGCGGAGACCTTGAACAGCTGGGGGGTGAAGTGCATCGGGTACCACGGCGGAATGACGGAACAGGAACGGGAGAAGACCCAGAACAAGTTCATCCGGCGGGAGGTGGACGTGGCGGTGGCGACCAACGCCTTCGGAATGGGAATCGACCGCCCGGATGTGCGCTTCGTGGTGCACTTCGAGATCCCGGGAAGTGTGGAGGCGTTTTACCAGGAGGCGGGGCGGGCCGGGCGCGACGGCGAGGCGGCGCATTGCGAATTGCTTTGGAACTACGCCGACACCCGCACCCAGGAGTTCTTCATCGAGGGTGCCAACCCCGGGTACGGAACGATCTGCCAGGTCTACCAGTTCCTGTGCGGGGAGGCGGACGGGCAACACGAAGTCCACGCCAGCATCGAGGAGATTGCGGCCGCGGTGGAGGTGAAGAACGGCATGGCGGTGAGCAGCGCCCTGGCCATCCTGGGGCGACATCGCTACATCGAGCGCTTCGATGTTCCAGGTCAGCGGCGGCGCGGGACCCGCTTGAGGCACCCGGAGGTGCAGGCCAGCGGCCTGGAGATCGACCGCGAGGCACTGGAGGAAAAGGAGCGCCGGGATCGGGCCAAGCTGCAGGCCATGATCGCGATGTGCTACGAAGCAAGCTGCCGGCAGCGCACAATCCTGGAGTATTTCGGCGAGGAGGATGCGGAGGAGTGCGGGACCTGTGACGTTTGCCGGAGCGAATACGGGACGGAGGCGCGCGAACCGGGCGAGGAGGAGGACCTGGTAGTGCGAAAAGTGCTGAGCGGAGTGGCACGGATGAGCCGGCGGACGAGCCAGGGCTGGGAAGGCATCTTCGGGCGAGGCCGGATCGTACAAATGCTGACGGGCAGCAAGTCGCAGGAGGTGATGCGGGTGCGGCTACACGAGCTTTCGACCTACGGGATCCTGAAAGAGAAAGGGACGGCCTACCTGAACGAACTGTTTCACGCGCTGCACAATGCCGGGTTGCTGGTGACCCAGCGGGGGGAATATCCGCTCGTGACCCTGACGTCCCGCGGGGAGAGCGTCATGAAGGGAGAGGGCCGCTTCAAGCTGGTATGGCCCGAAGCACGGCGGGAGACGATGACGAAAGGCGATGCCGGCGAGCTGGTGGCCGAATTGGCGCCCTTCGATCCGCTCCTCTACACGCGGCTGAAGGATTTGCGCAACGACTTGGCGAGGGAATACCGGCTGCCACCCTACGGAGTGTTTTCCAACAAAACCCTGGAGGCCTTTACTCGCCTGAGACCCACCACGGTGGAAGCGGGCATGAAAATCAAAGGGGTGGGGGCGATCAAGGCCGAACGTTTTTTGAATCCGTTTTTGGAGTTGTTGAGAGAGGGGTAGAGAGGGCGGCGCGATTCGCGAGGCGTGATGCGGGGGACGCGATTCAGGATGCGGGCTGGTCGATGGTGGAGGGGTGAGCAGTGATGTTCGATAGTCGATAGTCGATAGTCGATGGGCGAGAGGCGAGAGGCGAGAGGCGAGAGGTTCTCCGGTTCTCCGTAGCTCGGAGAGAGAAGAAGGGTGTTTGATGGAGGACACCCGCCGGGATGGCGGGGACGAGAGAAGAGGTGCCGATCGGGGACGCAACCCGCTGCGAAGAAGCGAGGATCCTGCCCCCGGGTTTCGCTACTCCTCCACGATGACCGCGCGGGGCGGGGGGGAGTTCTCGATATCGAAATTGTCGGGAATGTCCTCCTTGGTGGAAGGAGTGGCGTTCAGCGTCTCGGCTCCAAGGGTGCCACCGGGGTCGCCTGCGACGAGGGTTTCCGAGGTGACAGGCAGGGCGCCCGGGACGTTGGAAAAATCGCGGGGAGCGGGACGGGCGTCCGGGTTGCCGGCGACCGGAGCGAGGTATTCTTCGGAAGTTTTCTCTGCGGCCGAATCGGTGGCGTCTTCCGAGAACTTGGCACTCAGCTTCATGAACCCGAAGACGGCCCCGGTGATGAGCAGGGCGGTCACGCTGAAAACGAGGAGGGGCTGCAGGGTCGCCCGGCGCGATGAACGAGTGCGGCGCTCCGGTTTTTCCTTTTGGATCTTCTGCTTCTTCGGCTTGTCTCGCTTGATGACAACGGGACCGGCCTCGAGGTGGTCATCGTGGTCCTTGAGGTACTCGTAGCTGTCGAGATTGGCGAGGGCGTCGCCGGTATCGAAATTGTCGAGCCACTCGGCGGCATCGACCCCGAGGTGCTCGCTGTACTGGGCGAGGAAGCTCTTGGCGTAAGAGAGGCTGGGGAAGTGTGAGTAATCATTCCCCTCGAGCTGGCGCAGGGTGGCGAGGGGAATCCGGGTGCGGTGCGCGACATCCTGCAACGACCAACCGAGCTTGGATCGGGTGGAGCGCAACAGGGAGCCGAAGTCTGACCAATCGCTCATGTGGTGGTAACGTTAAGGTAAACGGTATATGATAGCTACGCAAGCGCGTAGCCTTGCTTACGCTAATTAAATATTTTCACAGCCATCCCATAGACTGAGGTATTAATGGGTGGCTGGCGGCCGATCCCACCTAGGATCGGCCTGATGAAAAAACAAAAACCAGCCAATTCGAGATTCCCCGTCCTGACCCAGGTTTGCAA
>CAUZKZ010000574.1:0-3341 GCA_963580345.1 Verrucomicrobiia bacterium | reverse complement strand
CGGGGGTCATGAACGATACGGCCGGAACAGCCACGCCCGTGACCGTAACACACGACGGGGGGATGAACATTGAGAAGGGCGCAGAAGGGCCCTTCGCCGGGCGCCTGTTTGGCAACGTCATCGATGGCGGCCACCACGGCACCACGACGTTCTCAATCAACAACCTGCTGCCCGGCCATCCTTATGATGTCTACGTCTATGCCGGTTATTCTTCGTGGTACGGTGGGAACGGGGGTAAGCCTGCCGCTGCCAATGTCACTATAGACGGCAACACGCAGACGACGATGTACGGATTCCCCATACCTCAGACCGCGCCGTTTAGCTGGGTGGAAGGGGACCAGTACCTGGTCTTCTCCGGCGTCGTCGCCGACGAGAGCGGCCAGATCAGCGGGAGCGTCACCGGCCTCTCTCCGACGCTTATGCAGTGGAATACACACTTCCTCAATGCCCTGACGATCATTGGCAGTTTTTCGAATGAGGGCCTCCGCCTTACGGAGGTCAGCCACAGCCCCGGAACCGATCAGCTCACTCTCAAGTGGGAGAGCAAGACCGGCAAGCTCTACAATCTCCGCAGCGAAACCGATCCCGCCGCCGCGCTGCCGGCCGACTGGCCGATCTTCGGCGCCCGCCAGGACCTCCCGTCCACTCCGCCGGAGAATACCCTGGTCATCCCGCTTCCCGCCGATCCCACCCGCCTCTTCGTCATCGAGGAGTTCAATGCTCCGCCGGTCTCGCTGGTGTCCGACGACTTCGAGAGCGGGCAGGGGAATTGGACGACCGGCTCGGATGGACAGGGAGGAACCGCTTGGGAACTCGGGGTGCCGTCCAACGTCGGGCCCTCCAATGCCAACAGTCCCACCAATTGTTTTGGAACCAACCTTTCAGTCAACTACGAATTTAACGCCGACGTCTGGCTGCGCTCCCCGCCGATCGACTTGACCAACGCCGCGGGCGCCACCTTGAATTACGTCCAGTACTTTGAAATCGAACTCGATTTCGACTCCGGGACCGTCTCGCTTCTCGACGCCTCCGATGACTCCGTGCTGGCGGTTCTGGTGCAGACCGTGCATGGAAGCTCCGCCAGCTGGGAGGAAGTCTCCCTGTCCCTGCCCGCCGCCGCGCTTGGCAAGGAGGTCAAGATCGAATTCCGCCTCGACAGCGACGACGTCGAAAACGAAGCGGGTTGGTACATCGATGATTTTGACCTCACCGTCCCGTAGAATGCGGCCCACGGTGCCTCGTTGAGAGCTTCTCCCCGAAGACTCGGACCAATTCTGATTCGTGCTCATTCGTGTACCATTCCTGCACAATTCGTGCTGAAATCCGGTCCCACGGAAATTCACCTTCAAACCCCAACGGGGTTGCCGGCCTCCAGCCCGGGGTTGCCGAGGAACGAGGGCTACCCCGGGAGGGACAACCCGAAGTCCACAACCCCGACGGGGTTGCGTCTCCTGGGGGCGCCAAACGTAATCTTAAATCCTGTTCTTACTCTTTATCTCCACCGAACGCCTGTCCCGAGTGGCGCTATTGTAAGAAAGGTTTCCGGGACGCGAAGCCGGAGGCTTCGAAGCAAGATAGCCGGTGGTTGAGGAGCCTTGGCGACTACCCCACCGGATTCTCGCGGAGAATGCAATCCACCCCACCAGGGGTGGCAGAAGGCCGCGGGTTGGGGTTCGGACGCTTGCTGGCACCCCTGCCGGGGTGCGGACCAAACGGGCCCTCCAACCCGGTGGGGTCGCTCGTTCCTCGCTCAACCACCGGCTACGAGCTGTGACGCCTCCGGCGTCGATATCCCGCCTAAACCGTAGCGCAATCCAGGCCTGTCCATATATTCAACTAATCCGTCAATTCAAAGGATCTTAGGCCCATTGAATTGAGGCGGATTCAATTTGTTATCGAATATCGCCCCATGGCTGTAAATCAACGTTTTACGCATCTTCGTTCTGACCAAACCCCCGTGATTCCAAGGGTTGGAGGGCTTCGTTCAGAACAAAAATGCCGTCCTGTTCTGCGGTTCCAGATTATTCTTTAGCAAATTGAATCCGCGATCATTAAATAGTCAGGATTTCCCTCCCAATCCCTCGATGCTCCACCTTCGCACCATCGAAGAGACCCGCACCGCCTGCCCCGGCCTCCCCGGCCCTCTCGCCCTGGTTCCCACCATGGGAGCCCTGCACGAGGGCCACCGCGCGCTCGTCCACTCCGCGCGGGAAGTGGCCGGCCCGGGCGGATCCGTCCTGGTGTCGATCTTCGTGAATCCGCTTCAATTCGACCGTCCTGTCGATCTGGCTGCCTACCCGCGCGTCCTGGAGGCCGACCTCGCGATCTGCGTAGAACTCGGGGTGGACGGCGCCTTCTTCCCCGAGCCTGCCGAGTTTTTCGAATCGGACCACTCCCTCACCGTCCACGAGTCTCTCCTCTCCAAGCATCTCTGCGGGGCCACCCGCCCCGGTCACTTCGATGGCGTCTGCACCGTTGTCCTCAAACTTTTCGAGGGGATCCGCCCGGACCACGCCTTCTTCGGCAAGAAAGACTACCAGCAACTCGCCATCATCCGCCGCATGGTCCGCGACCTCGCCCTCCCGGTCGAGGTGCACGGCGTCGAGACGGTGCGGGAAGCCGATGGCCTCGCACTTTCTTCCCGCATCCTCACCCCGGAGCACCGCGCGGATGCCCCTCGCATCCGCCGAGCCCTCCTTGCCGCGCGCGATCTTTCCGTCACTGGCGAGGCCCGTCCCGATCAGTATCTCAACACCGCCCGCCACCACTTGCAGGACGGCGCCCCGCCAGGCTTCGAAATCGACTACCTCGAGTTGGTAGACCGCCAAACCCTCCAACCACTCTCCACCGTCAACACTCCTGCCCTGCTCGCCACCGCCGTCTTCTACGGGGAAGTCCGCCTCATCGACAACATCGAGATTTGACTATCCAATCACCTTCTCCCACACCACCACTGCGGTCCGCACCGCAAAGAAACAGGCCACCAACGTCCCTACCGCCGCCACGACGATCAGGACCGGCGGCACCCGCCGCCGTCCCGTCAGCTCCTTGCGCGTGCCGAGGTAGAGCAGCGCCAGCGCCAGGGCAGGAATCCCCAGCACCGTCAGCGCCTGCGCCAGCGTAATGAGAGTCACGGTGCTACCCTCCTGCGCAAAGGACATGATCGCGATCGCCATTCCGGTCAGCAACGCCGCCGTCGTGAAGTGCCGCGCGGAGCGGTCTTCCATCCTGCTCCCTTTGCCCAGGCCATCCGACATCACCGTCCCTCCGATCACGGCGTTGACCAGGAAGGAGCTGAAAGCCCCCGCCAGGATTCCCGCCGCGAAAACGTACTTTGCAGT
>CAUZKZ010000573.1:0-3360 GCA_963580345.1 Verrucomicrobiia bacterium | reverse complement strand
TCTCCTTTGCGGTATCGGGGATGTAGAGCCCGCCCCGCATCTGCTCCGCCTCCTCGAGCGGCCGCACGACGACGCGGTCGCTGAGAGGCTGGATCTTGGTGGTGGCCTTTTTTTTGGTGGCCATGCTTCCCTGCCTCCTGAACGTGGGTTCCGACGATGGGTGAATCTCGACAGTTCCGGATAGCTTAGCACTCTCCGGAACTGAGTGCCAGCACTGCTGCCGGGAATCTTGGACGGTCCCGAGAGGATGTCAACCCAGGAAGTTGACCATGTCGACGTTCCAGAAGCTCTTGTCGGAGAGCGTCCAGGTGCCCGAGAGCTTCGGATAGGTCTCCGGCGAGAGATCGGCCCCAAACGCCGAGTTGTCATCGAAGCGGACCGCGCCCGTCACGAAGATCAGGTCGTTGAAGCTCAGCTCCTCCTGGATGTAGAAGCCCACCGACTTGTTCTCGATGAAGTTGTAGTTCAGGACGGCCCGGGAGGGCACGGTCTGGTTGACCGTCCTCGACTGCGAAGAGGGCAGCCCCTTCTCGACGTTCCCGAAGGTGTTGAGCTCCCTGCGGTTGTACTGAAAGCCCCCCACCGAGGTCGCTGTGCCCACCGCGTCGGTCAGGGAGAGGCGGGCCGTGCTGGACCACTCCAGGCTCAGGAGTTCCGTGACCGGCCGCTCTAGGATGACCCACCCCTCCCGCATCTCTGGATAGACGGGTTGCAAGACCGTCTCCAGGGGATAGATCACCTCATTCTCGTCCCAGCCCTTGTCGATACCGATGATGAGCCGCAACGCGAGCCAGTCTTTCGTGAAGTTCAGCGTCGTGCTTCCGGTGAACCGGCTGAACTCGCGGGTTTCGTTGATCTTGGCCAGGTCCGAGGGGAGGTGCTCCTGGAAGCCCATTATCCGGGGGCATGGGTTGTCCGGGTTGATTCTGGGTTGACAGTAGCCGTTGCCCCACGTCATGTCCGTCCAGTCCGAGCCCTGGCCGATACCCTGCGCCGCGAACTGCGTAGCGCCGTCCGTGTAGGCCGTCGAGAGGTCGAACGAGAAGTTTTCGTTGAACACGACGGAGACATTTCCCCGGAGGCGGAACGCCTCATTCGTGTTGTAGTAGAGGATCCCCTCTTCGTCATCGTAGTTGCCCAAGATAAAGTAGCGGACCGCGTCGGTGCCGCCCCGGACGCTCAGGTTGTAGCTCTGGCTCATCCCGTTCTGGTACAGCCTCTCGGTGGGCCAGTCGAAATAGTCATTCGCGATGAGGAAGTTCGCCTCGTCGTACGGATTGTACATAATGAGGTTCTCCCGGCAGGCGGTCTTCCCAGGCTTGTCCTGGCACCCCACCGCGTCCCCATCCTTCCGGCCGGGTCGCGCAGGTAGTGGACACACGCCGGCGCGCACCGCCAGGTCGAACTGGGGGGCACCCGTCGCACCCCGCTTCGTGATGATCTGGACCACCCCTGCCGAGGCCTCGGTCCCGTACAGCGTCGCCGCCGCCGGTCCTTTGATAATCTCTATGCTCTCGATGTCCCCGGCATTGATGTCGTTGAGGACGCTGACCGCATTCTCACGACTGCCTATCTGGGGTCCGGCATCGGAGGCGTTGTTGATCCGGATGCCGTCGACGTAGATGAGCGGATTCGAAGACAGGTTGAAGCTTCCCACGCCCCGGATCTGGATGCCCGAGCCGGTTCCTACTCCAGTTGCACTCGCGTTGAACTGAAGGCCGGGAGTGCGGCCCGTCATCAGGTCCTGGATGTTATTCACCGCCACGGACGCGGTGATATCGGCTGCCTGCACCGAGAGGACCGAGTTCCCGATGGCGCGGCGCTGGGTGCCGCCCGGTGTTCCGGTGACAATGATCTCGTCGAGTCCGAGCGCTTCCTGGGACAGCGCGAAATCCTGCACCGTGGTCCCGCCCGCTGTCACCGTGACCTCCGAGGTCACGGTGCGGTACCCGATGCGCTCGGCCGTCAGGCTGTGGATGCCAACCGGCACGTTCACGAGCAGGTAGCGCCCGTTCTGCTGGGTGATGGAGCCGATGCCCGATCCGGCGACGAAGACCTGGACCTTGCCACGGGCGAACCCCTCCGGCGCCATCCACTCGACCGTGGACTCACTCCCCGCTCCCACCGTATCCTTCCTCATGAGGCGACGTGCATCTCCCCGGGGCACCAACCCGGGATTCGTTAATTAACTGCTCAACGGAAAGGTACGTCGCCTCTCTTTTTACACATCTCTGAACCTACCTCGCGGGATCGGCCGCTCCGGCTGTCGCCATCAGCACGACACGCAATTGTGATTGTTCTTTCCGCCCAGGTCCTCTAGCAGCTTGACCGTCTTCGGGAAGGGCTCGATCCGCTGGATCGGACCATTCGCCTTGTCCACCGTCGTCAGGCCAATCCGATTCACTACCAGCGGGTCCGCGCCCTTGGACACGAGATAGAGAATCACCTCGTTATCGCCCCGGAACGCGGTGTTGTGGAGCGGCGTGTCCCCGTTGTGGTCCCGCTGATTGGGATCCGCACCCAGCTCCTCGATGAGGTACTTGACCGCCGGCAGCCAGCCGTTCGGAACGTACCGGTGTGCGGTTCCTTGGCGCCCGCGGGAATGCGAGAGGCCCGAGGCCGCGTTGATCGGGTAGAATCCCGGCCCCCCTTGCGGGATCACGGGCAGCCCGGACGGATCCACGATCTCGTCGCTCCACTCCTTGGGAACCTCGAGGACCCCACTTTGCCGGTTGAGCTGGTCGTACCTGGTCCAATACGCTGGTCGAATGGTGGGAATGTTCGGGTCGGCTCCGTAGCGGACGAGGAGCTTCATGGCCGGCACATCGAACCCGTGTGCCGCCCGGAAGAACGCCGTCGCCCCGGCCCAGTCCACCTCCAGTCGGCCTTCACCCATGCCGACATGCCAGACGTTGTAGTTGAGCCGCGCGTTCACGTCGGCCCCGGCCTCAAGCAGCGCCTCCATCATCTCCAGATAGCTCGTCTTCTGCCGCAAGTAGTCGGTCGGCCCCGGCGGCCGCGAGTCCGGCATCCACCGCCGACTGATGGTGGCGAAGAGCGGTCTGTTACCCGCGTCGTTCGCCTGGTTCTGGTCCGCACCCCGCTCCAGCAGCAGCATGGCCAGATCGAAGTGCCCGTTGATCGTCGCGATCAAGAGCGGGCCGGTGTTATCCCCCTTGCTCGGCATATCGATGTCTGCGCCCCCGTCCAGCAGCGCCATGGCCGCCTCGACGTGACCTTGGCGGGCGGCCAGCGTGAGCGCCGTCAGGCCACCGTAGCCCCCCACCTCCTCGGCCACCCGGAGGGTGTAGTTCTCCCGCGGCCCGGGCTTGTCTTCCTCCGTCACCTCGACCGATTCGA
>CAUZKZ010000572.1:0-3367 GCA_963580345.1 Verrucomicrobiia bacterium | reverse complement strand
TAGCCTCGACGATCTGCTGGAACGGTATCGAAAGGATTTCGGAGAGTGAACGCTACTCCTTGCCGATCATGAGCCCATATCCTCGCTTCGGCCGGGTGTTGCGCTCCCCACCGAACCGTTTTACCGCATAGCCGGACAGGGGCGCGTTCGCGGCCCGCACTACATACAGTGAATCTCGCGCAGTATCGAACGATAGCTCCTCCTCACGGGACTCGAGAATGACGCGCCGGTCTTCTCCGGTGACTTCCTCCACGATGACGGTCTCAATCCACGGATTCACAACCGTGCAAAGGCCGCCAACGAGGCTTTCGATGGCGATGTACTTGACTTCCCCATCTTGGGCCTCGGAGCTAACCAGGAAGGCCCCGGCGGCGCGCAGCCGGAAAGCACCGCTTTGATCGTCCGGCAGAGCAGGGAAAACACGGATCCGG
Organism: Verrucomicrobiia bacterium; assembly: GCA_963580345.1. Classification (GTDB taxonomy): domain Bacteria; phylum Verrucomicrobiota; class Verrucomicrobiia; order Verrucomicrobiales; family Akkermansiaceae; genus Roseibacillus_B. Next base: position 2,936 of record CAUZKZ010000572.1, on the reverse strand, counting down.
CGATCGTGGCTTTGTAAAAGGCTCTCATTCACGATCATGGCGAAAATGCCCGCAGGCTCGAGATAGGGAATAAGGCCTCCGGCATGCTTCCCCCCCTCGTACGCGCGAAAGGCGTCGTCGAAGTAGTGAAAGAACCCCTGCGGATAGATCTGGAAAGTCGCCTGGTGCTGCAACAAGCCCCAGGTCTCTCTCTTCAAGCCGACCCGGGCAGCGAAAACCCCCATCTCCATCCCGCCCCACCCCATTTGTGGAATGCGGGCGAGCACGGTGTTGACCGCGATCTGAAAAGGCCGGGTTCCCTGCTCTTCCAGTCCGATCTCGCCGGCAGGAAACACGTTCGCGAGTTCGGGAAGCACCTTGGTCTTGGTCTTCGCCCCGACGTGATTGCGGAGCCCCTGCGCATACAGCGTCCTGCCCTCCTCGACCATCGTGGGGTAGGCCGGCAAGTGCGTCAGCACCTCCTGCCATTGCGCGCGACGATCTTGATCCACACCGAGAATGTGGCTTGCCTCCAGCAGGATCCGGCAGCCGGCCCGAACATTCGCTATATCGACAACGGGGTTCTTGAAGAAAGGCGGCTCCCTCGGCGTCTCGTAGGCTGCGCTGGGATAGATGTAGTAAATTCCCGCTTCGTCCTTCTTCATGTAGCCAAGGTAAAAATCTACGCACTCCTTCAACAGAGGATAGGCCCGCGTACGCAGAAATTCTTCGTCGCCCGTGTAGAGGTAGTACCACCAGAAGTAGAACCCCGTCTGGGTTCCCGGCGAGAGCATATAGCCCATATCTTTGGGCGGAAGGTGGTCGGGATAACCCCACCTGTTTATGGTCTCCCCGTACCAGGCGCCCTGTTGGACGTTGTGGTATTTTCCGGCCATCTCTTTTGCCGTGGGCAGCATGTCCCAATACATCTTGTAATAAGGTTGGAGGAGTTCCAGGTGGTTCGCTGCGTAGATAGGCCAGTACGTTTCCTGGGTGTTGAGATGCCAGTAGTGTCCCTCCCACCCGCGAGCGTCCTCCTGCCAGAGCCACAGCCCGCCGTTAAATTTCACCGGGAATTCCCCCCTGGAGGTGCAGGCGAGGTTGTAGATGGTCAAGTACCACAGGTTTTCGAGGTAGTCGTCCGAGAGCGATACGAAAGACTGCCGCCAGAAGTCGTTCCACCATTGTTCATGCTCTTGAACCGTCCGCTTCATTGTACGGGCTTCCGTTCGGTCGAGCAGCTTACGAGCTTCTTCCAGGGGATTGGCCCCGGGCTCGGTGGACGTTACGGCTGCCAGCAGCACGGTGAAGTCCGCCTCTTTTGCGGGCGCCAGTTTGATTGTCGTCGTCCGGTTTTCCGGCCGGGTTTCGATCGTGTGTTCCGCACCGACCACCCTGCAGGCCAGCGCGTAGGTCCGATCTGGGAATTCCTGCCTCAGCCAGATGTCGCCGCCCTCGGCGCCGACTTGAACTCCATCTTCACGCCACAATGACAAGTCGATCCGCCGCTCCACCGGCTCCCTTGTTTCCCCCCGGTGACGGATGACCAGGACGTTGGAGTTGGCATCCACGAAACTGGAAATACTCGCGGTCCCGGCTCCAGTGTGTCCTACGAGTGAACCCCCCGCTCTGAACAGGTCGAGGCGTCCCAGGAAGTTTTCCCCTCCCATCAGTTCTGCGCCCAGGTGCAGTGTCAGTTTGCCGCAGGCCCGGAGTTGATCCTCCTCCCATGTGTCGCTCTTGTTCAGGTTGAACTCCACACGGTCCGGCGCCGGGGTCCAGACCGGCGCAGCCAGGTCACCGTTTCCCACGGGCAGGAATTCCCAGCCCTTCCGGGGCGGACTCAGATAGACAACGTCGTGATTTGAAAGAAACCCTTCGTAGTCGACAGCGATCGATTCGCCGTCGAATCCCACGGTGGTTGAACGTCCCGCGTCCGCGCCGGCGGTCGCGGCGGTCATCGCCACCCGAAATCCGAAAAACGGGGCCCGCTCGTCGGGCGTGGACGAAATGCGGTTGGCCGATCGGCAAAACCTTCCCCGGCCATGACATCCTCCGCTGCGCAGCGCCCGAAACTCCCCGGTCTCCGGCCCTGTGTAGTCGATGGTCTCCTCCTCCGGATACTCCGCATACCAATCGTGGCACCACTCCCAGACATTCCCGTGCACGTCGTACAGGCCCCAGGGATTGGGCTTCTTCTGCGCCACGGGATGGGCGAATCCCCCGCCGGGATTATCACGATCGATATTGTACCACCCGTAGTGGTCATTCAGTTCGTGCCAGCCCTCATCGTGGCCATGACTGAACCGGGTGGTCGTCCCGGCGCGGCACGCGTATTCCCATTCGGCCTCGCTGGGCAGCCGATAGAGAGCGCCTTCTTCGCGGGCAAGAAGACGTCTGCAAAAGTCCTTCGCCTCGAGCCAGGTAACGCACACCGCGGGGCACTCTTCGCCAATCTTCGCCCCCAGGATGCCTTCCCAGGGCTCGGTACCCATGATCTCCATCCACTGAGCCTGGGTCACTTCCGTCCTTCCCATGTAAAAGCCCTTCGTGACCGTGGCCTGGTGCTGCTTCTCATCAGGCTGTTGCTCCTCCTCGGGGGAACCCATGATGAACGAGCCGGGTTCAACGAAGACGAACTCCATCCCAATGGAATTCGTATAGCCATTCGCAGGCGGGAAAAACTCCGCACTCCCGGAACGTCCGCCACCCGGAGAAGGGTCTACCGCCCGACCCGATTGAAAGGCACACAACAAACAGAACGATCCCGTCACCATTACGCGTAATTTGTTTATCGCCATTCTTCTCTCCCGCATAGTTTCCTCCTGTCTCCGGGCGTCTTCCTGATAGGAATACCAAGTCGGAGCGCCGGCGAAAGCACCACTCCGGTCAGCCCGAACGTATCCGACATCAACTAATCCGCGAAGGGCCTGCAGGTAAAGGACGAAAAGTCAGCG
>CAUZKZ010000571.1:0-3380 GCA_963580345.1 Verrucomicrobiia bacterium | reverse complement strand
GGCGGGCCAGGCACCCATTGTTGGAGTTGGTTAGCTCTCTTTCGGCGTTACTTGCGCCGCCGCAGAAGCGCCAGGGCAAACAAGCCGGATAATCCCAGGACGGCAGCGCCCGGTTCCGGGACGACATAAACCTCAATCTCGTCGATGGCGACTCCGTAGGGACCGACGATCCGGATGCCGGTGGCATTCTGCGGGGAGTTCAAGGTATACTCATGCCGGTAGGTGTTGGGAAAATCGTTGGAGTCTATGTTGATCGTCCCGATGGTGTTCCAGTCGCCGTCCGAGGTATTAAAGTCCGGGTCGGGAGTGGTGGTCAGTTGGATGTAATAGTCTCCCTGGGTCCGATCCGCAAACTCGTCGCCTTTGTTACTGCGGCCGAAGGCAAAGGACTGGATGCGGTGGGTGCCGGAGCCCGCGAAGTCGATGCCAGCAATGGCGGTATGGACGATCTGACCACCGCCGATGTCGATGTCCCGCCCGGTGTGGCCGATCCAGCTGGCGTTGTTACCGTAGAGGCCGTTGTTCAGACCGGCGATCGAGTGAGTTGGGCCGTGGCCAGCGTCGATCGCGAAGGGCAGGGATCCGTTGCTCGCCAAGGCCAGATTGTCTGGCACGATTGCGTCGGGCACCAGTGGACCGTCGACTCCGTCAAAAGTAAACTGGGACCCCGCAAGCACGGTCGTGGCGGCGTTGGCGGGAGCACCACTAATCAAGAAAACCGTTAGGGAAAAGGCGCTACAAAGGTAAGGCGTTAGCTTTGGTTTCATCTTTCTGGCGATTTGAGTTTGGCAATTGCTGTAGGTTTTATTCAACATGGCGAGGCTCGGGCAAGAAATATGTTGGAAATTTTTTTTTCGGTTGGATTGCGGGGTTGGATTGCGGGCGCGACCCTGGTGGCCCTGTGCGCCTCGTGCTCGGAGCCCGATGAGGAGGAAACCAGCCAGCAGGCTTCTCCCACCCCCGTGGAATCAGACAATGCGGTCGAACTGGCAACGATTCCTTCAAGATCAGCAATCCTTGAGGACTGGCGCAAGAAGGCGGATGATCCGGAGAGGGATGGCTGGGACACGGAGGTGATGGCAGGAGCCGCCCAGGGGCAACTCGACCTGGTCGGAGAACTCCTGATCGCGGGCGATCCAACAAGGGCGGTGAAAGCGATCCGGGAATTGCTGACCGAAGATGATGCGCTCGGTCCACTCGTGCCGGCACCGTTGGAGCGAGTCTTCAAAGATGGGCTGGCCACCGTGGAGCGTTCCAACCGGGAGCCGAGGTGGTCGAAACCGGCGGGGGGCCTGGTGGGCGCCTTGGCAGGGGCGGGGCCCGGCCCGGGGGAACAGAAAGGTGCGCGCTTCAAGTTCAAAATTCTGCGCGTGCTGCCGGCCGAAACCGGGGAGGGATTCGTGACTCACCAATACTTCTCGATCAACTGGCGGACGGCCGAGACGGTGGTCGAACAGTATGCGACCTGGGTGGTGCACTGGCAGCAAAGGGGTGATGCGCCGCCGCTGATTCAGCGCGTCGGGGTGGGGAAGTTCGAGCAGACGCGGACGTCGTCGGTTGCGGGCCGGTCGCTCTTCGCGGACTGCACCGAATCGGTGCTGGGTGCCAACGCCTCTTATCGCGAGCAACTCCTCTTCGGCCTCAATCATTGGCTGGCTCGCATCCCCTATCGAGCGCCCTTGAACTTTTCCGGTTCGCCCGGCCTCGCGCTGGGCGATGTGAATGGAGATGGTCTGGACGACTTGTATCTGTGCCAGGAGCCGGGATTGCCCAACCGCCTCTACCTGCAGAATCGCGACGGAACGCTTCGCGATGTCTCCGCGGAGTGGGGCGTCGACTGGCTGGAGGATTCGCGGAGCGCTCTGCTCCTCGATTTTGACAACGACGGGGATCAGGATCTCGCGGTGGCGGTCTACGGCGGGGTGGTCTTGGCCTCGAATGAAGAGGGCGTCGGCTTTCGCCTGCGTGCGGTCCTGCCCACCAGCAGATCGACCACCTCGCTCTCGGCGGCGGATTTCGATCGCGACGGGCGGCTCGATCTCTATGTGTGTGCCTACGCGCCCGACGGATTGCTGACCGACCCGGTGGGTGCGCAGGTGGGCGCCCTGCCCAATCGTTTTGTCTACCACGACTCCAACGGCGGTGCGGCCAATTCCCTCTTTCACAACCGGACCAGGGCGCCCGGGGCCTGGGAGTTCGCGGATGTCACGAACGAAGTGGGACTCGAGCTCAACAACCGCCGCTGGAGCTTTGCGGCAGCGTGGGAAGACTTCGACAATGACGGCGACCAGGATCTCTACGTGGCCAACGACTTCGGAAGAAATAATCTCTATCGCAACGACAGCAGGAGCGGCGCACCCGCCTTTGTGGACGTGGCGGCCGAATCCGGGGTGGAGGACAGCGCCTCGGGCATGTCGGCGAGCTGGGGCGACTGCGATCGCGACGGGCGCATGGATGTCTACGTATCCAACATGTTCTCGGCGGCGGGGAGCCGCATCACGGCGCAGCGGAAATTCAAGCCGGGAGTGAGCGAGTCGTTGCGGCGCCGCTTCCAGCACTTTGCGCGGGGCAACACCCTGTTGCGGAACGTGGGTGAGCAGGGATTCGGCGACGTCAGCGTTCCGGCGGGCGTGACGATGGGCCGCTGGGCGTGGGGTTCGAACTTTGCGGACCTGAACAATGACGGCTGGGAGGACCTGGTGGTGGCCAACGGAAACGTCACCGCGGACGACGACGGCGACTTGTGAAGTTTCTACTGGCGGCAGGTCGTGTCGCAGTCGGCAACCTCTACCGGAGAGGCCGTCAACAATGCCGGGGTAACTGCCGAATTCGGGAAGCTCATGAACCGGGGGGGCTCGTTGAGCGGCCGCGAACGCCATTGCGTCTTTCTCAACCTGGGTGCGGCGGGCGGGGGCACGCCGCAGTTCGCGAACCTCTCGGCCGGGAGCGGTCTGGATCTGCCCGACGACGGCCGCGCGATCGCATTGACCGACTGGGACGGCGACGGTGATGTGGACCTGTGGATCTCCAATCGCAACGCCCCGCGCCTGCGCTTTATGCGCAACGACACGCCTGCGGGGAATCACTTCCTGAGCCTCCGCCTGCAAGGCACGGGCAGAACCGGCAACCGCGACGCGATCGGGGCACGGGTCGAGATTGTGACTTCGGATGGCGGACGCTCGATCCGGACCCTGCACGCAGGCGAGGGTTACCTCGCGCAGTCGAGCAAGGAGATACTCATTGGTCTGGGGAGGGCAGAGGCCGTTGAAAAGCTCATCGTGCGCTGGCCGGACCGCGACGGGACGGTGGAGGAATTCGGGGGTCTGTCGGTGGACCAGCGCTACCGCCTGGTGCAGGGGGAAGGCCAGGCCCTGCCGCCA
>CAUZKZ010000570.1:0-3406 GCA_963580345.1 Verrucomicrobiia bacterium | reverse complement strand
CTGGCCTTGGCGCCGTCCCTGACGGGAGGCCGGCACAGGGCCTTCAAGCGCTACGACCGGGACGGGAAGGCGACGTGGGCGGACGGGGGAGTGCGGACGATCGACCTGAGCGGGGTGGCGTTCGACAACGACCGGACCGCCACCCTCATCGCGCCGCGGCACGTGTTGATGTCGAAACATTTCGGCCGGAAGGTGGGGACGCGGATGGTCTTTCACGACCGCTCCGGGAGGCCGCACGAAGGGTTTGTGGTGGCGTCACGATCAGGGCCGAACGACATCGCGGTGGGTCAACTGAACCGGCCCATGCCGGTGCGTCCCTACCGGGTGCTCTCGGCGCGTGCGGACTATGGGTCGTTGCTCCGGAGAGTTCCCGTGGTGTTGACGAACCGCAAGGGGTACGTATTTTGTCATGAGGTTGCGGCGATCACGCCTGGCGGGTGGGCATCCTTCGGGCCGGGCCAGGTGCCGGGCGTGGCGGGGAAGCTGGTCGTGGGCGATAGCGGGAACCCGGGGTTCCTGCTGATCAATGGCGAGCCGATCCTGATCGAGACGCACACCCTGGGCGGATTCGGCGCGGGTCCGTTTGTTTCGGATCCGGCCAACTTTGCGGCCATCAACCGGTTGATGGGAGAATTGGGCAGCGGGGAGCGGCTCTCCGTGCTGGAGGTCCGGTGAGGTCCTCTGCGGGCCCCGAAGACGCGGCAGGCAATCGGCCGGGAGGATGAAATCGATGAGGAGTGACCAGGGAGGGAGAAGGGGCCGTTGAACTCAATCCTTCCTCGCCTCGGGAAGATTGGCGCGGTCTTCCCGGGCATTTCCGGCGCCGAAGTCCTTCGGCACGAAGCTGACCATCCAGGTTCCGGTGGAACTCGGCGCCAGCGTGCCGCGGGGAATGGATCCCTTCGTCAATTTGCGATTTCCGGGATCCCAAACCAGTTTGCAGGAGAGCAAGACGTTTCCGTGGCCGAGGTCGCGCTGCTTCCAGCCTTCGCCGTTTACGAAAGGCGCCATGGCCTTGAGGAGGGCATGCTCGGTGTGAAAATTGACGGTGAGCGGCCGTTGTGTGGTGGGGAGGGCGGTAATCACGGCGGCGTGAAACAGGGCACACACGGAGTCGAGCAAGTCGGACGGGGCGTTTTCGGGCCGGTACTCGGCGCGGACGGTAAAGCGGGAGTCGCCGAAGTGCTCGGACCAGGCACAACCTTGGTAGATTTTGCGCCTGGTGGCCTCATTGATATCGGGGCCGGTCGTGATGCTGGGATCGAACAGATCGTGAAAGAGGGTCACGGGCTGGGTCAGGACTTGGGCCGGTTGGGTCCAGTCGTCCCCAGCCCAGACCGGGATCAGTTTGTAGAGGGTCTCCGGTTCCTCGGATTCAAGCCGGGAGGGGATGACGGCAGGAGGCGGGCGTTTGAGAGCTTCGGGCGAGGGAGGGCCGGCCTCCGCGAAAACGACGTAGGTGACGCCCCGCCCATCGGTGGTGGTATGCGATCCGGGAACGGGAGTGGGGCCACCCTGCTTCTCCGCTTCGGCGGTCAAATATTCGCCGGCGAATCCCTTCAGGTTTTTGGCGTCCTCGCGATTCTCGGCATCGATGCGGATTTTGAGCGGGGATTCGGGTGAAGCATGTACCGAGCGCAGCAGGCAATGAAGGGTGGCGGAGACGACCTGGTCCTTCCGGTAGGGGCTGTAGGCAGGCACCGGCCAGTCCTTGATCCTGATGGTGACAGGTGCCCGGGGCACGTCGGTGGAATCCTCCGGAATGACCTCGATCCCGAAGACGCTGGCGAGGTTCATGTTGAGTTCGAGTCCTTTCTCCACGGCGAGGGTGCCGTGGGTGCAGGGGCGGGGGGCCGAGATGATGGGATGCCGGCCATAGCCGTGATTCGTTTCGATCACGACCGGTCCCAGCGGGATGCGGCTGGGATCCGCGTTCGCGCCGAGGTTGACGGGCTGCTCGATCGTCCCGACTTCCAGGACGGAAGCGAGAGCCGGTCCGGCCAGGAGCACGAACAGGGCCGGCAGGGACCCGGGGAAAGCGTTCATTGTCGTCGGAAAGGGACCGTTGCTAGAACTACCGCATATCTCCCATCTTGCAATGAGTTTATGGCGGGCCGGAAAAGCTCCCCGGGCCTTGGCCGGAGTCAAAAGGCATCAATCCGAAGCTCGAAGATCGGAGGTCGGAACAATGGACATTGGTCATATCGAGATGGGACCCGACCCTACTCGACGGTGATGGTGATCTTTTTCGAGGTGACGGCCGGCTTGTGAAACATGTGGGCGAAGTTGGCGAAGGCGAGTTGGAGGGTGTGCTTGCCCTTGGGGAGGTCGAGGGTGACTTCGGTCTGGCCTTTCCCGTAATGGAGGCACTTGCCCTCGATGGTCGGGATGGGGGCTTTGGCGTCCAGCTTGCCGGCATCCATATCGACGAGCAAGTGATGGTGACCGGTGTTTTCGAGGTAGAGGCCTGCCGGGCAGACGCCCATGCCCTTGAGTCCGAACTTGATGGTGACGGGCCCCTTCACCGTCGCGCCGTTCGCCGGGGAGATGATGTAGGCCGCGGCGCCCTTGGCGGAAGGCGTCTCGGTCGGAAGCGGAATGCCGGGCTTCGGAATGGCGGGCTTCTTGTCCTGGGCGGAGCAGAAAGCGAAGGTGCCCAGCAGGGCGATGACAGCGAGGAAGGTAGTTTTCATGGTTGAGCTAATTGGGGCTACGAACATACAGGGCCGGGTCTTGCGCGCAAGGGATTAGAAATGCGGAATTGGGGGAAGTGGAGAATCGGGATCAGAGGTTGAGGCGGGCGATGCGCCAGTCGGGCATGACGTCGGCGCCCAGGGATTCGTAGCGGCGGAGGGCGGGTTGGTTCCAGGCGAGGACGGCCCACTCGGCGCGGGCGCAGCCACGGTGGCGGGCGAGGTCGAGGAAGCGCTGAAGGAAGGCGGTTCCCAGCCCCTGGCCGCGGAACTCGGGGCGGACGTAGAGGTCTTCCAGCCAGAGACCCGGCTTGCCGGTGAAGGTGGAAAAGGTCGGGTAGAAGAGGGCGACGCCGGAGAGCGTGTCAGGGGAGGAGGCGGGAGCGGGAGCGGGGGCCACGAGGGCCTCCAGGACGGGGCGCTGGCCGAAGAGGGCGGCGTGGATGTCCGCCGGGGTGGCGGCCACGGTGTGGCGAAGATTCTCGAACTCGGCGAGTTCGCAGACGAGGGTGTGGATCTCGTCGACGTCAGCCGGCGTGGCGGGGCGGATCATTTTCAGTGTACAGTGTTCAGTGTACAGACTGAGAGAGTGGACGGATCAGGAATTTCAGCATCCCTAGTGTAGTCCGTCAAGCAGACTGGGTTTTATTCAATTTCTTCCGTCCCCGCTTCACCTTCTCAAGAATATCGCTGGCTGAAGCGGTCCAGACGAA
>CAUZKZ010000569.1:0-3413 GCA_963580345.1 Verrucomicrobiia bacterium | reverse complement strand
CTCTGTGCGCTCCATACGCCTTCGGAAGCGAATGAACTCAAGTTCATTGAGCCCCCCGGTGCGTATCGCTATGCGGCGTCCCTCCCCGACGAGGACCCTGGGTTCAGGCTGGTGTCCAAATCTTACGTGGAGGATATGGACCCCTCGGCCGAGCCTGGACCGCGCGCTCAGTACCTCCGACTGGAAGCAACGCCTGGAGAATACGAACCGGCGACCTTCGTAATCTATGCCACCCGCAACTTGTCGCAACTTGATATCAGCGTGAGTGACCTGAAAAACGAAGCCGGTGTGCCCATTCCGGCCAGTGCGATCGAGGTCAGCCGCGTCGTCCGATCCCCACTACGGGAGGTCTATAACAGACCCCCTGACCAGATTGAGATTATGAACCGTTTTCTGGCGCGCTCGAAGCCGTTGGACCTCCCCAAGGGCGAGTTCCGAGAGATATGGCTGACGTTGCAGGTCCCCGAAGACGCCGCCCCTGGCGCGTACGCCGGTGAGGTGAAGGTTCGATCGGGCGACATCGAAGGAAGCCTCGGCTTGTATGTGCGGGTATTACCGTTCAAGCTGGTTGAGCCGAAGGACAAGAGCCTGGGGCTGTACTATGCCGACCGCCAGATGATGGAGACAAACCCGCAGTGGCTGCGCAGAGACTTGGCGAACATGCGCGCGCACGGCGTGCGCAACGTGAGAACCAATCTCGCTATGCACTACCGCCGCGAGGCCGACGGGACCATTGTGCCTAATACGACCCAGTTGGAAACATTCCTGACCATCTACAGGGAGATGGACTTCCGTACGATCATCTTTTACGACAATTTCAACGGCTCCCTCGCCCGCATGACGGGTCACGGGGATTACGTCAAGATGATGATGGACGAAGACATGGAGACCGCGCTCCCCCTGGGAGACGTAGGCCGGGCCTTGGCGAAGGACCCGGCATACCGGGCTGCGGTGAGGCGCGCCCTGGAGGCGTTCGCGGAGTTGCAGCGGAAGTTCCCGGAACTGAACTTGTATCTGCAGCATATGGACGAGGTGTTCGGGCACGAGCCGCACCTGGACCTCTATTGTGAGATAACGCAGATTGCTCGAGAGGAGATGCCAGGTGTGGGCCAATTCTATATCACCTTTCACACCACAAAGGAGAAGTATGAAGAATGGCGCAAGACCATAGCCCCCTATGTGGACCTCCGCAACTACGCCGGATATCCCTTCGAGTGGTGGCTGGCCAGAGGCCACACGATGGACGAAAAGCGCCGAGAGCTGGCCGCATCCGGAGACAAGGCCTGGTTCTATCACAACTTCATCTGGCGCGCCTGGAACCCGGAATGGAGCCGGATCATCAACGGCCTATTCCTTTGGGTCAGCCCCTTTGAGGTCCATTGCCCTGATTGCACGCAGTGGATCCCGCGACCCGGACGCATCGGCAACCCGTATGATGAAACCACGGGAAAAACAGCCTTTTATGCCATGTTTCTTCCAGACCCCGAGGACCCTGACCTACTCGTGCCCACGCTCCTCTGGGAATGCGCGCGCGAGGGATTCGATGATGTTCGCTACTTCGCGACACTGGAATCCCTTATCCAGGAAAAGTCGGACCGGAAGCCTGCCGAGGCCGCCAAAGCAAAGCAGTTCCTGGCGCGTCTGCGAGCGGTGGTAGAGGAGGCCAGGCGGGGCAAGCCAAGGCCAAAAGATGCGGCCCTGCGCCGACCCGGTGAGATTGATCTCGAAACCCCGTTGCTGTATGACCGTCCACGCGGTGACGAAACGGGAGGTCGGTCACCTCTCATCCGTGCTCTCGCCATGCGTTTCACTGGCCAGGACTGGCACACCATCCGGAGCAAGGTGATCGAGCATATCCTGGCGCTCAGGGAATAGACACCGGAACAACGTTTGGCGTAAGGAGAGGAAGGATGTCGGTAGCTTTCGTCGAACGTTTCATCCAAACGCTGCCGTCGCTCAATAAGATCGTGGGACGGCCGGACTTGAAGGTTGCCCACGGACTACGTCGGGAGCTCCCAGCCGCGACGGTAGTCGGGCTTTATGTATTGGTCGGCTTCCGGAACGTCGCGAACTCGCATCTTGGCCGCATCCCACATCAACTCGCGCCTGAGTCGCAACGCGAGGTGCCCCACCAATAGCGTCTCGGTCAATTTCGCCGCGTAAGCAAAATGGCTGCTTTCGGGCGCCGCTTGGCCCTGTTTAATGGCGTCGATCCACTCCCGGTGATGATTGACCGGGCGGGGCAATGTGGGGGCACCAGGCATGAAGTCGGCAAAGTGCTTGCGCGGCAGGAGCAAAAACGAATCCTCCGACTTGGTGCCGCCGTGCCAGGTCCGCGTGTAGAGCGTCGCGTTCTTGCCGATGACCAGCGAGCCGTTGGTCGAAATGTTGTCGCCGGCTTCGTGAAACAGCTCGCGCGGCGGTTTCTTCCCGCCGTCATACCAGAGCAACTTGATGGCCGGCCGCGCTAGCGTCTTGGCGAAGTTGATCTCGATCACCGACCAGCGCGGCGGGCTTTCCGATGTCATGGCGCCGCAGTCGACGACCCTGGCGCTAGCGGGCGAAGAGAGACCCAGGCCCCAAAATGCCGTATCGAGGTTGTGAACCCCCATGTCGCCGATGGCGCCGGTGCCAAAATCCCAAAACCCGCGCCACTTGAAAGGCACGTATGCGGGATGGTATGGCCGCTGGGGCGCCACCCCCAACCAGAGATCCCAATCTAATGTGGCGGGAATTGCGTGATCTCCCCGAGGACGTTCAATCCCTTGCGGCCACCGCCTGCCCGGACGATCGCTCCACACATGTACTTCGGAAACGTCTCCTAAGACGCCGCTGCGGATCACTTCGACGGCCGTCCGCGAACCATGGAAGGCGTGCCCCTGGGTGCCCATCTGTGTGACCACGTTTTTTGCCTGGGTGACCGCGGCCATCTGGCGGGCTTCCCAAATGGTGCGAGCCAGCGGTTTTTCGCAATAGACGTGTTTGCCATATTGCATTGCGGCGATGCTGGTCGGCGCGTGCATGTGATCCGGAGTGCTGACCACCACCGCATCCAACGACGATTCCACGTCGAGCATCTCGCGGTAGTCTTTGTAGCGTCGTGCTTGCGGGTACTTCTTAAACGCCCCTTGTGCGCGGGCGTCGTCCACGTCCGCCAGCGCCACGATATTCTCGCTGCTGCAGCCCGCGAGATTTGCGCCGGCCCGTCCGCCGGCGCCGATGAATCCGATGTTCAGCTTGTCGCTGGGAGAGTCGCCCCAACTGAAGCGAGGGATCAGGAGTGAGGCGGCGGAGACCCCCGTCCGCTCGAGAAATCTGCGGCGTGAGGACATGATAGAGGCTCCGTTCCGAGAGGTCATTGAAACCGACAGTTCAGACGAACGCCAGCGTCCGCAGATTCGGCCGGGTAGCGA
>CAUZKZ010000568.1:0-3423 GCA_963580345.1 Verrucomicrobiia bacterium | reverse complement strand
GAGCTCTCGAAGTCCATCGCGGGACTCGCCAAAGGCATGGCGTTCAACGTCATCTTCTTCTCCTCGCGCGCCTGGACGATTGACACCGAGGGGCCGGACTTCGTTGGCAACGGTTGGAACGGGCTCGGTGAAACTCCGAATTGCAATTGGTATCCAAGCACCGAGAACATCAAGAAGCAGGTCATCGGCCAGATCAATGCCATGCCGGTAGACGGCGGCACGAGTTGGTATCCCGGCCTGAAGATGGCGCTCAGTATGAATCCGCCGCCCAGCATCATCTACCTTCTCTCCGACGGCGAACCGCGGGACGGTCAGGATGTCCTCTTCAACTTGAAGGAGCTCAACCCGGCGGGCACGCCGATCGACACCATCGCCTTTGAACTTCCCGGATCTCCCGCCGGGCTGCTCCTCGAGATCTCCCAAAACACGGGAGGGAAGTTCAGCATGGTCTACAAGGGAGAACTCAAGACCGGCCAGGCAGCGGAGAGGCTGACGAACCCAAGTTTCGATTGATAGGCGGCCGGCGCCTGGCGCTCCGGAAAATTCGTTGCGTCCGCGCGGTACGAGTTGTCGCTTCTTCGTTGTCCGGGTGCTTGCAATTGTCGCGTTTAGCGCGGCAGGAGCGGCGGGACAGGGTGAAAAAGCGGGGGCAGCCGTCGCGGTGGCAGCGCCGCTTCCGTGAAAGTACGGGCTCCGCGAAGGTCCGGACGCACCGCGCCGTTCCCTACCCGGTCCCCTCTTCCTTCCTGATCCTCAAAAGGGCCTCCACAATGGTGAGATCCCGGGGGAAGGTGATCTTGGGATTGGGAAGCGGATTCTCGATAAGCTTGGTCGGGACCCCGATCGCCTCGGCGGCGGAGACATCGTCGGTGATATGGAGACGGCGGGATTCCGTGAGCGTATAGGCGCGGCAGAGCATGTTGAAGCGAAAGACCTGGGGAGTTTCCATGATCCAAAGGTTCTCGCGGGATATGGGGCTGCTGCGGGTAAATTGCCGTCCGTCCGCTTTCTTGAGCGTCTCGGTGACACGCCGGGCCAGGGCGGCCGCCCCGGCATCGCGGGCCACCTGCACACACTCGTCGATCTGTTCCGGGAGAACCAGGGGCCGGGCCCCGTCATGAACCGCCACATAGGTCGGCGAGCCAGTGATGGCCTGGAGGCCGCGTGCCACGCTGTGGAACCGCTCGCGATCGCCGTCAACCCGCAGAACCTGCTTGGTGGTGCCAACCTCGAGGGCCTCGAAACGCTCCTCGCTGGTGACCACCACGATGCGGTCGACCGAGTCGGCCTGCAGGAAGGCGTCGAGGCTCCACTGCAGGACGGGCTTGCCGAGGACGGGAGCCAGAAGCTTATCGAATCCCATTCGACGCCCGTGACCTGCGCCAACGATGACAGCTGCGCAACTCATGGCAAGGGCCCTACGAGAGCCTCCGCATCTCGGGCTGCGAAAGTGTCCTGCCGTCGACGCGCCCGGCGGCGCGCTCCTGCAGATTTTTCATGACCTGGCCCATGTCGGCCCGTCCGGTGGCGCCAGTCTCGGCGATTGCGGCGTCCACCATGGCGGACACCTCTTCCTCGGCGAGCTGTTCTGCATGTTCTCCCACAACGCGGGAAATGGTAGGCGATCCGTTTCCGGTTGTCAGTTGTTAGTTGGCCTGTCTTCACCCGTCGGCCTGGCCTTGGGGAGAACGGGAGGAAGGAATTGGAAAATTGGGTTTAGGATCCGGAAATTCGCGCTAGCGTCCAGCCGTGGGCCGGGCGGGGAGTATCTACTTGATCTTTGTCGGGCTGTTTTTCTGCGCGGCCGGGGGAGGATTAGCGTGGCTGATGTGGCGGAGCTTCCACCGGGCCTCGGACCAGCAGGGCTGGAAGGAGGTGGAGTGCAGGATTCTCGAGTCGGGCATGGAAGAACGGAGAATCGGGAAGGAGGTGGGCACGGAGTACCGCTTCAAGGTGCTCTACGGGTATCAATTCGAGGGGATCCCCCACACCTCGGGCCGCTACAGTCTGCGGGGAAGCGCCTGGAGCGGCTCGACCAGCCGGCCCGAGGCCCTGGTGGAGAAATTCCCGGAAGGGTCCCCCCGGCGTTGTTTTGTCAATCCGTCCGATCCCGCCCACGCGGTCCTGAAACGAGATTCGAGGGGACCGGGTTACTCGCTTTGGGTCCCACTCCTGTTCGTGGTAGGAGGATCGGGGATTATTCTCGGAGCGGTGCGGGGGATGCTGCGGGAGAATCGGAACCGGGAACGCGGCGCCCGAAGTCCGGTGGGATGAAGCCGTCTGTACACTGAACACTGAACACTGAACACTGAATACTGAATACTGTACACTGATTACTGCACACTATCCACTGCTTCCCCTACGCTGCTGACGGCACACTTCTCAACTAACTGGAGGTCACCTTCACGAGGAATCCCTTCTTCCTCGCGCCGGTGAGCATGGCGTGGAGGAGCCAAAGGGAGATGGCGAGGAAGACGATGTTGAGAGCGAAGGCGCAGAGCATGCTGGAAGCGGGGAAGCCGCCGCCCTTGATGACGCTCCGCATGCCTTCGAAGACGTGGGTGGAGGGAAAGGCCATGGCAACCGGCTGCAACCACCCGGGCAGGACGTCCACGGGGTAGAAGACGGCGGAGACGGGTTGCACGAGAAAGGGAACGGCCCAGGCGAGGGACTCGGCGCCATGGCCGAATCGAAGGATGAGGCTCACGGAGATCAGTCCCATGGCCCAGCCGAACATGAGGAGGTTGAGATAGAAGGGGATGAGCGAGAGCTGGAGGGCGTAAAGGTTGAACTGATAGGCAACGATGGCGATGACGGAGAGGATGAGACCGGTGAAGGCGACCCGGCAGAGCCCCACCAAGAACATGGCGCCAACGTATTCGGAGGTGCGGACGGGGGCGGCGAAGATGTTGAGGAGATTGCGGGTCCAAACGTCCTCCAGGAACGAGATTGCGACCCCTTGCTGGGAGCGGAAGAGGGCGTCCCACAGAATGATGGCGCCGATCAGGTAGGTGATGGTGTGTGGAAATTCGCCACCGCTTTCGGACTGGAGATACTTGGTGAGAAACCCCCAAACCAGGAGCTGCATGAACGGCCAGAACAACAACTCCACGATCCGCACCGGATGGCGGGTATAGAGCCAATAGTAGCGCAGGGCGATGGAGCCAAGGACGCGGACGTTCATGGAGAGCAGGGGCAGTAGCCCATCAGGAACCGGATGACGAGCCATTCTCCGCGGGTCGTTTCCATTCTGGGGCCTGCCAGATCCGGCAACTCAGCGGAAAGAGCCGACGCATCTAGGAGACTGTTGAATTACCCCCTTTTCAGGAGATCAGAGCGTTGGAATCTGCGGTTGCGAATTGAAGCGAGACTTGGCGAGTTCGGTTGATTTGGAGCGGCGCTTTCGCAAAGAATCTCGTGATC
>CAUZKZ010000567.1:0-3432 GCA_963580345.1 Verrucomicrobiia bacterium | reverse complement strand
CCCGTCGTTCAGGACAGATGGGCTCGCCGTTTCAGCAACCCCGCCGGCGCCGGCGGCGGCGGCTGGACCACTTAAATTGCTTCCATAGGTGTAGGTATAGGCAGCCCCCGGGTTTGCCAACACCTCCGCGTTCGCCTGACCTGCCAGAAGCGCCACCGCCAACATCGCCTTCGTGGCATTTCTGATTGTGTTCATTGTGGAACTGATCGCTTTCCTTGTCATTCTCCTCCATGGGTCACGGGAGGCTCGCCCAGCGGCACCGACCTCTCCGATCGTGCCAGTCGCTTGGGCGCCGACCAGTTCAGCCCGCCGCCACGCAAAAGGCGTCGGACAAATGGTTTCCGTTTTCTCAGCAATCGTGAAATCAGTGACGACGACGGCGGCGCACGAACAAACCGCCCAATCCCAGCAGCGCCATGGTCGCGGTGGCCGGCTCGGGAACAAAGACGATTTCGTTCAGGCCTGTCCATTCGCCGCCACAACAGCTTTGCGAACCGCCACCGGCCAGATCCGTTCGTCCATCCGAATAGAAGTCCAACACGACGATCTGACCTGATTGTCCCGTCAGATCGACTGTTGACATTCGCGCGTCACCCGTGCGGCCCTGTGCAGAAATTCGCGCCGTAGCGCTGATATCAAACGGGTTGAAACTGATCGGCGCGCCGCCGTCGATGATCACGTCGACCTGCCACGGGACGTCAACCGCGTCTGCACCATGAGCCACATAATACATGTCCACCGGACCTAGATTTTGCATCGATCCAAGGTCGACGGTGATACTACGATTGTTCCCGGCGCCAGTTCCAAAAATGATGCCGCCCAAGGGTCCACCGCCGTTAAGGTAATACCCGGCAGTCGTCGCCCCACCATCCGCGTCAATCTCCGCCTGAGTGGTGAAAAACCCGTCGTTCAGGACAGATGGGCTCGCATTTTCAGCAACCGCGCCGAAGCCGGCGGAGGCGGCTGGACCACTTAAATTGCTTCCATAGGTGTAGGTATAGGCAAGCCCCGGGTTTGCCAACACCGCCGCGTTCGCCTGACCTGCCAGAAGCGCCAAGCCGAGGGCCAAACCGAATAAATGAAGGTGCGCTCTTTTCATATCGGTACCATCCAACCTGCCCTGGACCACGTCCGCAAGAAAAATCTACCGTGATGCGCTTGGCAAAGTTGATGTCTCGTGAGAGCACAAAATATAGATGCCCAAAACAAAGATGACCTGTCCCTCTATTCTTCGCTCGGTGGTGAATTCATCCCAGGTGGAATATTTGATTCTCATGGCAGGATTACTCGCTTCGCGGAGCGACGAAGCAGAGCTCTTGCCGCCCCGCTGCGGTTCAGGCTCTTTAGATCTCCCACGAGGGACATCGGGAAAGGGCCATCGGGAAGGAGGCGATAACGTTGGCGATCCAGAACGCCCAGGCTCCGCTCAACTCACGGGTGAGGGACCTACCCGAAGAGGTTCATCACCGGTTCGCCGGTGGAGAACTCCGGGCCGGCGATCTTGGTGGGGTCGGGCATCGGTACGCCCAGGGCGTGTAGAACGGTGGCGTGGAGATCCTGCGGGGTCACCGGGTCGCTCACCGGAACCGCCCCGATCTTGTCGGACTCGCCATACACTGCGCCGCCGCGAATCCCGCAGCCGGCCATGATGGCAGAGAAGCACTGCGGCCAGTGGTTGCGGCCGGGAGGGCCCTTGAGCGTGATCTTGGGCGTGCGCCCGAATTCGCCCACCGCGACCACCAGGGTGTCGTCCAGGAGGCCCCGGTCTTTCAAATCGGTGAGGAGGGCGGAGAGCGCTTCGTCGAGGCGCGGCACGCAACAGCCCATCCCGTAGGAACCATTCCCGAAGGCGTTGCCCATGCGCATGTCGCCACCGTGCATATCCCAACTCGAGCTGGGCGGACTAGGACCGGAAGCCTTGCCCGCGCCGGGCGCGAGGCCGGTCCATCCGTTGACGGTGATGAAGCGAACTCCGGCCTCCACCATGCGGCGGGCGAGGAGAAGGTTCTGACCGAGCGGATGCATCCCATAGCGTTCGCGCACGGAGAGCGGTTCGCGATCCAGTTCAAAGGCTTCCCGTCCTTCCGGTCGCGTCATTGCGTCGAAAGCGCTCTCGCGCAGGGCGTTCCAATCCTTGCCGCGTGGGTCCTGATTGAGGGCGTCCGACTCGAGCCGGTCCAGGAGATCGCGTCGCTCCTCAACGCGTGCGGCGGGCTCGGCCATTTCGTAGAAGGAGGGCGGCGTGAACTTGGGCATGGCCGGATGGTTGTCGGCCGAGCCCACGAACACCGGCGCGTAGGAAGAACCCAGGTAACCTCCGCTGCCGATATTTGGAGCACAGAAGACCGGGGGGCCCACGCACTTGATGAGCCAGGCATTCGAAATCGGGTTGCGCTCGCTGGGAAGATACTTGGCCACCACCGAGCCGAGGTAGGGCTTGTCGTCCGCCACGCCCCGTATCACCCGCTCGACGTGCTGGCCGCTGAGCAGGTTGTGCATCGCGTCGTAGTGATTGGTGATGGGACCGGGGTGGTGCATCGAACGGATCAAACAGAACTGGTCGGTGATCTTGGCGAGCCTGGGGTGGAGTTCGCTCAAATGCATGCCCGGCACCTTGGTGCGGATTGGTTTGTAGGGTCCGCGGATCTCGGAGGGGGCGTCCGGCTTCAGATCCCAGGTGTCCAGCTGGCTGGGGCCGCCGCAGAGCAGCAGGAAGATGCAGGACTTCTTGGAAGCCACGGCCTGGCCCGAGGCGTCGGTCTTGTCCTGACCCATGATCAGCCCCGGAGCGCCGAGGTTGAGTGCGCTGAGGGTGCCGGCCTTGAGAAGCTGTCGTCGTGAAATGTCCCCGTGATTCATTGGCGTCTCCTATTGCACCGCACCCGACCAATTCGAAGGCTTACCCCGGCTAAAATATCAACCGGTGGGTGGGATTCATCAAAAAAGGCTCGTGAAGGATATGGCAGGTCCCTGAGATCATTGGATGTTCGCGCCCTCACTCCAAGAAATATCCTTTGATGTTGATGGACGCAATGCGATCCCCTGCGATGCCGTGCGGCCCCGGAAGGGCTGACGTCTGGTGGGAACACAAAATAAAGGTGCCCAAAAAAAAGATGACCTGTCCCTCTCTTCTTCGCTCGCAGCGGCGTTCTTTCCAATTTGCCTGGGCGTCCAGGATCACGGCCTCGTCACAGCCTGGTCCCAAATAGACCGCATCTTCCAGCCTTTCACTTCCTTCACCTGCATGGAGCTGTCCTTGCTGAACAGAATGACGCCCAGGTTCTCCGGAGCATACTGGCGAGGCGACCCCCCGCGCAATTCACGGGCATACGCTAGTCACCCACTCGGACATCATCAATCGACAAACCACTGAAGGTGTCCTCGGTATTATCACTGATGAAATTCCACTCGATCAGAACAGTCTCTCCGATT
>CAUZKZ010000566.1:0-3435 GCA_963580345.1 Verrucomicrobiia bacterium | reverse complement strand
GTTCATGACGACGATCGATGAGTTTATCGATTCGCTCGCTGGGGAGAACCGCCCATACTTGCAGAGCTTGGTGACAGAGAATTTCCAGACCTTTGAGATTCCGAAATCCTAATGCCGAGAAGTATAAACCAGGCGGCGGTAGCGCAACTCGTCGAGCGCGCCGCTGTAGTACGCCATGTGGAGGTTGCCGAACAGATCGATGGCCAAGTCGGCATTGAAGCCGGTCGAGCCCGCTTCCAAAGTCGCCAGGTCCCAGGTGCCGGTGGGCGAGCGCCGCGCATGGCGCAGATTGCTGCCGTCGTTGTCGCGGTACACGACGTGCGCCACGCCCTGGTCGTCGAAGGCCAGCGACGGGTTCTTCCCGGTGTCCCCGGTTCCGGCGTCAACCGTTTCCGCGGCCCAGTTGCCGGCCGAATCCTGGATCGCAAATCGCAGACTCCCGGCACTGCGGTCTTCGTAGGCTACCGCAAATGTGGAACCGGTTGCGGCGAGGGAAGGAGCGCGCGGTTCCCCGGTGGCATCGACCAATTCGTCCGCCCAGTTCGTCACCCCCGTGCTCTGCGCGAAACGCAGGGAGTCCGCCCCGTCCCGGTCTTCATACGCCACGCCCCGCAGGAAGTCGGCGTTCACGGCGTAGGAAGGTTCGCGGCCCACGTCACCGGTGGCCTCGACCGTGGCCGGAAACCAGATCCCGAAAGTGGGATCGCGCCGCGCGAAGCGCACTTCGGTGCCGGCCGGATCGTGGTAGGCCAGTCCCGGGGAAGTGTTTCCCGGCAGAAAGGCGAGCGACGGCCGCTCGCCGTTCGAGACTCCGCTCTCGTTGGTCCAGACGCCGGTGTTGCGCCGCGCCACGCGAATCTCGTCGTCGCCCGCATCGCGGTACGCCACCCACGGCACCCCCGCGGTCGAGACCGCCAGGCTCGGATTGGTCCCCACCGAGCCCGCCGACTCCACTGTGGCTCCGCTCCAGAAGGGAGTGCCGAGGACATTGAGCCGTTCCGCCACCTTCACCGCCCTCGCGACCGAGTCGTAGTATGCGATGATCGGCTCCCCGAAGGCGGTCACCGCGATCGAGGGCGTGAGGCCCGCGTTGTCGGTCGGGACGTTGGTGCCGGTGGAGAACGGAAGGGCGAGGGGAGAGGCCAGAATCAGATCGTCGGTGGGATGTCCCCCGCTGTCGCCGAAGAGCCGCCCCGACGCCCGGCTCGGTCTTCGGTAGGCAAAGAAGAGGCGTCCCAGGTTATCCTGCGCGACGGAGGCCCCGTGCCCCAGGAACTCCCCGAGCGCCCCGCTGGCATTGTAATCTTCGAAGAGCCAGCCGCTCTCCGTCTTGCGCGCCAGGGTGAGCATCGCTCCGAACCCGCGCGCCGGCGCCAGCCCCCGCGGCGGACCATCCGGGGGGCTGTTCCGGGGGCCAGGATGAGCGCGCGATCAAGCACCCGAAGTTCATCGGGATCGTCCGGATCTTCGGCCAGGTCCTCGTGGAGGAAGGTCTCGAAGACGAGGTTGACCGGGTTGTCGCCCGAGGGAGAAATGGCGATCCGCACCCCGAGCCCGGTCAGCACCGATCCGGTCGGCGAGAGACCGGCGTCTCCGAGCCGCTTCAGAAAGTCTCGCACTGTTTCGGTTTGAAACTCGCCCCCCGGGGCTCGCACCGCGTATTTCAGCGAACCGTTCGTATAGGCGATGTGAAGGGATCCATCACCGGTGAATCCGATCGCGGGCCGAATCGCCCCCGTCAGCGCGAAGAACGCTCCACTGAGCGCCGGGAGATCCTCCCCAAAGATGAAGGTCGTAATGATCTCGCTGCTCCAGGATCCGCCGCTGCGATTCGCGAGCACGATTTCCCACGGAGCGCTCGGGTCGAAAATATTCACCCGGTAGGACAGGATCCACGGAACGCCGGCCTCATCCACTGCCGCCGCCACCCCAATCGAAAATTTGTTGCCGATCGTTTCGATGGTCCAGACCCCGGCCACCGAGCGACGTGCATAGTTGAAGGTCACCGACATCGCGTCCTCGCTCAGGAGCATGTAGACGACATGCACCACGCCATCGTCACTAACCGCCATGCTCAGTGAGTTCTTCATGCTGAACCTGGTGATTCCGGCGCTGCGCGTCACGTCCAGGACGATCTCGGACGTGAAGGCCCCGCCGGTCGGAGGGCGGTAAAAGTAGCGGAGGCGCAGGACATCCTCCGCCCCGGTCGCCGCGCCAATGATGTGCTCGCCACCATCGCGATCGTGCTTGTAATCGTGTGCGACGTAGGGACCGGCCGAAAGCGGGATACCGGTGAAGGTTCCCGACAAGGTGTAGGCACACCAGGTCAGCACTCCTCCCGGGGCGAGGTAGGCGAGTCGCGGAAGCCCGGCGCCATCAAGCTGAATCTTGGGCTCGTACTCCGCGTCGTCCTCCGAGACAACCACGCGCTCTGCGAAGGAAGGACTGGCATCAACGAAGCCGGTGAACGGAATGGTGAAAAGGAGGAGGAAGGCGAGACGCGTGGCGGACATTGGTGCTGAGGGATTTTGGAAGTCTGCCCACTACAGGCCCACCCTCCGCCCTCCTCAAGGAAATCCGTCCTTTCTACGCCGTCTCCGCCTCCTCCACCGCTGCTCCGAATCTTTCCGGCACTCCGTCGCCCCGGGCGAAGCCCCTGAAAATGATGAAGGTAGAGGCAATCAGCATGAAGTGGAAGAGATCGTTGTCGTAACGCCACGCGGTGGGGAGTTCCCCGCCCAGCCAGGTCTCAGCTCCCTTTCGCGCCGCAATCCACACCACCACCGAGAGGACAACCCCCGCGAAACCAATTCGCAACAAGCCACGGCCGTAGAGGGCGGCCGCGAGATTGAAGACCAAAATCTCCACCGCGAGGAAGATGAAGTCATGGCGCATCAGAAAGAGGACCGTGCAGGTGCTCGCGAAGAGAAGTCCCATCAGGCGGTAGTGCGACGGAAATCGCAGCGTCTGCATGATCACGTAATGCAGGAGGACGAGACCGAGGCCGATCCCGACCCACATCTCGGCCCAGCCGGGGCCCTTCGGCGCGTAGTGCACGAACACGCCCAGCATCTTGAGCACGAAAATCAGGAGAAAGATTCCCACCACGGAACCCGTGAACCGCTCATCATCCCGCTGCGTGGCCCGTGCCGCGACCAGGAAGTACATCAGCAGGCACAAGGCGTGCAGTCCATTGGTGAGGGCGTTGGTGAACTCCGCGTTCATCGGGTCGATTCCATCTACGATGCGAAGGTGAATCCCTAGCAGGGCCCGTTGCGGGCGCGCAGCAAAAAAACTCGATTACTGGGGATATACTTCTCGGCATTAGGATTTCGGAATCTCAAAGGTCTGGAAATTCTCTGTCACCAAGCTCTGCAAGTATGGGCGGTTCTCCCCAGCGAGCGAATCGATAAACTCATCGATCGTCGTCATGAA
>CAUZKZ010000565.1:0-3439 GCA_963580345.1 Verrucomicrobiia bacterium | reverse complement strand
TGTTTCCGCCAGGTCTCAATAGAGGCTTTCAGTCGCTCGTTACTTCTACGTTCTCCTTTCGGTTTCTGGTTTCAGTTTAATGAGCGCCATCCCCGCTTCTCAGGGCTTTGGCTGGCGCCAAGGAAATCGCTTTTTCACCCCTGTTTTTCCAGCCCTTTCTGGACCGGGGTAGGTGGGGGTGCAGAGACCTGGAGCGTCGCGTCGCGGTAGTCGTCGTCCAGACCGGTGCGGACGAAGAGATCGCGCACGTGCAGTGTCGGCGCCGCCCAGAGATAGACATCGCGGTAGATGCCGCTTATTTTCCAGTAGTCCTGGCACTCCAGGTAACTGCCGTCCGACCAGCGGAAGACCCGGGCGGTCAGCACGTTCTCATCGGGCACGAGGTAGTCGGTCAGGTCGAACACCGCGGGACCGCGGCTGTCCTGGCTGTAGCCGACCCGCCGGCCGTTGACCCAGAGATAAAAGGCGGAGTCTACACCCTCGAAGGTGATGAACACGCGGCGACCGGCCCAGGCGGCGGGCACGGTGAACGTGGTGCGGTAAATGCCGGTCGGGTTGTCGTCCTCCGGAACGCCGGGCAGCCGGTCGATATTGAAGGGGTAGTCGGTGTTCAGGTAGCGGGGCAGATCGTACCTGGGCCGGCCGTGCAGCACATCGCCCAGCATCTGCCAGTTCGAGGGCACGGGGATCGCGTCCCAGCCGCTGTCGTCGAAGTCGACCGCTTCAATGCCTTCCGTTACGGCCGCCGGGTTCGGGAAGTGTGCGAAGCGCCATGTGCCGTTCAGGAGCCGACAGCAGTCCGACGCCATGCGGTCACCCGCCAGCGCCGCCTCGAACGTGCCGTACGGCATCAGCGTAGCCGCATCCGGCTCCTTGTTGATGCCGAAGACCCGCGGATTTTCCCAGTCGTTGGGGTGTTGGATTGTCATTCTGGTTCCCTCTTGTCCAAAACAAGTCCTCGCGAGCTACGAGAACCACTGCAATAGAAGAACATTCCCACAACTACGAAACTGCCGATCTGTATCCGCAGTTGCTTCGGTGGACGATAGCGGGCGATCCCGAGCGCGCAAGCGCCTCGGGACGGTGGACGATGGCGCGCTTCCCACTCGTTATCCGCTCTCGTCGCCCGTTCTCGGCAACCGATCCGGAAGAGCCTGGCCGGCGTTCTGGACAGCAATGATTCTGGTTCACTCCGTCGCAAACGTGATCTCTTCCCCGAGGTCGAAGGTCTGCTTGTCCTCGACCGGGAGCTTCTCGTTCTCGCGGACGACAAACAAGGGCGCAGCGGGCTCCAGTTCGAAGATATCCCGGATGGCGCGGCCGTCGATCTGCTGGTGAGACCAATCCAGCGTTTTGTCGTCCAGCACCACCTGGAAGGGGCGGCGGAGGCGCGACATGATCCTGCGGGCGTTGTTCCACGCGCGCCGCTCCTCGACGATGCGGGCCAGGATCGCGGGGTCGTCGACAGCATCCTCGGCGGCTGCAAGATGCCCGGACGCTTCGTGCTCGATGCGCGGGGTGTAAATCGTCTCCGGCGACGGCAGGTGCCAGTTCTGGCCGAACTCCAGTGTCTCGGCCATGGCCTTTTCGAGGGTGCCGTAGTAGGCCTGCATGTGCCCGGCCGCCGGCCCGTACAGCTTCCGGCAGGCCTCTCCCATGATCTGCTCGGCCGTCAGTTCGGCATCCCACATGCCCCGGGCCCCCACGTAGTACAGCGGCCAGCGGAGCGGAAAGCCGCCGTTCACCTCCCAGCCAGGATTCGTCTCGTAGTTCAGGTACTTGATGCCGCCCCGCTGCCAGTATCGCAGGTTGCGCAGCGCCGTCTCGCCGGAATACCACGGTACGCTGCGCCATACCTCGCTGTTGGCGCCGGGGATCCACCATTCGTAAACCCCGGTCAGCGCGCCGGTCTTGCGCCATCCCTCGAAGGCGGTCACCTCGCGCGTGTTGCTGCGGCCCTGCCGGGCGACCTCGGGGCGTTCGGGCGCGTCGAGGGGCTTGGTGTGATCGCCTTCATTGACGATCAGGAAGTGCACGCCCGGTTCGGCCCGGATCACGGGGTCGGGCGGATCGTGGGAGAACCAGTAGGCGAGGGATCCCAACCGGAAGCGGTTCGGATGGGTTGTGGCCAGTTCCCGGGCGATCGCGTTGGCAAAGTGAAGCTGCCGGGCGCTGATGTTGCCGACTGCCCTGCACGTGTCGCACTCGCAGAACCCGCCGCAGTCGTTGGCGGTGATGGAGAACTCCCTGGTCCAGCCGGGATGCTCGTCCAGAAGCTCCCGGAACCGGTCGGCGATGGCTCCGATTGCCCCGGGATGGGTCATGCAGGGCTGCTTGGGACCGAACCAGTCGGGATGGTCTTTCCCGAGTTTCTCGGGCGGCAGTAGCGCGCTCAGGATGTGGTGGGTCTGGATCCAGCGGCCCGTGAGACGCCAGGCGTCCTGCAGCATGCGGTGGCGGTGCATGATCCGGAGATCCCGCTGCACGAACGCAGGCCGCTCGTCGAGGTCGAGCGCGGGCACGTACACGGTCTTCTGTTTCGGGATAACGTGCCAGGCCGGATCGGGCCTGTACCAGCCGCAGCCCAGGCGGTCGAGCAGATCATACACCGCGAACACGCTTCCACGCAGACCGTGATAGGTTTCCCCGCTCATCCCGAAGGGCCTGACCGCGTCGTTCCCTACAAGCGCGACGTATCCCGGGCCGGTGCGGATCAGGTAGTGATCCCCCTCCTCGAACTCCTGGTTGACGTCGATGCCCTTCGCTGCAGCCAGCTCCGACGGTCCCACCAGGATCGCGTTTCCTTCGTTCCGCCACTCGACTTCCCGGGCGATGCCCAGCTCCGCCCCGCTCATCTGCCGCACGGTGTCCCGGAGAATCACGGCGGCGCGTTGGGCCGTCTCGGTCGGCTGGTTGGCGAGGATGATCGTTGCCTGCGGGGCACCGTCCTTCACGAGGACGACCGGTCCACTGCTCGAGGGGGCGGCGGCATGCCCCGACGTCTCGTCCGCCGCCGCATAGCACGCGACTCTGACGCAGGCCAGCAGTGCCAGGCCGGCAGTTGCAAGGTTCCCAATGCTGCGTTGTGTTGGATTTCTCATGGGTAGCTCTCCTTTGATGTCGTCCTCGTCCATGATCGGCCAGAGACTAGGGCGAAAGATTATGGCGAAAGATTAGGGACGAAGAGCAAGAAACGCTAATCTTTTGCCCTAATCTTTCGCCTTAATCTTCTCCCCGCCTACCCATCCACTTCCGGGGCCCAATTGATAAACTTCTCGGGCAGGTACAGATCGGTCTCCTGCCAGAGTGCACGCGGGTTGCGGTAGTGGACACGGTTGTACAGGTTGCACCCCCACCTACCCCGGCCCGTGAAGCTCCAGGAAATCAGAGCTGGAAAAGCAATTTCCTTGGCGCCAGCCAAAGCCCTGAGAAGCGGGGA
>CAUZKZ010000564.1:0-3440 GCA_963580345.1 Verrucomicrobiia bacterium | reverse complement strand
AATTCCCCTCCTTCTTGATGTCCATCATCTCGGCCAGCCAGGGGAACGGATTCGAAACAGCCTCGTTCAATGGATCCAGGTGGCAATTCACCAGCCGCCGGTCGCCAATATAGTCGATGTACTGCTCGAAGGCCGCCGCCGAGAGACCCACCGCATCGACCGGCAGGCAGTCACCGATGAACCGCTTCTCAAGTTCAATCCCCTCCCGCATCGTCTCGCGAAGATCGGCCCGGAATTCCTCCGTCCAGATGTCCGGGTTCTCCACCACAAGTGCGTTGAGGAGACTGCGCAGAAGCTCGATGTGGTTCGACTCGTCGCGTAGGGTGTAGCGGAACATCTGGCCGATCCCCGGAAACTTGTTCTGCCGATACAGGCTGAGAACCATTCCGAACAGGCCGTAGAACTGCGTCCCCTCCATCACCTGCCCGAACATGAACATGTTCTTGGCGAGCGCCTGCTTGTTGGCTGTGATGGTCAGGTCGACGTCCCGGCGCAAGGCCCGGCTATTGCTCACCAGGAAGTCATTCTTGGCCGTGATGGTCGGAATGTCTTCAAACATCGCCTCGCACTCGTGCGGGTTCAATCCCAGCGACGAAATCATGTAGACCAGTGAGTCCGCGTGGATGTTCTCTTCGTGCGCGTGGCGGCCCAGGACCAGCTTGAGCTCCGGAGCGGTCACCAACTCCCGCACCACGTGCATGATGTTGTCCCCCACGATCCCCTCCGCCGCGGAGAAGTAACCGATCCCCATCTTGATGATCCACCGCTCCACCTCCGAGATCTCGTCCGTGCTTCGCCACTGCTCCACGTCCTTCTGCATCGGGATGTCCTCCGGCTCCCAATGATTGTTCTTCATCGTCTTGTAGAGGTCGTAGGCCCATTGGTACTTCAACGGCAGAATGTTGAAGAACATCGTCTCCTTCCCGTTGATGATCCGTTTCGCCGAAAAGGCCTCTTCCGCTTTCTCCCGATCGAGCACGAACGTGCGATCTCCGATTTGCACAGTGGTGGTTCCAGACATGGTGAGTTTTGAAGGGTGAACTTCGCAGATTTTGCTATTATTTCGTTTCTCCTTAGCTTTTCGCAGGGATTGCTCAGCGATGGCGAGCCTACGATGTCGAGTCGCCTTCGGTCAACGCCATTTTGCTCATATTGTGCTGACAAATTATTCACACCACAACATGTTGCGGTTTGGCAACTTTCCCAGCAGTTGCACTTTTTTCTTGCGAGTCACCCAATCCGGAGGATTCAGGCCTCAACCGCCCTTTTCTAACAAGACCTCTCTTATGCGGACCGGGCCAAAAAAAAATGACCGGGTCGTCACGGTTCTCCAGAAGATCATAGTTTTTCAAAAAGATGCCTTGCCAAGCCCCGCCTAAACGCCCTCACCATTCCCCGATACCCTGTTTTCTTGAGTTTCACTCCCTAATAAAATTTGATTCCTAACAAATTCGAAAAAGATAGAACTTTTCAGCTTCCCCTCGTTGAGGCATTCTGCGTGTCCGTGATTCTGCTAATACAAGCGGACCGGCAGAACCCTCCAAATTCACACCAGCGTCCCCGAATGCCCCTTCGTCGCTCTGCCCCGATGCTTCTCTGCGCGTTGACCTGCCTTGCGCTTTCGCAGGGGGTCCTGGCCGGGATCGCCGTTGATAAGGAGTTTGTTACGCCCGCACAAACCCGCGTCGAGGACACCGCCTCCGCTGCTCCGGAGCCCAACACCACCCTCCTCGCCGGGCTCGGCGGCCTCGCCCTCCTCTTTTTCGCCCTGCGCCGCAAGTAGCGGGCCCTGCCCGGCCGTCGCTCTCCCGTGCCGATCACCGGATCTGCGCCGCTCCGATCAAAACGACCAGTCGTGCTTGTCCAGATCGCACACGCAGGCTGCGAGGAGCTTGATGGCACCCGCGATGTCCTTCTTGTGACACATTTCGATCACCTGGTGAATGTGCCGGGTCGGCAACGAAACGGCGCCCGCGATCGATCCGCCCGGCGTCATGCGTTGCAATCCCGCCGTGTCCGTCCCACCCGCGCGCAGAATCTCCGCCTGCCAGCGAATCTTCTTTCCGGCCGCCACCGACTTCATGAACGCAACCATCCGATAATCGCAGATGACGGAGCTGTCCATGATCTTGATCGCAACTCCCCCGCCCAGTTTCGTGCACTGCTCCTGTGGCTTCGAACCCGGCGTGTCGAACGCGATGGTGGTATCGAGCCCGAAACCGAAGTCGGGTTGAATCTCCAGCGTCGATGCGTTCGCTCCACGCAAGCCCACTTCTTCCTGCACCGTGAAGACCGCATAAAAATCGTAGGCCGGTTTGCGCCGGCTCTTCTTCAGAGCCCGCAACGATTCTAACAGGAGAAACACCGAGGCTCGGTTGTCGAGAGACTTCGCGTTCACGCAGTCCCCCATCTCGATCAGTCCGCGTTCCCGCGTAATCGGATCTCCCACCGCCACCAACTTCTCAACCTCCGCCTGGGCCAGTCCGAGATCCACAAAGTAGTCCTCCAGTTTCGGCGGCTTGTTACGTTCTTCCGCCGTCATGATGTGAATCGGCTTCGATCCCATCACTCCGATCACATCTTCGCGGCCGTGCACGATCACGCGCTGCGAGGTTAGGGTTTTGGGATCGAATCCTCCCAGCGGATTGAAACGCAGGAATCCTTCCTTGTCGACGTGCGTCACGATGAAGCCGATTTCATCCATGTGGGCCGCCGCCATGACCTTCTTCTTCGCGGATTTGCCC
Source organism: Verrucomicrobiia bacterium (assembly GCA_963580345.1). Lineage (GTDB taxonomy): Bacteria > Verrucomicrobiota > Verrucomicrobiia > Verrucomicrobiales > Akkermansiaceae > Roseibacillus_B. The sequence continues at coordinate 696 of CAUZKZ010000564.1, read as the reverse complement.
TTCTTGAGCGCCACTACGTTTCCAATTGCATCGACGCGCACCTCGTCGGCCAGTCCGTCCAATTCCTCAAGAACCAGGTTGCGGATTCGCGTCTCGAATCCCGGCGCTCCGGGGGCCTCGCACACCCGCGCCAGCAACTCCACATTTATCGCCATGGCCGCAGCCTAGCGGGGCGCCGCGGCTTGACAAGCACACCCTGTTAGGTCAAGAAGTCCCCGGGAGCATCCCGGCACGTTTCCGTTGCCTGCCCGCGGGCCTCTCCGCCGTCATAGCCGCATATTACGCGCTTTGATTCAGCTGGAGGATGTCGGCATCCCCGCCGGCATCGCCGAGATTTAACCTCCAGCTTTCCACCGCTCCCACCTCCCACCACTCCCGATCGCGAAGCGACATAAATTCTTTTAAGACTTCCGCTCTCCGCACGTTCCCCCTTCCGAGGCGGTTCTGCCGTGGAAACCCGAATCGCTTCTTTCGTTTCCGCACCTTGCCTTCGATCGGCTCGGGCCCCGAGTCCGTCGAGGGGAGGGAAGGCGCCGGCCTGCCCGGCGCGCTATCCCGCACATCGGCCCGCGGTGTGTCCAGATCCGACCAACCTCTCTAACAATTCCATGAGCCTTCATGCCCAACTGAGCCCACAGGCGCGCCAACGTTATGATACGGAGCGCCGATCATCGACCATCCTGAGCGTCGTGATCT
>CAUZKZ010000563.1:0-3457 GCA_963580345.1 Verrucomicrobiia bacterium | reverse complement strand
TTGGAATACGCAAGGTTCAAGAGCTGGCATCACGAACCTATCCTGCAAATCCGGAGGCTCTTGTCTAGCAGAAACGCTCAATCGAAGATTCTATCAGCTTCGCAGCATTTTTGGCCAATCACCCTGCTCCAGGCCCCAACGGCCCCCGAAAGGGATTGGCATTGAAGATCACCGGGATCAGGAACATCGCAAACTCGACGAAATTGGGCAGCCCGTCTCCGTCCCAGTCGCCCAGCTTGTTCGTTCGCTGCGGAAAATCAGAGATCATTTTCGGCGTGAAGTGCAGAAGCTGCCAGATGGCCCACGTCAGGACAGTCGCGACGAGGGTGAGACGGAACATCGCCCCTTTGAAAAACGAGTAGGCCACCCCGGCGGCAAAAAGGGTCAGGCCCAATAGCACCACCGTAGTGCCAAAGCCCATGCCCGCATCCAGGAACCACAGAGGCGACGGCACGATCTTCTGGGCCGAATCAAAGGCCAACAGCAACGGGAGAAAGAGAAACAGAAAGACCGCTCCCGCCACCACCCCCGGCCGCGAGGTCGCCCCGGACGAGCCAACCACCAAGTCGTGCAGGAAGTTCAAGGCCAGGGAAGAGCCGAAAAGCCCGCCGGCCTCCGTTCCGAACAGCGCCGTCAGGAATCCCCACAACCCGGTCGCCAGGACGGCGTAAATGAAAACCGAGCCGACGTTCGTCTCGAGCCGACCGCCAAGATTGACCTGGTCATGCGGGGCCGATACCGCCAGCAGCAGTCCCGTGATCGCGATGGCCACCACCGCCCCGAAACGCATTCCCGCCTCCGCCTTGCCCGGCTCGGCAAAAAGGCGGAACAGCACCCGGAAGGGCGAACCCTTTTCAAAGAGATACGCCCCGCCCACCTCACTGTTCTCGCCCGGCGCCCCGATCACCAACCCGTTTCCGCCAACCGCCACCGCCGCGCCGAACTCGTCGCCCGCGGCGCTCGGTCCCGGGGTCTGGATCTTCTGCGATTGGGTGAATCTCCCGCTGGCCTCATCGAAGATATACACCGCTCCCGCCCCCTGCGCCTTCGCCCCAATCACCACCTGGTTCCCCTGGCCGTCCACGCTGCATCCAAACAGATCGCCCGCGCTCAAGTCGTTGGGCTGGATCTTCTCGACAAACCCCCAGTTGCAGGGGCCGCCCCGATTCCGCTCATAGATGAAGACCGCGCCAGTGCCGCCATATTCGGGCGCTGTCACCGCGAGATAATGGGCACCACTCACCTCGTTCTTGAAAACTGCGACGGCGGCACCAAAGCGGTCGGTCGCGCGCGGATTCTCGCCGGCCGGAATCACCGCCGTCGTCTTCTCGTTCCATTCGCCGCGCCCGCCATGATCTTCGACATAGATGTACACCTTGCCGCCGCCGTTGGCCGGCGCGCCCACCGCCAGGACGTCGCCGCACCCATCCGACGCCGCGCCGTACTGGTCACCGCTCGCTTCATCGCTCGCCTTGATCTCCTCGTTGGTGGAGACCATCACCGGATCGACTACCAGGGGATACTGCGCTCCCCGCACGTCCGCGCTGAGCTCAATGCGGGGCATGGCGCCGCTTTCGTCTCCCTCACGCCACATCATGGACGACGCCAATTCGCGTCCAGTCCCATCGAAGACATGCAACTCGCGGTAGGCCGCCACCGCGCGCCCGTTTGCCTTCCGAAAGATCACCTGTTCCCGTCCCGCTTCGACCGACAGGCCGGTCCTCACCTCGATGGCGAGGGTCACTTCGGCACGCTCCCCCGCCCCGGCCGGCTCTTCGATCGTGAAGCCGTGCTCAAGTCCATCTTCGCGATTAACGTACCACTCTCGACATCCTGGGGCCAGGAGCGCCGAGACCCGGGCTTCTTCCGCGGCGGGACGGCCCGGATCCTCAAAATAGACCGCCGCCGGGCCGGCCGCCAGGCTTCGGCAACGCAGTTGAATGGACCACGCCGGTGCCACGGGTTCCGGATCTGCGAGAGTCCGCTTCGCCTGTCGCGGGGTGATCACCAACCCCTCCCCGCCGTACTGGAGATCCATCCCCTGGGCCGGATTGCTCCCGCTCACCGTTCCGCCCGACGCTTCATCCGCTTCGAAATGATACTGCTCGGCGCGCGCGCGCTTCATCACGGCTGCCCGCTGCTCATCGCTCACAAAGGCTTCCTTCGGCCGCGGAGCGACATTCTCGACGTGCGGCATCGGCTCCACTCCCGTCGCCGCCAACGGTTCAATCCCTTCCAGCGAATGGCTGCCCAGCTGAGTCACCGGCTGCACCACCGCCTCACCTGTAAGGATCAGCCGCGGATTGCGCCTGCGCCATCGGCATCGCCAGGCTCTGGACCATCAGCAGCACAACCGCCACCGGCACGGTGGTCGGACGCCACCAGTCAAATTCTCCCAGCGCCCCTCTCGTCCAATCGCTCTTCGATAATTTCATGGCCAATTTTTCTACAATCCCGAGCCCACACGAATTCCCGCCTCGTGGCAATCCCGGAGAGCGAGGGCGGGCCCGCTTCGGGCTTTTTCGCTGAAAGGGAGGACCGTCCCACCCGCACCCGGATCCAGTATCACAAATTTGCCGCTGGAGAGCGCCACGGGCGCCCAAGGCTCACGGCCGGGGGATCTCGCTGAAGATCTCATCGCCGGAGAAGGCTCCGGCCACAGCCCCGTTCCCACCCACCCGATGGAAGGCCCGGAATCTCGCCCGCTTGCGCCTGCTCCTTACCAGTGCGCCGCCCCCCGCCCGGGGTTTCGGGCCCTTGACTCCCAAACCCACTGGGACCGCTCCCCCATTTCCTGAATCAATCCGGCCCTCGCGCCGAATCGATTTTGACCGAGGCACGGCCTCCCGCATGCTATGCAGATTCACCATCTACATGTTTCCGGCTGAGTTTCACACCTGGTCCCTCCTCCATCTTGCCACCGTGGCGATCTGCGGCGGACTCAGCGCTGCCACGCCGATCCTTGCTCAGCGTTCCGCGCTCGCAACGCAGCCCCTCCGCGTTCGTCGCCTCGTGGGTTGGGGCTGCCTCGTGGCCTGGATCATCAATACCGCCTACTGGATGATGCCGGAGCGCTTCGCGCTGGGCAGCAGCCTTCCCATCCACTTCTGCAATGTCGCCAACATTTTCGGAGCCCTCGCCGTGCTGAGGCAGTCGCGGCTCTTCCAGGGCGTGATCTACTTCTGGGCCGGACTCTACGTCTGGGCTTTTCTTACCCCGACGGTCGGGGTCGGGCCAGCCAGGTTGGGCTTCTGGGTCTTCTGGATTTACCACTTCTTCATCGCTCTTGCCCTCGCGTACATTCTCCTCATCGATCGTTTCCGCCCCTCCTTTCGCGATCTCCTCCACAGTTCCGCCTTCACCCTCGCCTACGTCGCCTTCATGGCCCTCGTGGACCACTTCACCGGCTGGAATTACGGCTTCCTCGGCGCCGAGACTCCCGACTCCCCCACCCCGG
>CAUZKZ010000562.1:0-3482 GCA_963580345.1 Verrucomicrobiia bacterium | reverse complement strand
CGAAGCCGAGCTTGAGAGTGTCCTTTTCAAGGTTTGGAAGATCGAGCATGTAGACCGTCTCATCGAAGGATGTGTAGGCGTTGGCGTGAGCCCCGAAGGCGATGCCGAGGCGCTGCATGCGTCCCAGAAGGTTTTCGACGTCCGGGAAATTCTTGCTCCCGTTGAAGACCATGTGCTCGAGAAAATGCGCCACACCCCGCTGATCCTCGGTTTCGTGCAGGGAGCCGGCATCGATGTGGAGCCGCATCGAAACGCGGGCAGGGGGTTCGGCGTTCTTGCGAATCGCGTAGCGCAGCCCATTGGGCAGGGCCCCGAAACGAACGTCGGCGTCGACCGCGATGTCGCTTGCTTCATGGGCCCATGCCACCGGCTTGGTCAATTTGGCGGTGCCGGTTTTGGCGAGCAGGAACACTCCGGTACCGGTGGCAAGGAGGAGGGCAGCAAGAATGGGAAGCCGGTGATGCATGGGCGGATGGTTGGTCGTTTCGGACAGTTTTCAATCTGGAAACGACCCCGGAGCCCCGGATTGTGCAAAAGGCATTGCATTTGAGGGTCCCCGGTGCTTGTCTGCCGCCCCGATTTCCTGCGCACGTGGCGGAATTGGTAGACGCGCTAGATTCAGGATCTAGTGGCCACTGCGGCCGTGGAGGTTCGAGTCCTCTCGTGCGCACCACCTTTTTTATAGGCTCAAATGCGCCTCAGCTCCTGATGACCTTGGCTGGTTGACACACCACCCAAGGCAGTGGCAGACAAATTTCAAACAACTCAGGAGCGGAAGCGTTCCGCTCGTCCCAAGGGCAAGCCCTTCTGTATTATTCGCCACCAGTCCGCCTCCGTTCCCATCTATGCGTACGAGGTGCACGGGAAGGTGCGTTACACCGTCGCCTTCTACATGGACGGTCGCCGCCACCGCCGGATGTTCACCGACCTCGACGAGGCCAAGCGCGAAGCGAAGCTCGCTGCCGAGAAGATCCAGCGCGGTCTCCAATCCAATAACGACCTCCGGCCCGCCGAACGGGAGGCCTTCCTCGTTGCGCAACGAATCTTGAAGGAGATCGACGTCCCGCTCGTCCCGGCAGTCGAGGAGTACGTGCGTTGCCGGAAGGTCCTGGGGGACGTGCCCCTTCTCGCGGCCGTAGAGGAGTTTGCGCGACGGACTAGAGGGGTGAAGCTGGGAGTCTCCGTCCCCGAGGTCTCCGCCGAACTGATCGGAGTGAAGCGGCAGGACGGGATCACGGACACTTACGCGACTCAGCTTTCGAATACGTTCGGGCTCTTCGAGAAAGCCTTCCCCGGACCGATCATGCTGATCAGGGCGGAGCAAATCGATGCGTGGCTTCGGGAGGGGGATCTCGCCCCGGTCACCCGGAACAACCGGCTTACACTCATCCGCCTGCTCTTCAATTTCGCCAAGCAGCGTAACTACCTGCCCCGTTCGGAGGCATCTGAAGCCGATGCGGTAATCAAAGTGAAGCCGGGTGCCACCGAGACCGAGATCTTTACGCCCGAGGAGTTCCAGAAGCTCCTCCTGGCCGCCCCGCACCGGCTCATCCCGCTCCTGGCAATCGGTGCCTTCACCGGACTGCGGGCTGCCGAACTCTCCCGCCTGGATTGGAAAGCGGTGAACATGAAGCGCCACATGATCGAGCTGCGAGCCGGCCAGGCCAAGACTGCCTCTCGCCGCATCGTCCCGATCAGCGACAACCTCGCCGCCTGGCTGGAGTTCACTGACCAAGAGGGCATGGTCATCCCGGACAAGGACCTCTTCCGTCAAGCCACCGCCCTCGCCCGGAAGCAGGGCCTACGCTGGCCCCGCAACGTCCTGCGACATTCCTTCATCAGCTACCGGGTGGCCCAGATCCAGGACGTGAACCAGGTCGCGCTCGAAGCGGGAAACTCCCCGGCCATCATCTTCAAGCACTACCGAGAATTGGTCACCGAGGAAGCGGCAGGGGAGTGGTTTTCGATCAGTCCCCCGGACGGCTGGACTCCGCCCGAGGTGAAGTGGAACCGGCGGAAGCGAGCGCTCGAGGATGGGACTCCCTGCGTTGACAACGGGAACAGTGCATGAACGGGACAGAACAAAAACCAATCTACGTCCGGAAAGCCGAACTTGCGAAGATGCTCGGCGTCAGCCCGCGGACCATCGACAACTGGCTTGCGAAGCGGATGATTCCGGTGATCGCGACCAGTCTGAGGTTGCATCTGTTTGATGTGGAGGCGGTGAAGGGGGCGTTGAGGGAGCAGTTCGAGATTCCTGCTTCCTAATGACCTGGTCCGGGGTCGCCTCCGCGCCGCATGAGGTGGACTTGACCCCCTTTTGTGCGGGAATTTTTCGACCGCTCCTGAGTGGTTCGCTGCAAACAGGTGCGCCAAGCTGCATCCCCCCGCCCCCCCCGGCGGCTTCGCTGGCGCCCTTCCTGTTCAGCACGTCAGGAACAGGGGAAGCGTTCGGCGAAGTCCGAGAGGTCTTTGGCTACATGTTCCTCGTTTTCCATTCCCTCGGCAGCGTCCAGAAGCGCAGACACGATTGCGTGCCGCGGTGCGCCCGCGGCCTTGATGTCTGCGGCGCTGATGCCATGAGATTCAACGAACCGTTCCCACGCCACGGCGAGACTCGCGAGCCTGCTCAGGATCTTTCGAGCGACGGGGATTTCACTGTCGCCGATGTCCAGGTAGTCGAGGGCGAGCCCGCAGAGGTCGGCTTCGACCGCGAGCGAGTCGCTCATGAAATGCACCATCCGCTCGACGTAGGCATCATCATTCGACCGATAGCTCGTCTTCGGACAGGTTGAGACCAGCTTTTTGCCCTCCGAGGCGTCCTCGCGCCCAAGTGCGGCGATTGTCGCGGAAACCCTCTCGCAGGCGGTGAGTTTCTCATAGACGGTTTTTGAGGGAGCGGTCATTTCTTTCGTCCTTTCACCGCGATCTCAAGTGCCTCCACGCGCTGCCTGACCTGTTCAAGGTCGGTGATGCGAGCGAGCTGGGCGGTGGCGGTCACCAGCTGAGAAGCCAGATCGGGGGGCAGTTGCCCGCGGGCCGCGGCTTCGAGGAACGTCCTCGCGAGCACAGGCGGCGTGAGATGGTCAGGAAGCTCGAGGTGGATAGGGGCGGCTGACGGCTTGAGCGAGGGTGCGAGGCGGTCCAGAACCAGCTTTGCGGCGGTCATGTCGCCCGCGAGGGCCGCGTCAATCACCACCTGGGCGACCGCTTCCCCGTCCTCGGCGAGCCGTTCACGGAGGCGGGCGCTCTCACTCTTCGGGCGTCCCTCTGGGTTGCCAGATCGGCCTGGTGCAAACCTACCATCGCTCAGGCGGTCTCCGTTGGTCGCTGGGTTTGTGGTCATGAACTTGGCGTCTAAACTGCAGGATTCACTCCCGTAGTGTCCCAAAATTCAGACGACGCTCGAGACATTGAGGATGAGCGGGTTGCTCTGCTGTGGAACACCCCAATTTCGGCCTATTCTGGGCCATGTTCATCCA
>CAUZKZ010000561.1:0-3489 GCA_963580345.1 Verrucomicrobiia bacterium | reverse complement strand
CGCCATAAGTTCCCGGGGTATCTCCCGCCACGGCGGGCTCAACCCCGCGCTACGAGCTGTGATCCCTGCCGGGATCGATCCCTAACCTCGCACCATTCCCCTCGGAGTGATTCCGTCACTTCCAAAATCAAAGATCAACAATCGCTAATCATCAATCGGTCCCTGAGGCTTTCTGACCTTCCAACTCTCTTAAGTTCACTCCGTTCGATTTGTTCAGAAAAGCTTGAACCATTCCCGGATCCTTCCTTGAATTCATCCCAGTGAGCAAGGGCGCCCCCATCAAGACCACGACCGATGCCTCGGTCTCCGCGACCATCGCGGCCTACTTCTGCCGCCTGGCCGATACCGTCGGGCTTCCCCGCTCCGTCGCCCTCATCTACCACAGTCTCTTCCTCGCCGGAGACCCCCTCAGCTTCAACGAGATCGTGGAGCGCTCCGGCCTCAGCAAGGCCAGCGCTTCCACCGGTCTCAAGCTGCTCGAACGCATGCGCGCCCTCGAGCAGGTCATAATCCCCGATGATCGCCGCACCTACTACCGCCCCGAACTCTCCCTGCGCCGCCTCGTGACTGGCTTCATCGCAGAGAGCGTGAATCCGGGCCTCGACGCCGGCCAACGGCTCCTCGACCAGGCCGAGACCGCCGCCGATTCGACCCCCGACCTCGACCCCCTCCTCTCCGAACGCCTCACCAGCCTGCGCCACTGGCATCAAATGACCCAAGACCTCCTTCCCGTCCTCGATCCCGGTCCGGACCAAACCGACCCCTGAAGGAGCGTCCTCCTCAACTTTTCAACTCTTCAACGCGCAGCCAACCCTTCAACGCGACGCCAAGCGCAGCCCCAATCTGAACGCCGATTCCTCTGCCTTCAGATCCATCCAGAACCAATCTCTCCGCCCACAGGTCGTCCACGGAATCCCCGGGACCCGACCAAGGGCGGCAGCGTGGCTGCTTCGCAGCCGTTCGTCGTTCCTCGTTCGTCGTGCTTCGTTCGTCGTGAGCCCCCAAGGAGCACCAAGCACCAAGCACCAAGCACGAAGCACGAAGACCGAAGCACGAAGACCGCATGAGCGCCCAGGGAGCGGTTGCGTCCCGCTGCCGGGAAGAATCTCTCAGACCCGCACCGCCCAGCCCGCCCACCGAAATACCGCCTCCCCATCTCCCACGTCTGTTTACTGAACACTCAGCCCCGCTACCTTCCCACCTTCCCGAATGCCAAACCCGCTCATTGAAATCGCCCTGCGCCGGCAGCGACCCGGGAGTGGGAGCCGGCTGGTGGGTCCAGGACCAATCGCCTTCGACATGAACCTGCGCGCCATGATCTCGGTTCCCTTCGCCATCATCGGGGGACAGGCTACCAAAGCTTACATGCCACCGCGCAGTACCCTCGACTGGGATGTCCTGGTCCACCGCGACGATCTGGACCAAGCCCAGGCCGACCTCCAGCAAGGCCATGCGCATACCTTCGCGAGCCTTACCATCCCTGGCTTCACCTGCGTTCTCGGTGGAGGCGAACTGCTGGATGTCATTGCCGGCGAGGCCGAGTGGGTGGCCGACGCGCTGGCCCATCCCAACCATGACGAAACCGGTCAACCGCTCCTTGCCCTGCCCTGGCTCATCCTCTTGAAACTCCAGGCCGCTCGCGTGCAGGATCTCGCCGACGTCAGCCGCATGCTGGCCTGGGCCAAGGCCGCCGACCTCGACCTGGCCCGGAGCGCCATCGGCAACTTCCTTCCCGACGCATCCGCTGATTTCGAAAGCCTTCTCGAATTGGGTCGTCTCGAGCGGAAGGGGAAGTGAAGGGTTGATCTCTTCCTCCATCGTAGCGGAAGGCCTTAGCCTTCCAAATTGGACCCATGGATCCACCAATCATCGTCATCCCCCTGGCGTGAAGCGCCTCTCCGGAGCGCGTCGGGGTTCCGCTACCGGGCACTTCGAACAGGAGAAAGCAGAGAAAGCAGAGGGCCTTGCAGAGGCTGAACGTTGAAGAATTATGGCCTGCGCCTCCCCACCTGCGCACTTCGCGCCATCCCCTCCACCTCCGCCTTCTCCGCTCTCTCCTGTTCAACTCCGCACCTTCCCACTTTCTCACCTTCGAACCTCCCACCGCGCACCCGTTGCTCACGGAACTCGACATCCTCAGGGACATCAGCAAACGGCTCGACGCCTTGGGCACTTCTTACATGCTTACCGGCTCGATGGCCATGAACTACTACGCCGTGCCCCGAATGACGAGGGATCTCGATATCGTCATTGCCCTCCCCGAGTCAATGGCCAACCCCTTGGCACAGGCCCTGAAACCCGACTACATGATTGTTGAAGAAGCCGTGTTGGAAGCAGCCCGCACTCACTTCATGTTCAATGCCATCCACCAGGAAGCCGTCATTAAGGTCGATTTTGTGTGCCGGAAGGACGACGCGTTTCATCGCGAGGAATTTCTCCGAAAGGACAGGGTGGCCATCGAGGACTTCGAAACCTGGATCGTCACGGCGGAAGATCTTATTCTCTCCAAGCTCGTTTGGATGATGGACAGCGGATCGGAACAGCAGGAACGGGATATCAGGAACCTCCTGATCGAGCCCAGGGATACCGCCTATCTCAACCGCTGGGCGCCGGTTCTGGGCGTCCAGGCCCGCCTGCAAAAATTTTCTTCGCCATGACCGACACCTCCGAAGAGGTCCTGGAAACAGTCCGCAGCCTTCTCCTCGCCCGCACGGGCTCCGTGCGAATCCGCCTGGCCTCCGATATGTTCGACTCCGCCCGGCGCATGGCCCTCGCCTCCCTGCCTTCCAATGCCAGCGCGCATGAGATTGCAGTTTTTCTCCGGATCCGGATCTACCCCGAACTGCAGTGGGATGAGAAGGAGGGGGAGAGTTCGTCGTTCGTCGTGCTTCGTTAGTCGTCAGCCCCCAAGGAGCGGCTGCGCCCCGCTGCCGAGAAGACGCACGAAGCACGAATCACCCTTCTTCGCTCTCGGAGCTTTCTTCTTCGCTCGATGAGCTACGAAGGACAAGACGCCGTGGCAAGCGAAGCACAAGAAACAAAGCAGGCACCCCAGCGCCAGAAACAATTCAACTCTTCAACGATTCAACTTTGAACAAGAAAGCTCTCATCACCGGAATTACTGGGCAGGACGGATCGTATCTGGCCGAACAGCTCTTGGAAAAGGGCTACGAGGTTCATGGAATGATCCGCCGGGCTTCGTCGTTCAACACCGTTCGCATCGAGCATCTTTTTCAGGATCCCGAGATCCACGGTGACCGCCGCCAATAGGACTGGTCCATGAGGAGTGAGAGGATTTGGATACCCAAGTCCTCGAACCATGAAACAAAAGAGACACAAACCAGAAGAGATTATCCGACTGCTCCGGGAATGCGACGGCAGCGGAATAAGCCATCCGGCCATTCGCGTCAAGTTAAGCATTCCGTAGCAATTTGGAGCAAGGATTTACGGGATCTCTTGTCCATTTGGACGTGCCGGAGATCGGGATTG
>CAUZKZ010000560.1:0-3503 GCA_963580345.1 Verrucomicrobiia bacterium | reverse complement strand
CAGTCGAGGTCTGGAAGAGATGGTCAAGTGGTGGGAAGCCGTACGGAAGAAGCGCTATGTCGGGTTCTCCTGGCCCCGCGAGTGTGGCGGCGGTGGCGGGACCGTGATGGAGCAGTTCATCCTCAAAGAGGAGATGCTCAAGGCAGAGGCGCCGATGATCGGCAAGGACTACACGGGCCTGGGCTGGGTCGGTCCCGCCATCATCCAATTCGGAAGCGAAGAACAGAAGCAGAGGTATCTCCCGGACATCCTCGACGGCAAATCCGCGTGGTGCACAGGCTACTCCGAGCCCGACATCGGAAGCGACCTGGCGGCGCTTCAGTGCAAGGCCGCGCGCGACGGAGACGAGTACATCGTCAACGGGCAGAAGATCTGGATCTCGCTCGCCCACATGGGAACGGGCATCTACTGCATGGTGCGCACGGACTCCGAATGCGAGAAGTTCGACGGCATCACCTGCTTGCTGATTCCGCTGGACTCCCCCGGCATCGAAGTTCGCCCCATCAAGAGCTTTGCCGGGGATCAGTTCGCCGATCTCTACAACGAGGTCTTCTTCGAGGACGTTCGCGTGCCTGTGGAGAATCGCGTCGGCAAGGAGGGCGAGGGCTGGCAGATCATCTGTTCCGCGCTCCAGAACGAGCGCTCTGGCATTGCCGAGGTCAATCGCCACCACAAAGCGCTCGAGCGGCTGATCGAGCTGGCGGGTGAGTCGCGAATTGCGGGCAAGCCCGCCCTCGGTGATGCCGAGCTGCGGCGCAGCCTCACCCGCTTCTCTGCCAGAATCGAAGCGGCTAGCCTCAACGGGCTGCGAACCCTGACGCGTCAGGTGCGCGGGGAGCTCACGGAGAGCGATGCGTCGATCAATAAATTGCACAACTGCAACCTGCTCGTGGCCATGGCAGAGCTGGGAATGGAGCTGCTCGGCGGTGCCAGTCCGTACACAGGAGACACGGCGGCATCTCGCGACCGCGGCAGGTGGCAGGTCGGTGCCCTGGGCTGGCCCACGACGGTGATCGGCGGCGGCACCCCCAACATCCAGAAGAACATCATCGCCGAGCGAATACTCGGGCTCCCCAAAGACTAGGCAATGGATCCGCTCAGTCGACTATTCACCTGGCTCGAAGACCGCGTCGAGCGGCCTCGCCTGCTTGCGATCCGCAGTGCATTGAGCAGCAACCCGGGGGCCCTGCGCACCATGGGCTTCGTGTGCCGAGAGCACGCCGAACGGATCCCAGACCACACGGCCCTTCGCTTCGAGAAGGAAGTGGTGTCCTTCGGGGCATACAACGAAGGAGTCAATCGCTACGCCAATCTCCTCCACAGTCGCGGCGTCCAGAAGGGTGACGTGGTCAATATCATGATGGAGAACTCGCCCGACTTCCTGATGGCACAAGGCGCCTGCGCCAAGCTGGGCGCAGTGGCTGCGCTCATCAATCATCACCTCGAGGGTGAAGCGCTCGTTCATGTGCACGGCTGCTCGGGAGCCGAGATCGCACTCGCCGACCGGGCGAGTTTACAAGTGCTTGGACCGCTGTCCGGGCAGCTCGCCGCGATCGAGATTCACGGGGATGTTTCCGACCCGCATCCGGGAGGTTCGCGTTTCCGTCCTCTTCGCGAAGAGCTCGAGGATGCCTCGACGGGTGAGCCGAAGATTCCGGACGTTTCACTCGGCGATGTATTCCTCTTCATCTACACCTCGGGCACGACCGGGTTTCCGAAGCCGGCGATCGTTCGTCACCTCCGCTTCACGGCCGGCGGCCGTTCGCTGGCCATGTTGCACGAAGTGACTCCTGCGGACTGTACTTACGCACCCATCCCCCTCTACCACGGTTGGGCGAACTTCGTCGGATTCTCTCCTGCGTTCCACACAGGCGCCTGCTTCGCTTCGCGTCGGAAGTTCAGCGCAAGCGAGTTCCTGGCCGACGCGCGGCGCCACGAAGCAACGATCTTTGCGTTCGTCGGTGAGCTGTGCCGCTACCTGATGCGCACACCGCCCACCGATGCGGACCGGGACCACTCGATCCGCCTGGCGACGGGCGCGGGCCTGCGTCCTGACATCTGGGTCGACTTCCAGAAGCGCTTCGGGATTCCCAAGATCATGGACACCTACGGGCAGACCGAAGGAAACGTGAGCCTCCAAAATCGCAGGGGACGTGTCGGATCCGTGGGTCGCTGCGCGCCCGACACCCACGATCAGCTTCGCCTGGCGCGGTACGATGCCGAGAAGGGCGAACTCGTACGCGGGCTCGACGGAATGCTGGTCGAGTGCCCCGTCGGCACGCCCGGTGAACTACTGAGTCGGATCTCGGAGTCGAGCGCGATGCCATTCGACGGGTACGCGAACCCCGCGGACAACGAGGCCAAGATGATCCGCGACTGCTTCGAGAAGGGGGATCTCTACCTGCGGACGGGTGATCTCCTGCGACGGGACCGCGCGTCCTACTACTACTTCGTGGATCGGATCGGCGACACCTTTCGCTGGAAGGGTGAGAACGTCGCGACGCTAGAGGTGGAGCATCTCTTGAACTCGGCACCCGGGGTGCACGAAACAGGCGTTTACGGCGTTCTCGTACCCGGCGCGGACGGGCGCGCCGGCATGGCACTCGTGGTTCCGGAGGATGGCGCCAACTTCGATCCCCAGGCCTTCCTCTCTCATGCGAAGAAGAACCTGCCGGTCTACGCACGACCCCTCTTCATCCGCGTCGCCAGCTCCATGGACGTGACCGGCAATTTCAAGAATCGCAAGCTGCGCCTGCAGACCGAGGGGTTCGACCCGACCGGCATCGAGGACCCCCTCTTCTTCCGCGACGACGACGCGGAACGCTTCGTCCCGCTCGACCAGGCTCTCTACTCCGAGATCGTGGCCGGCACACGCAGGTTCTGAGCGGGTCTTCTATCGCGGGTCGTTTACTCTTGCTTCCGCCCCTTCGCCTTTCGGCTTCGGCGTGCCGGCTCGATCGCCAGGATCGGGTAGATGGCCTTCATGCTCGGCCACTTCGAGCACGCGGACTCCGTTCATTGCGCCCTCCATTGATTGGACCCTATTCGAGTCTCCGTCTCAGCGTTTAGACTCTGCGCGGATGACCGTCCCCGGGAGTCGGTCACGTCCATTCAGCCGACACCGTAGACGGCGGCGGCGTTGTCGAAAATCACCTTCTGGAGCACATCCTCTCCCAATGACGCCAGGGGGGAGTCTTGGAGGGCTTTGCGCGAATGCGGCCAAGTGCTGTCACCATGCGGGTAATCCGAAGCCCACATGACGTTGCCCGCTCCGATTTCGGGAATCAGCTTGACGCCGATCGTCTCTTCTTCGTAGGTGACGAAGACCTGTCGACGAAAGATCTCGCTAGGCAGCATCTCAAGACGATGATCCTGGGTTTTGTCGTAGTACTTGTGATGCTCGTGGTCCATGCGTTCGAGCATATACGGAATCCATCCGAGTCCTCCTTCACCGAGGACGAATTTGACGTTGGGACGCTGCTCGAGAATGCCGGAGAAAATCA
>CAUZKZ010000559.1:0-3515 GCA_963580345.1 Verrucomicrobiia bacterium | reverse complement strand
TGCCGACTCGCTCAGTAGGTCAACCTGAAAGTTGGCTTTTCTTCACTTTTATCTCACTGATAACCAATCAGTTCCGACGCTAGATTGACGCGAATGGGCAAGCGCTCCGCTTGCCGTCGGGTGGCGCAGCGAAGCCGGGCTGTCCTACAACGGGGCGCTGCGGCCAGACTTTTTATACTCCTCCAGCTTCGCCTTGAGCTTCTTCACGATCTCGGGGTGCTGGTTGTAGAGATTGTTGGTTTTGCCGGGGTCCCTGGAGAGGTCGTAGAGCTGGCCCGGGGCGTCGGGGGTTTTCTCGGGGAGGGCATACTGCTTCAGCTTCCCGCGTCCGTAGTTGTTGCCGCCGGAGCCCTTGTGATCGAGGTACTTCCAGTTGTCCTGGCGGATGGCGAGGGCGAGGCTGACGGTTTGATGGAGGGTGAAGTCGCGCACGGGCTCCTTCGCTTCGCCCAGCAGGACGGGGAGGATGTTGAAGCTGTCCTCGGCGGCGTCGTTGGGGAGCTTGGCGTCCACGATCGCGGCGCAAGTCGCCATCAGGTCGGTCAGGCAGGTGGTTTGGTCGGTGGTGGTGCCCGCCTTGATCTTGCCGGGCCAGCGCGCCACCATCGGGACGCGGTGGCCGCCCTCCCAGTTGTCGCGTTTCACGCCGCGCCACGGCCGGGCCCCGTTGTGTTCGTGCTTCTCGCGCATGTTGATCACGGTGCCCACTTCGGGTCCGTTGTCGCTGGAGACGATCACGAGGGTGTCTTTGGCGAGATCGAGTTCGTCGAGTTTCCTGAGGAGCTTTCCGACCACGTGGTCGAACTCGAAAATGAAGTCGCCGTGCGGCCCCGCGGAGGTTTTTCCTCTGAAGTCCTTGCCCGGGAAGGAGGGGAGATGCACGGCCTGCAGGGAGTGGAAGAGGAAGAACGGTTTCTTCGGGATCTTCTTGGCGTGGGCGTCGAGGAACTGGAGGCTCTTTTCGAGGAAGACCATGTCGACCTCCTCGAGGTCGAAGCCGGGCGCGACCATCCCCGGCCGGCAATCGAAGGACCACTCGTGCTTCGGGAGGGTGCTCTTGTCGACCCGTTGGGTGGGCGGGACCGGGATGCGGTCCCCGTCCATGTAGGCGTAGAGCCAGTCGGTGGTCGGGCAGCACACCGTGCCGAAGAAGTGATCGAAGCCGCGGTGAATCGGGGCGTCGGGAACGGCGCGGGTGTAATCGACGCGCTTCACGGCCTCCAACCCGTTCTGGTTGATGGGCCGGCCTTCCTTGTCGAAGAAGGTCATGCCGATGTGCCATTTTCCGAACAGGGCGGTGGTGTACCCCTTTTCGTGCAGCATGCCGGGCAGAGTGAGGCGGTCTTTCTCGATCAGGCCGGGGCCGCCCACTCCGGTGAAGACCCCGCGGTAGTTCAGCCGAAAGGCCATGCGGCCCGTCATGATGCTGTAGCGGGTGGGGGTGCACACCGTGGAAGGACTGTGGGCATCGGTAAAAAGGAGGCCTTCCTTCGCGAGCCGGTCGAGGTGGGGCGTGGGAACCTTGCTCTCGGGGTTGTAGCAGCCCACGTCGCCGTATCCCAGGTCGTCGGCGAGGATGAAAAGGATGTTTGGCGGCGCAGCCGCCGAAGAAAGAGGCAAGAAGCAAGAGGCAAGAGAGACAAGGGTGAGCCGGAGGAGGTTCATGAGGGGACGGAGGGGATTCGGATGGAAAGGAAGGCGCATGGCATAGGACCTATAAGTCCTATCGGACCTGCTCGTTTCGGTAAAGTGCCTCGAATCGCTCTTTACCGCGGTGTTCGCCTGTGCCAGAACCCGCCGCGATGAGCACGCAATGGATTGATGTCACGGTTCCGTTGGAAAATGAGATGGTGCACTGGGAGGGCGATCCGGAGTGCAAGATATTCCGTCACTTCGAGTTGGGGGTCGACGGCAAGCCGTGCAATCTGACCAAACTGGAGATGAGCGCGCATACCTCCACCCACATGGATGCCATGTGTCACTTTGTGCCGGGCGGAATCGGGATGGACCAGATGCCGCTGGAGGCCACCATTGGTCCGTGCCGGGTGATCGAGATGGATGCGGAGGACCAGATCATGCCGGCCGACCTGGCAGGGCTGGACCTGCAACGCGGGGAGCGGATCATTTTCAAGACCCGGAACACGACGAAAAGCTGGGACATGGCTCCCACCTTCGACAAGAACTTCGTTTCAATCGGCGAGGCCGCCGGCAGAGTCCTGGCAGAGGCCGGGGTCATGACGGTGGGCGTCGACTACCTCAGCATTGGAGGTTGGGAGAAGGATGGCGTGGAGGTGCACCAGGTCATGCTGGGAGCCGGGATCTGGGTGATCGAGGGCTTGTGGCTCAAGGAGGTCGAGCCCGGGAACTACGAGATGATCTGTCTCCCCCTCAAGATCAAGGGAGCGGATGGGGCCCCCTGCCGGGCCGTGTTGCGGCCGTTGTAGTGCCTTGCGCGCCGAGATCGTCGCGTTATGGCACTGAGATGGCAGCCGGGTGGTGACACTCATCGGCAGCCGGAGCGGTGACACTCATCGGCAGGCGGGGTGGTGACGCTCATCTCCTCGGCAGCCGGAGCGGCCGCCCTACAATTTGGCGGGGTGGTGACAATCCTCGGCAGCCGGAGCGGCCGCCCTACAATTTGCCGGAGGCTTCGAACTGCCGCTTCACCTCCTCGGCGCTGAGGGCGCGGTCGAAGAGGGCGACTTCGTCGAGGCGGCCCTCCAGGTTGGCGAAGTTGTCGGAGCGCCCGCCGAGGAAAGCGTCGGGAGACATCTGGTGGGTGGGAACGAGCTTGCCCGCGGCTTCCAGGGCCCCGTTGAGATAGATGACGGCCTCGTCCTGGTTCCGCACCAGGACGAGGTGTGACCAGGTGGGCAAGGGAAGGGCGGTTTTCCCGCCGAGGAGTTCATCGCGCTCATTGCCGTCGAATACGGCCCAGCCCGCCCGGGCCGGTTGCACGGCTTCATTGGCCCTTACGACGGATTCCACAACATTCGGTGGCAGAAACTGCGAGTACTTCGGATCGGCCTGGGTTCCGAGACAGTAGTGCATCGCGCTCGGAGCGTTGTGAGTGTGCGTGGCGGCGATCAGGATATGATCGCTTTTGATCCCGGTCTCCGCGGTGACGTTCTGCTCGATGACATCGCACATGGTGCGCGGAATCATGCAGCTGTCGATAATCGCGTTCGCAATCCGCGGGTCCGACTTTTTTTCGTGCAGGACGATGGAGCGTGCATGGAGTGGATCGAGGACCATGTTGTCGATGGCCTGGAGGAAGCCCCCGTTCCGAATGACGGGAAACTCGGGCGGGGAGATGTCGATTTTGGCGGCCCGGCGTGAAGGGAATGCCCCTGGGCGTGGGAAACGGGAGGGAGAATCAGGAAGAAGAAAGCGAACGGGGCGAGTCTCATCGGGGTGGGAATTCGATTGCGAGTCCGGACCCACCTTTCTCCCACGGACGAGAGCCTGGAGACCGACTCGCAGTTCATTCCGATTCGCCTGGAACGAAAAGGAGA
>CAUZKZ010000558.1:0-3517 GCA_963580345.1 Verrucomicrobiia bacterium | reverse complement strand
AGGTTGGATTGGTTCGAATTTGCAGCCATGCCCCCGATCATGTCTAGTATGCTAGACATTTACAAGGTCAAATAAAAAGGGATCCCGCGGCTCTTCCTCATATTTTTGTCCTGCACCCTGGAGCGAATTTCCCGATCGATCGGCTGCAGGGGCGCGTAATATACGGTTCGCGGCCCCTGGCCTGCCGCTGCCGGCTCACCTTGAAGAGGCGGTTTACGGTGCGGCAGAGCGGGTCGAGGAAACGATCAGAACGGGTGCGGCAAGCGAACCGGGTCTGTCTGGAAATGAATGGCAGGAGGGGAACGATGAAGACGTGTGCGAGAGAGCCTGGGGGTCAGGGAAGGAAGGCAGCCTTCACGATGATCGGGTTACTGCTCGTCTCAGCGGGTTCTCTTCACGGCGCCCCCGAGTGTCGCGTGGTGCCGCAACCTGGAAACCGGGCGTCTTTCGTGATTGGAGACATCGAGCGGTTGGGATGGCACTTTGGACCCGGGTATCCGCGTCCGTTTTTTTATCCCTTCAAGAGTCCGCTGGGAACGTCGCTGACGCGCATGGGGCATCCCGGCGCGCCGGATCATGATCATCATCGCTCGATTTGGTTTGCGCATGCCGATGTGGCGGGAAACAACTTTTGGACGGACGGGACCGAGGCCCGCATTCGCCAGAAGCAATGGCTGGTTTATGGAGATGGCGAAAAGGAGGCTGTCATGGCGGTGCGCCTCGCTTGGTATGACGGGGAGGGCCGTGAGTTGATGGAGCAGGAACTGGTGGCGGCTTTCGTGGAGGACTCGCAGTTGGGCTGCCAACTGGAGCTGCAGTCGCGGTTCGTGCCGGCCGGTGAGACCCTGGAGTTGGGGAAAACCAACTTCGGGTTTCTCGCGGTCCGGATGGCGAAGGAATTCTCGGGGCACTTCGGGGGCGGCGTGATATCCGACAGCGAGGGGCGGACGGGCGAGAAGGAGATATTCGGTAAGCGGGCGCGCTGGATCGATTACTCGGGCCCGCATTCGCCGGAGAAGAAGGTCCAGGAAGGGATTACCTACTTCGATCATCCCTCGAATCCGCGATATCCGACCTATTGGCACCTCCGCGAAGATGGCTGGATGGGCGCCTCCTTCGGGTTGAAGGAGGCCTTCCTCCTCAAGCGCGGCGAGCCGCTGCAGCTTCGCTACCTGCTTCTCGGTCATGCCCGGCCGGTGGCCCGGAAATCTCTGGACGACCTGGCTGCCGCCTTCGGAGAAAGGCCTGCCTTCGAAGTCACCAAATCGACCAGGCCGCACCGACACTTTGAGGTGCGCCGGGTTCCCGTTGCGCCGCGAAGCGAGCCTTCATCGAAGCCATGAGTGAGATCGCCCTCCCCGCGATCACGGTGGTGGGTTCCTTGAACGTGGATCACACCCTGCGCGTGGCGCACCTTCCGGCCCCGGGGGAGACCGTGACGGCGCGGAGCGTGACGACGTCCTTCGGCGGCAAGGGCGCCAACCAGGCCGTGGCGGCGGCCCGGGCGGGAGGACGGGTGCGCCTGATCGGTTGCGTGGGCGGTGACGACCACGGGGCTCGCTACCTTGAATATCTTGGGGCGGAGGGGATCGACAGCGCCGGGGTGGTGACCGTGCTCGGAGAGCCGACGGGTTCGGCCGTGATTGCGGTGGACGATGCCGGGGAGAACTCGATCGTGGTCAATCCGGGAGCGAACCACTGTCTGGGCGAGACACACCTGAAAGAAGGGGCTGCGCTGATTGAGGGGGCGGCGGCCCTGCTCCTTCAACTGGAATGTCCGCTCGGGGTGGTGAAGCGCGCGGCGCAGATGGCCCACGCCGGGGGAGTTGCGGTGATTCTCAATCCTTCGCCGTGGCTGGATACCTTTCGCGAAGCAGGGGTGCCCGCCGATGTGCTCATCCTCAATGAGAGCGAAGCGCGTTCCCTGACCGGAAGGGACGTCGCGGCGCTGGGCCCGGAGAGCGAAGCGGTTCTTGCCGAGGCGAAGTGCGCGATCCTGATCGTGACGCGTGGCGCCGATCCGACCCTGGTGATCGCGGGGCGGGAGGGCTGCTTCGAGGTCAGGCCTCCAGCCGTGATCCCGGTCGATACGGTGGGCGCGGGTGACACCTTTGCGGGGGCCTTTGCAGTGGCGCACAGCGAGGGCACTCCGCTCGGCGCGGCGGTCGAGTTTGCGAATGCCGCAGCGGCGCTCGCCACCCTCCGGGCGGGGACGCAGGATGCGATTCCGCACCGGGACGAGATCCGCGAGTTCGCGGCCTCCACTCGTGGGGCCACCCTGGAGGATCAGTAGAGGAACCGCCCTCAGGTACCCGGCGGGCGTGCCTGCGCTCAGGCTGATTTGACGGCCAGCCAGTCGACGAGTTCTTCCGGCGAGACGAGTTCCTCGCGGGCCTTGATCATGCGGTTGCGGCGGGGGCCTTTCTCGTAGAACTCCTCGAGGAGGACCAGGTCGTTGAGGACGAGGTTCTGGCGGGCCAGTTCGCCGGTGCAGTCGGCGGCGCGGGCGGTCTCGATTTCCACGAGAAAGTGGTTGGAGCGTCCGTGGAGGAAGTCACGCAAGGCATCGAGGGAGAGGCAATCGGAGGCAACTTCGAAGGAGCGTCCGCAGTCCCAGTCGAACCAGCCGAGCGGGGCATGGGCGGGATCGGCGACGTAGCGCACGGTGCGTTGGAGAGCGCTGAAGGCGTAGATGGCGAAGGCCTTGAAGGCGCCGAACCACTCGTATCCGTCCGTCAGTTCGCGGCTGACCTGGAAGTGCAGTGTCCCGTCGTCTTCGCGCAGGCCGATGTAGACGGCGGACCAGGGCCAGACATTGGCGCGATTGAAGCGCGGGCGGTGTTCGCGGAGCAACTGGCTCTCACGCAGGAGGGCCTCCCGGTGCGAGGCGCAGACCTGCCACTCGATGCGGCGCACTTCGTTGACGAGCCGCCAGGTTTTGCGGGAGTCGCGGTCGGGATGGACGTAGCGGTAGCTGTTGAGGCGGTCGCGCAGGGCCTTGGCCTTCCCGACATAGAGGAGGAGGCCGTCCTCGTTGAAAAAGAAGTAGACACCCGGCCGGCGTGGAATGCCGCGGAAGAATTCCGGACCGAGCCGCTCATTCAGCGGCTTGGGCGGGGGAAAGAGCCATAATTGCCGAGCCGTGGGCACGGGGCGGAGTGTTCCCCGGGGGCGGCGAGAAGTCGAGCCGACACTCCCCGGGAACGGATCCGTCTGGTTTGGCCGGGAACCGAAAGCACGGTCGCTGCCTTTCTAACCTTGACCGGACCCCGGACGCATCACCAGACTTCTCGAAGCGTGATAAAGGAATTCTCAACCAGTCATCTTGCCACTCTGGCACTGCTGGCAGTTCCCATCCTGGCGGGAAGGGCGGGAGCCGATCCGCGCACCAGCACCAACTATACTTCTCGGCATTAGGATTTCGGAATCTCAAAGGTCTGGAAATTCTCTGTCACCAAGCTCTGCAAGTATGGGCGGTTCTCCCCAGCGAGCGAATCGATAAACTCATCGATCGTCG
>CAUZKZ010000557.1:0-3523 GCA_963580345.1 Verrucomicrobiia bacterium | reverse complement strand
GATTATGTCGCTCTCGGAGTTCGCAACCACCGTCTTTTCAATCAGATCCTCAAACGCGATAACCCGAACTTCGGCACCTGGCTCAACTGGGGACTGGAAGGAGCAACCGGCGAGTTCGCAAAGCGCAACGGCATTACGATTTGGCTCGGTTCCGGTGTGAAAGGCGATCCGCTCGACGACAACGTCCGGGCCGCCACCGATGCGCGTAACGTGATGCTGCTGGACGAGCACTCTGGCTTCGCGGGGCACGAATACGCCAAACTCCTTTCCGATCGCTTGCGCAGCCGTGATCACTACGTTCAGAAATACAAATCCAACCACATCATCGGGTACGCCAACGTGGGTGTGAATATCCAGGAACCGGGTCCGTCGAAATGGGGCTGGCCTGCATGGAACCACGTGTTGTCGCAACTAATCGCCACGCAGTCGCACCTGGCCTCGTCCTTTGTTCCCAGCCAACGGCCCGGCTTTCAGTTCATGACCCGCTACTCGCGCTTCATCTGGGCGCGAGACATCAAGGCAATTCCCCCAGACGCAGCGCAGAAACTGATTGCAGTGAAATCCGCCGAGGAACTCTGGTGGAAACGGCTCGTGTACGAACGCGAGACCAAGAAAGGCCGCGACATCATCGTACACCTGGTCCGAATCCCACCAACAAAAACGGTCGACTACGCGTGGGCGGACGAACCGACGTTGCTCCAGGGAGCGACTGCCACGATCGACACCACCGAAGCCGGATTAGTGACCGTCCAGGCCTGTCGTCCGTATCACTACGAAGAACCGCAAATGGTCGTGCAGTCAGAAGTTTTAGCAACACAGACCGACGGAAAGGCGACAATCGAGGTCCCGCCCTTCCGCTACCACACGATGCTGGTCATTCGGTTGAGGCGGCAGTGACGCCATCACGGCGTGCCGGCGGGATGTGCCAAGGCCCCCGCGGATTCCTGGGTGCAGCTGGAGGGCGAGGAGGTGCTGGTCCGGGGATTCAGGTGGCGGTCGACCTGGAAGAGGGAGGCGGTGAACTCATCAGGGTCTCGCGAAAGTAGGAGGCACTCTTCGAGCGCCGAATGGCTTGGCTACTTTCTCTTCAGGTAGGCGATTAGATCGGACATCTCCTCTTTGGAGATGGAGGCTTCCAGCCCTTCGGGCATGAGGGAGCGCCCGCTTGAGGAGAGAGAAGCGATCTGTGTGCGCGGGATGGACTGGCGTTCGCCCGTGGCCAGCGTCACCTCCAACGTAGTGGCCGATTCGCTCGTGATGATGCCCGCGGTCTCGTCTCCTGAGATCGTCGCGATGGAATAGACCGTCCAGCGTTCCTCCACCACGCGATTGGGATCGAGGATGTCGGAGAGCAGCGCTTCCTGAGGTTTGATGTGCGCGTCGCGAATGTCGGGACCGACTGACGGAAGCGAAGCGCCACTGGAATGACAGACGGCGCAGCCCGCTTTCTCGAAGACCGTCTTGCCGCGACTCGCCTCTCCGGGTTTGAGCGCCGCCTGGTAGGCTGAGATGACCTTGGCGCGGTTGGTCTCCGTCTTTCCGAATAACTCGAGGGCGAGGGCCTTGATCTCCGCGCTGCCGGAGCGACTCAGACTCCACCGACTCATGGAGGGCATGAGCGACTTGGAAATCTCTCCGGCTTTCATCTTCTTCATCAGGCGCACAGTCGTCCCGCTGTTGCCGGTGAGCAGGCGGAGGGCCTCCCGACGCGGGACGGGAGCGAGCGTGTTCCAACGGGCAAAGAAGAAGTCGGCCACCGCATTGCGATCGAGGCGGGCGAGGGTACGGCAGGCAGCGGCCTGGATTTCCGGAGGCTGCCCCGGTGCGATCATCTTCTCCGCCAGCGGAAAGAGATCCTGCTGCACGAGTGCGAGCGCGGCGATTCGTTCGGCGGAGGGTCGATCCGGATCGGCCGCCCTTCTCCGTGCCGCCCGAAGGACCTCCTCCGTTCCTTTTAGTTTGTGGGCGAGCGATTCGGGGGGCTTGGAAAGAAAGGAGGCCAGCGACTTGTGGCGCCCGCGGGGGAGGCCTTGCGCCAGTCCGAGGACCACGGCCGTCTGCTGAGGAGCCGGGAGTTTGGCCACGGCCTCGAGGGGGGCAGCCAGCTCAGCGGGCTCCCCCCGGGCGGCTGCAGCCGCGGTGAACTCCACCAGGACCTCGCGCGCAAGATCGTCGCCGGGATCGGCAAGAACCTCCGCGAGGACTGCGCCAGGTGTCGAAGGTGAGATGCTCAGGACGGCACGCCGGGCCCAGGGACCTGCTTCGTCGTTTCTGATCAGGGTCGCGAGTTCGCCGGCTTCGGCGTGGTCTCCGTGCAGGGCGGCCGTAAGCGCGCGGACGCGAGCGTCCTCGTGGCGGAGAAGGCGGGAGACATGACCGTCCCGGCCCAGATCTACATCCGCTCTCTGGGCCGCCAGGGTGACGGCGTTCTCGACTACTCCGGGGTTCGCGTCCTTCGTGGCACGGATGACCTCCTCGGCGCTCAGGGCCGCACCGGTGCGTTCGTGGATTCCCTGCAGGGTCCACATCGCGTGGAGGCGCGCGAGCGCCGAACTCGACTCTTTCAGAAGCTTGCCGAGGGTCGGAATGGTCGAGCGATCGGCGCGCGAGACGAGGAGCCGCTGCGCGTTGAGGCGCCGCCAGGAATTCTCGCTGGCGAGCTCGTCGACCAGCCTGGACGACTGGTCGGGCAGGGGCTCGGTCTTGCGAGGCTTGGCTCCCGTGGGAGCCAGGCGCCAGATGCGTCCGTGATCGAACCCGGTGCGCATGTAATTCGACTTGGAGAACTCGTCCGGGAAGTAGATGGCGTGATCGATGAAGCGGCGGTAGAGGTCGCAGATGTAGAGGGCACCGTCGGGGCCGTTGCGCAGATTGACGGGGCGGCACCACTCGTCGCCCGAGACCAGGAAGTCGCGCCGCTCGCCTATGCGCTTCGCATGCAGGCTGGCGCCGTTTGGGACGAGGCGATTGCGGGTGACCAGCTGAGCAGTGGGATCGCAGACGAAGAGATTCCCGCGCAATCCGGGCATCCAGTTCCCGCCGTAGACTGCCAGGCCGCAGGCCGAGGTGTGCGTGCCGGCGTGGGCGATGGAAGTGGTGTGACTTAACTCGACCGGAAAGATGCGGGCCGCGGATGGCTGGATGTTTTCGTGGGTCGAGGAGAAGCCGGCGAAGGGGTTGCGATCCACGATGGCCAGGGGCAGAACCGAGAGCATGGCGGGGTTGCGATTGCTGCAGAACATGAGGCGGCCGAACTCGTCGAGAGTGGCGCCGAACTGGCCCACGCCCGATTCCTTCCGCAACGATTTGGTGCGTGGATCGTAGGCGAGGTTGAAGCCCCGGTATGCGACGACCTTTTCGGGAGCGCCAGCGGGCCGGATCTCCTTGCCATCGATGCCATTGTTGAAGTGGATGCTGTTGTCGAGGCGCCAGCGCGGAGAGGCGATCTGCAATTGGCTGTGTTGTGGTTTGTTGGTGGTGAAGAGAATGGTGGTCTTGTCGGCGGCGCCGTCGTCGTTGGAGT
>CAUZKZ010000556.1:0-3533 GCA_963580345.1 Verrucomicrobiia bacterium | reverse complement strand
GGTCGCCCGGTGCCACCTGGCCGGTCTGTATCAGGGACTGGAGCGCAATCTGCTCAATCGGTCCCTCCTGCTTGCCTTGCTTCGCGTAGTACCAGGACATCGCACACGTGCCGCTAGGGGGCGGCGGGAGAGGGCAACGTGGAGGGACCAGGCCCCGGAGGGCCGGGCGTCAGCGGCACAGACGGCGCGGCCGAGGAGGCCGCTTCCATCGCCCAGATTAAAAAGATGACAACGCCCACGATCATGAGCGCAGTCAGGATGAGGACGAGGTATCCCGTGATGAGACCCGCCAGCGCCATGCCGTCCCCCGTCTGCAGGCCAGCCGCCTGCCGAATCTGCCTCCGCGCAATGTGTCCGCAAATCACGGCCGGAATCGCGGCAAAAATCCAGGCCACCACCAGTCCGCAAATCCCCAGGATCATGCTGGTCAGGGCCATCGTGTTGGTGGCCGGTGGCTGCACATAGGGCATTCCCGGGGCTGGTTGCGGCACCATCCCCGCCGGTATCATCACCTGCATCAGTTCCTGCACTTGCCTGGCCGGCGTCCATTGCCCCATGCCCTCCCGCCACACCCTCGTGTCCTGCGTGAGAACCCGGTCCCGCAGCAGGGCCATCAGGTCTTCCTGCGACACGGGGCCCGCCTGTTGGCCGTTCTTGGCGTAGTACCACACAGTTGCTATCTCCTTTCTGAAGTTCCGGCGAGGGATACAGGCTCCTCCCACCATTCCACGCCGCTCCCGGCGGCGTCGATCAATTTCGCCGCCACCCCCGATGAGGCGGGCCGGCTACATTCCCATGATCTCGTAGCCCCCATCGACATAAAGAACCTGGCCCGTCATTCCCGCCGCCCCGTCTCCCGCCAGGAACACCCCGGTGGCGCCAAGCTCGTCGGTGGTGCACGAGCGGCCCAGCGGAGCCTTCTCCTGGTAGTGCTTCATCATGCTGGTGAATCCCGCGATTCCACGGGCCGCAAGGGTCTGCACCGGTCCGGCGCTGATGCAGTTGACGCGAATCCCCTTCTTCCCAAGATCATAAGCCAGATAGCGCGTCGAAGCCTCCAGGCTAGCCTTCGCCACGCCCATCACATTGTAGTGCGGGACCACCTTCTCGGCGCCGTAATAGCTCATCGCGATCACGCTCCCCCCTGCCGTCATCATGGGTGCAGCCCGCTGGCAGAGCGCCACCAGCGAGTAGGCGCTGATGTCGTGAGCGGTCGCGTAGGCTTCGCGTGTCGTGCTCAGAAAGTCCCCTTCCAGCGACTCTCTCGGGGCGTAGGCCACCGAGTGCAGGAGCATGTCGATCCTGGGCGCATGCGTCTCCACTTTACCAAAAAATTGGTCCATCTCCTCGTCGCTCGACACGTCGCAGGGATACATCGGGGTGTCCACCCCGAAGGTGCCCGTCAACTCCTCCAGGTTGGCCTTCAGGCGCTCGCCCTGGTAGTTGAAGATGAGGGTCGCCCCGGCTTCCGCCCACGCCCTCGCAATCGCCCAGGCGATGCTGCGCTTGTTCGCAACCCCGAACACGACACCCGTCTTCCCAATCAGCGGCTTGTCACTCATGGGTGGAGGGTCTAGTGCGGAGATCCGGGTTATGCAAAGCCCAATCTCATTCGCGCCGCGGAAGCTTGTTCACGGACAGCAAGGGGTCCTCCGGGTCCTCCGCCAACAGGTACGCGCCGGCCTCACCTTCCGCAGTCGGAGCCGGCGTCTCAACGATCACCTCGTGGGGCTCGACCTTGCACGAAGGAAGCCGGCAGAGGCTCATGGGATGAGAGCTGTGGGGCCGCCGCACCCGCCCTCACCATCTCACGATCGGGCTCGTCGATTCCGTCATCGACCTGCTTGAGCTCCTCCAAAATCGCAATTGCCTCCGGTGACCTGCTGGGCACCTGCACCACCAGCGCTCCGTTATTCTGCACTGCAAAGAGCAATTCGCGGTTCTCCTTGAACATGAATCCGACCGCCATCACGGCGAGAAGGAGAATACTGCACACCGCCAACATCGCGAAGCTGCTCCGCCGGGATGCCTTCGAAACGTGATCCGTGAATTCTCGCTCCGAGTCACGCAGACGCGCAAAGGTCTCGTTCATGAACCGGTCTGAATCCGTCACCCTTTCTCCCAGCTTCTGCATCGTCTCCACGCTGCGCTGGTTGGACTGGTTGAGTCCCGAGAGGGTCTGGTCCATCTGCCCAAACGTCTCGTCCACATTCGACATCGTGTCGCCGATTCGGTTCAGGGAATTCAAGAGAATCGCGTCCTTCTGCGCCCGGCGCTCGATCGTGGTGCGCAATTCTCCCAGCACCCGGCCTGTATCGGCCTGGTGCTCGCTGATGGACCGGAGACTCTCTACCGCCACTGGCAGCGGGCTCAGGGTCTCGTGCAGTCCTTGCCGCTCCCCCCGCTCCAACTCCAGGTGATCCCGGATCGAACGCATCAACCCCACCATTTCCGAGGCGCCCTGCCGCAAGGTCTCCAGTTGCTGGTCGCGACGGCTGGGCCGCCTCCAGAACTTCCAGCGGGGAAGCGTGGCGTCCCGCCCCCCGCTCAGTTCTAACTCGGTCTCAACCGCCGTGAACGAGACCAACTCCTCCTCCGCCGGCAGTTCCACCTCGGGCTCCATCGCCCCCGCCTGCGGCTCCACTGCTTCCGGCTTCTTCGGCTTCGCACCATCTCCCTCCGGGGCGGCAGGAAGCGGCGACAGAGGCTCGGCAAAAGGATCAGTCTCAAAGGTTCGGTTCGGGGTGCTCATAATCAGCGCCAGCAAGATTATTAAGTTTTCTTAAATAAATCAAGTGGGGATCTCCAAATCTCTCTCTCAACGACCTGCTAGCGCTTCCAGCTGAGGGGGCTCAGTCCGTAGAAGCGCTCCAGTTCCTCGTAGACGTCGGGGTGCTCGCGGTCGAGTTGGTCGGGTTTCTCGAAGAAGGTCTCCGTCGCGACCGCGAAGAATTCCGCCGGATTGGTGGCCCCGTAGTCATCGAGCACGGTTCGCTCCCCGCGGTTCACTCGTTCGCAGAGCAAATCGTAGGACGCGCCGAAGGCCTCGCTCCAGGCCCGGTAGTCTCCCCTCCGCTTCAGGATCGGCAGGCCGTCCGCTTCCCCGTCCACCTGGTCGATCTGGTGCGCAAATTCGTGCAAGACCACGTTCAATCCGTCTTCCGGATTGCGGGTCCCCTGTCTCACGCTCTGCCACGAAAGCACCACGCTGCCCGTATCCCAGCTTTCGCCCAACCGCACGTCTTCCATTCCAAACTCGTCCTTCACGACATAGGCGTCGGGATAGATCAGGATGCTGCGCAGATGTCCGAAGTCGTCGTATCCGCTTTCGAGGAGGAGGAGGCAGGCCTGCGAAGCAATCACGAGGCGCATTTCCCCGGTGATTTCCGGCACGCCGCAGGCCTCGAAGGACATCTCGCGCAGGAAAACCTGCATCGTTCCGTCCAGCTTGTCCCGCCGCTCATCGGGAAGCGAGGCGTAGAGGGGAACCTTCGTCATCAGGAGGGCGCGTTCTTCAGTTCGCAGCGGCGTGG
>CAUZKZ010000555.1:0-3553 GCA_963580345.1 Verrucomicrobiia bacterium | reverse complement strand
TTGAACCCCGCAACGCCCGATTCCATCGCGCGGTGCGCCGCTGCGTGGATCCGGCGCGTGTCCTTGGCGAAGTTGCCGTGGTTCAGGCAGGCGAAGTGGGGTATCCCCGCGGCCTTCGCGGGATCGCCGACCTCTTCCCACGGCGTGCCGAACGGGCAGTAGCCGCCGCCGATCGTCACCATGTCGAGAAGTCCCTCCTTCAGCCATTCACCGGTGTCGATTCCCGCCCGGAGTCCCAGTTCCAGCGTTTCCGGTACCCTCGCGGAAAGACGGACCGGGCGGCCGCGCCGCTTCCCGGTCTCCTCGCAGAGCCCGCGAATCCGGCGCACAAGCTCTGTCAGGACATGACGCTGCCCGTACGCCTCGGCCTGGCGAAAGTAGAAGGTGAAGCGGATGAAATCCATCTCGAAAATATCGAGGTCGTAGCGGGTGATCAGCTCCTCGGCCATGCCGTAAATGTATTGCCGCACTTTTCCGAGCGCATAGTTCAGGGCGTGGCGTTCCCAGCCCCGGTACGAATTGCGCGGTGTCCCGTCTGTCGGATCTCCCAGCAGGCATTCGGGGTGATCGGCTTTCCATCCCGACGTGTAATAGTACGGTTCGCCGGCGACGTCTTCCGGTCCGCGGTTCGGGGCATCGATATTGCAGAAGTCGCCGACCACGTCGTGGAGATCGTTCATGCGAAGCTGGATCATGTAATCCTTGCCGGCCTCGTGGCAGGCGGCGCAGTAGATCTCCAGCGGATCGGTCCCCGAATCGAAGAGCTTCTGCAACCGCTCGGCCATTCGCACGTGATCGCGCCCGCGAAAGGACTGCGGGCGCGTGAGCATGCGCTCGGCGACATCGCTGCGGTAGTACGTTCCTCCGGCGTGGTTGGCGTCGGACCCGTACACGTCGATGGGCAGGTGCTCGAACTGACGGATTGAATGCTCGATCAGGATCTCGGGCGTGACCTCCTCCACCTCCGCGCGCACCAGCGGCTCGGGAGCGTCCTGCTGAAGGATGAAGCGGTAGGTGTCCGGGTTGGCGGCCTGGTGATTCATGGTTTCGAGGTCCGGTCGTGGGCGAGTATCAATTCGGTGAGCGACATCTCATCATGCAGTGTGGTGTCCGACAGATCAATACAAGTAGCCCCGGTTCGCGAAATTGATCAGCCGGGAACGCGCCACCGGATGGCCTGCAGGGGCACGCCGACGTGGCTGCCCGAGATCGTGAGAATGACGCCGTCGTGGAGAAGAACGCTGGCGGGGTAGACCCCGCACTGGTCATCCCGAAGCACGCGTACGGCGAACCGCCCGGCACTCCAGGTTTCTCCCTCGTCCTCCGATACGCGGGCATAAATGCCGGGACCCGGCGGATAGCGATGGCAATAGAGAAACACCAGGCGACCGTCGGGCAGCAGCACGAACTCCCCCGGACAATCCCCGATGTCCTGCGTGATCAGGCGGGGTTCGCTCCATGTATTCCCCTGGTCATCCGATACCGCGATGGCGGAGCGCTTGTTGCGAGGGTGTTCGTAGTCCGCGTAAACGGTTCGGATCGCGGCCAGCAGGCGGCCCGAAGGGAGGGGCAGGATGTGCGTTTCCGCCGTGTGATCTCCGATGGGCGCTCCCAGGGAAAACGTTCGGCCGCCGTCGTTCGATCGCCAGATGTGATCCGCGAGGTTCAACCCCTCGGGCGGCAGCGGGGGGCGAACCACGGTGGCAGTGACGATGACGGTGCCGTCCCGAAGCATGGAAATATTTCCCAATCCATGGATGCGGTGGTCCGGGCCGCCGGCGTCCGCCGTGTGCAGCCGGTCCCAGGTCGCGCCGCCGTCTTCGGACCGGGCAAAGTGGTTGGCGAAGTCGACTTCCTCGCGCACACCTTTGACGTACTTCGGCACGGCATCGCTGTAGAGAAGTACGAGGGTTGCGTCCGCAACCGCGCCGAAGGCGATCAGGCCGCCGTGCGGACCTCCGGGCGGCGGCCGATCAATCTGCACCCGATCCCACGACCGTCCACCGTCGTCCGATACGTGGATCACCGGTACGGAGGGGTGCTGGTAGGCGGCGTACAGCGTCCCGTCCGGCGTTATCGTCAGGAAGGGATCGGCGCGCGGATACCCGCTCTCGGCCGGTGCGTCCGGGTTGGGATAGTCTGAGCGTTGCAGGGCCGGCAACTCGCACCGCTCGGCTTCGATTTCGATGATCGGGTTCATGATTTCTTCCTGTCGATGACGACGTTTCCAGGCGGATTCATTCTCACGGCGCCTCGATCCCGCGTTCACGCAGGGCAATCTGCAGGGCATCGCGCCAGTCTTGGATCGGAGACTCCCGGAACCCGCGGACATCGCCCCAGGAAAGAGTAGTCACGTATTCGCGGATGGTGTCCAGGTGCGCATCGGATTCCATCAGCCGGTCCACCGTGGCCGTGATTTCTTTTTCGTCCGCATACCATCGCCGGGTGCGGTTCCTGTCTTCGTAGCTCTGTGCCATCCATTCCGAGCGGCCGGCCATCATAAGGCGGTAGTGCCAGATGGGCAGGCGAAGCATCTTTACCCGCATGCGGACGACATTGTCGCCGGCCGCCGCCTCCGCCCGGATGAGCAGGTCTTCCAGGCGGGCCACGTTCCCGTCCCCGATCGCCGCGTAGATTCCCGACTGGCCCGCGCGGAGTTCCGTGTTGGTTTCCGGATCGTGGAGGAGGAACAGGGCGCGGTTGAGTTCCCGGTAGGCGGAAAGGTACGGTGCGGCAGCGCCGTAGTACGCGTTCATGAATTCGTCGACGATCTGATCTTCGTCCCGGTACGGATCCCATAGCAGGCGCGAGAGCACGTAGTACTGCAGTTCGGCGAACGATGCCCCGGTGGACCAGCTTTCTCCGGCCTGGATGAATACGCCTTCAACTCCCATGCTGTGAAAGCGCCGGAGGCGGCGGCCGGCGACAAACAGCGAAGGCTGGTAGCCGAACTCCACCTGGTTGTTGATGAAATCGTAGGTCCAGACAAAGATGTGACGAGGCGCGAGCTTGCCCCACGCCGCAAGTTCGGCGTACCGCGCGTCCAGGTCCGTCGACAGTTCGTGATCGATTCCGGAAAGGCAATACCAGATGTACACGTTGTCCCGGGGACGGATGCCCTGCGGGGGCGCGCGCGTCCAGAGATATGCGAAGGTCCAGAGATCCAGGTCCGGAAGCCGCGCGGCGGTCTCATTAACCAGGGTGAGCCAGGAGCCGGCGTAGACGTCCTCCCCGCCCGCGCGTCTGTTGGCCTCAAGGCAACGCTCGCACCGGCAGGCGCCGCCGCCGTCCATCTGCGAAAGGCCGATGCGGGCAGGCCGGTACTTTTCGTGTTGCGTGCGGATCCGAGGGGCCAGGAGTGCGGGCAAATCGGGATGGGTCGCGCACACCTGCACCTTGACGCGGTGTCCGCCGGCATCGGCGAACAGCTCCGGCCGCTCCGCGAACATCCGGTCCGGGGTGTCTTCGATTCGTTCGTCGAAGCGCAGCAGGTCGCACGAATTGTGGACGCCTCGAATAAGAAAATCGCCGCCGTATTCTTCCGGGCGGTCGG
>CAUZKZ010000554.1:0-3565 GCA_963580345.1 Verrucomicrobiia bacterium | reverse complement strand
TGAATCCTACAATCCCTTCGTGATCCTCACTCACGAATTCAAGGCTATTTGGCTCGATGTCGTGAAGGCCAACAACATTTATGAAGTATTCATGTATATCTTTGGCCCACCTGGTTGGTCTGCTGACGGATCACGAAAAACCGCCAAGGAATTACAATATGAGCACAGTCAGAATCGCTCATGAAATCCTGCGCAAACATCCTGAACAGAGATTCGCTGGCAAGCCGCCGGTCGCAAACAAACTCCTTTTTCAAGCCGACTGGTTCAGATCCCGATGAGCGGGCGAGACCGGAGCAAATCGAGTGGCGATGACAATTTCTCCTCCCTGTCCGCAATTTCCGCGACCGATTTCCCCTTGCAGCCCGTCACCCGTTCTGCTAACGAGGCCCTTCATACGGACATTTGCCACATCGTGCCGCGGCAGCCGCCCTTTTCGGTGCTGTCTCGGCCATTGAAAGGGTCGGCGCGACCACGATCGCGATCGGCCCCGCCGGCAGCGGAGACGATGTCCTCTCCCATCCCCTCGTTAACGGTGAGGTGATCGTCCAGAATCTCTCCCAGAGCGATGGTTCGTTCGATGCCTCCAGCTTCTCTGACCTGGCGCTTCTCGGCACCCCGACGATTGGATCTCCTTTCTTTCCCGAGGCGTTCAAGATCATCGATACTACCCTCGCCAGCGTCAACGTTACCGGCATCCTCCCGGGACAGCGCCGGGTTCTCGTGCGCTTCAATTACAGCGGCCGCCAGCTGCGGACTCTGGGCATCCGCGAAGATTCCCTGCATGTTCTCAAGCGAGGCACCGTCGGCCGACGCACGAGACAGGTCTGGTATCCGCTGCCCAACGATCCGACCTTGATCCGGCTGCGCATCGGCGCTCGGTTTTTCTCCGATTCGGCTCCCCGGCGGGTGGCCGGCCGCTTCGGCATCGACCGCCGCAACAGGCGGGTCTGGGCCGTCTTCGCCGAGAACGGCTCCTACGCCCTCGGCGGCGTGGTGCCCGAACCGGCCGCCTGGTCGCTCGTTGCGGGCGGGGCTCTCCTCCTCGCCGGCACGCGCCGCCGCCGCGGCCTCCGCAAGGACGCCCCGTGAACTGCGGCGGTCTGGTGCGGATCAGGCTCCTCCAGGGCCTCGCCCTGCTCCTCATTGCCGGCGGCATTGTCGTCCTCCTCCAGCGGCCGCGCCACTCCCCGCTTCCTCCTCCCGAGGCCAATCCCTTTCGGCTCCTCCCCGATACCGGGGGGTCGGTCCGCGAAGTGGCCTGTGTCGTCAACAGTGCCCGTCGCTCCCAGATCCGCAACGCCGCCTCCATTACCGAGATTGTCAACGCCCTCCCTGCCGCCACCTCCATCAACCTCCTCACCAACGACCGGGACGCCTTCGAACTCGGCCACCCCGATCGTGTCAACTTCGCCGACCTCCGTGCCGACGGCGACTTCACGATCTGGCCGCAAGATCCCGTTCTCGTCCTGGCGCCCCGCGACAACCGGGAACGGGGCCGCCTCCGGCTCCTCGTTCCTGCCCGCTTCGAGCGCGCCGACGACCGCGAAATTGCCGATGCCGTCGCCCGCCTCCTTGCTGCCGAGATCGTCGAATCTGCCTGCCTCTTCGAAGGCGGCAACATCGTCTCTTCGGAGTCCCACATTTTTATCGGCGAGAACACTATCCACGCGAGCGCGGCCTATCTCGGCGAGCCGCTCTCGCGCGTCGCGCGCCGCTTCGAATCCGAACTCGGCGGCCCTGTCCTCGTGGTGGGCGGCTCTCCCCAGCCGGTGGGCCACCTCGACATGATGCTCACGCCCCTCGGCGACGGCCGCCTCCTCGTCGCGGACTCCGGCGCCGGCGCTGATCTCGTCTCCCGCCTCCTCGCGGAGGATCCCTCCTCGGTCACCGCCTTCGAAGAAACCTGCATGGCCGAGTTCTTCGGCCACCCCGCCGTCGAGAGCGTGCAAGGAGATGGGGGCAAAACGATGCGTCCGCCCGACCTGCGCGGCCAGACGGCGAAAGCGGTCGCCCATTGCAGGGAGCTTGCCGCCGCGCTCGACGAAGTCGCTGCAAGCCTCGCCGCGGCCGGCTTCGAAGTTCACCGCATCCCCTTCTTCGCCGGCACTCCTCCCGTCGAACTCCCTTCGGATCCTGATCAGACAGGTCCGCCGCGCCGAAATCCCGGGCCCGCTTACCCCACTCTCACCTACAACAACCTCCTCCTCAATCAGCCGGCTGACCGGCGCGCCACTGTCTTCCTCCCACGCTACGGGCTCGATGCCCTCGACGACGCCGCGGTCGAAACCTGGGCCGCCCTTGGCTTCGAGATCATCCGGGTCGACGACCTCCACATCAGCGCCATGTACGGCGGCTCCCTCCGCTGCTGCACCAAGGTGCTTCGGAGAGGAAAGCGGAGCTTGAGTGAGTAACAGGTTCCGGGCGGGGGCACCCGGCTACGCACGAGGCTGCGCCGTGGCGACGCAGAAGGAGGAGCACTGGAAGGGACATGGACTCGGTTTGGTGTCGTTGGGGCGAAGCGGTGACTTCAAATCCTGGGCGCGGGGAGAAGCTCGGCGAATCCGCAGAATCGTTTCGAGGCTTCCGGCGGCAGGTCCGGCACCCGTTCGTCGTTGGCGAGGAACTCGCGGCAGATGCGGAAGAACTCGTCTTCTTCTTTCGCTCGGAGGATGGCGTGATCGAAGCCGGGATCGAGGCCCTGCGTGATGTAGGCCAGGTAGCGCTTCATCTTCTGGACCTGCTTGTCACCGCGGTAGACCTTGCGTTGTTCGCGGGCGGTCTCTTCCCACAGCATCTCGATGTAGTGCAACAGATCCCGCTGGCGCGGGGTCGGGCCCGGGTGTCCGGTGAAGGCCGCGCGGAATTGATCGAAAAGCCAGGGATTGCGAATGGCGCCGCGGCCCAGCATGAGTCCTGCGGCGCCGGTTTGTTTGAGCACGGAGCGCCCTGTTTCGACGTTCACCACGTTGCCGTTCGCGATGACGGGGCACGGCATGGCCTCCACCGCGCGGCGAATGCACGCGGGATGCACCGGTGCCTGGTAGCGTTCCCGCACGGTGCGCCCGTGAATCGAGAGGGCATCGACGGCATGGCGCTGGAAGACCTCGAGGAGCACCTCGAACTCGGCGGGATCTTCGTAGCCCACGCGCGTCTTCACCGTGAAGCGGCCCTTCACCGCCGCACGCAGTTCCCCGAGGAGGCGGTCAATCTTGCCGGGATTTCGCAACAAGCCGCCGCCGGCATCCTTGCGGCACACCACCGGGGCGGGACAGCCGAGGTTCAGATCAATCCCGGCGATCGGGTGGGATTCGAGTTCCCGCACCGTGCGCAGGAGGGCGGGGAGGTCTTGACCGATCATCTGGGCAAGGATCGGCTTGCGGGACGGGTTCTCGTCGATGGAGCGGAGGATGTAGGGGTTGAGCCGCGAGGTCTCGTAGACGCGGAAATACTCCGTGACGTAGAGATCCGGTCCGCCGAAGCGTTCCATCACGCGCATGAAGGGCAGGTCCGTGACTTCCTGCATGGGAGCCAGGACGAGAATGGGGCGTTCAGGTGGAAGGAGCTC
>CAUZKZ010000553.1:0-3567 GCA_963580345.1 Verrucomicrobiia bacterium | reverse complement strand
ACAGCACCACCTACGGGGGCCACTACAACGGTGCCATCGGCGAGGTCCTGATCTATTCCGAACGGTTGCTTCCGAATACGGCCTCCGACGTCAATAACCTCGTCGACTACCTTCATCGCAAGTGGGAACTTTCCGAGGTTGCACGCGGACGGGCCGATACCGCCACACCCATCCCGCCCCTCGAGCTCTATTTGGGGACGCAGCGAGTGTGGTCCTATATCCTGGATACCGAACTTGAAGAATTGAGATTCACGGCGCCGGCTGCCTCGAGCGGATACACGCTTCCGGCTGTCCTGGACATCAAGCTTGTGGTCGGAACCGAAGAAACCATCCTGCCGGGCGCCTTCGTCTATTATTCATCAACCATCGATCCGGCCATGGACCTGGACGCCGATCCGGACGGGGACGGGCTCACGAATTTCTTCGAGTACGCCTTCAACACGGATGCCGGCGTTCCCCGGGCCGCCTCCGAGTCGCCGGAGTTCGAATTCGACAGCGCCGGGCCGGACCTCGACTTGGTTTTCAGGAGAAACAAGAATGCGGCCGATGTGCTCTTTTACATCGAAACATCGACGGACCTGGTTTTCTGGGTGGAACAATCCCTGGAGAGCCTGGGTTGGATCGTGGTCGATCCGGATGTCGATGGCGATGGTGAGACCGAACGGCTCTCGGTGGCACTGCCAGTCCCTGCGCAAGGCAGCCTCTTTGCCCGGATCAAGATCCATCTCCTGTCCGCTGCCCCCTGAAGAGAGATTTTTTTCTTGGCTTCTCCGGTGCGACCGTGGCCCTGACGCCGCGGCTATGGGTTGCCGGCCGCCTGGCGAGCAGCCGCCGAGAGCGGCCGGACGGCATCCACGATGAACAAAACCAAAGTGCCAGGTCTGGACTTCGCCATTATCGGAGCGCAGAAATCGGCTTCAACCTTCGTGCAGCGGGCCTTGATCGATCACCCGGAAATCGGGATGCCGCGCGGCGAGACGCACGTCATCGAAGATCCGTGGTACACGCCGGAGAGCTTCGAGGAGTGCATCGCAAATCTGGCGGCGACCTTCCCCGGGAACCGGTTGCTGGGAATCAAGCGGCCCGATTGCCTTGGCCTGGCAACGTCCATGGAGCGTCTTCACCGCCACATGCCGGCGGGCAGGATCCTCGTCATCCTGCGCAATCCGATCGATCGTGCCGTTTCCGCCTACTATCACTACATGCGCTACGATTCCCTGCCGCTTCTCGACGTCGAGGACGGGATGCGGCGAATCCTGGACGGCGGCATTCCCGGCTATCCGCTGGCGGAGAAGGTTCTCAGTTACGGGATGTATGGACGCTGCCTGGCACGATGCTTTTCCCTGTTCCCCGCGTCGCGGTGCCTGGTGATGAAACACGACGAGATTGTCCGCGACAAGGAGGGCGCGCTTCTCAAGGTTTACGGGTTCCTGGGGATCGACCCCGGACACCGGACCAGGAACCTGGAGAGGCGCTCGCAGGCGGTGATCTACTCCATGAGGCGCCTGGCATTTCTTCGCCTGCGGAGCCCGTTTGTGTTCAAGTGGTTCGACCAGCGGACCTACTGGCAGTTTCGGTTCGGACCGCTGAGCAAGCTGGCCTGGTACGGCTTCGAAGCAGTCGACCGCTATCTCCTGGGGCGCGTGATCGCGAATCGGAAGCCGACGCTGAGCGCCGAGTTACGGGACCGCCTGGCGGACCATTACCGGACAGATCTGCAGGAGGCCGAGGATCTGACGGGGCTGGACCTGGTTTCGTGGCTCCCTCTCTCCCGGGAATCGTGACGTGGGGCCATCGTCCGACCCGCGACTACGGAGGCCGCAGGGATGTTCCTGGATACCAGAATCAGCGTAATGAAACGTATCCTGGTGGTGATCCAAACTCCAACCTTTGGGGGTCCCCACAATCAAATGTCGAGGAGCGCGGAGGCCCTGCGGGCCCGCGGCTGGGAACTGTCGGCTCTCTTGCCCGATGAAGCGGACTCCCGGGCGCGGGAATGTTTCGCGGACGCGGGCTGCCGGGTTTTCACCACGCGAATCAACCGCCTCCGAAAGTCGCTGAACCCGAAATTGCACTGGGAATTCCTCACGAGGTTCCGTTCGCAGACCCGGGCCATGGCGGAATTGATGAAGAAGGAGCAGATCGACCTGGTCCAGGTCTGTGGATTGATGACCCTGCAGCCCGCCTTTGCCGCGAAGCGAGCCGGCCTCCCGGTGGTGTGGCAGATGCTGAGCCTCTTCGCTCCGATGCCATTGCGCGGCTGGCTGACAAAAGTGGTCATCAAGCGCGCGGACGTGGCAATGACCACCGGGATGGAGGTGGCGAGGAAACATCCGGGCCTCGTGGAACATTTCGGGGAGCGGCTCATTCCGTTTTTCGCCCCGGTAGATACCGACTCGTTTCGCCTGACCCCGGAAAAGCGGGCGGAGGCGAGGGCGGAGATGGGGGTCCCGCGTGACGCCATCGTGATCGGGAGTGTCGGGAACCAGAACTGGCAGAAGGGACACGACTATTTTGTTCGGGCCGCGGCGATGGTGGCGGAAAAATGCGAGAACGTGTATTTCAGAATCTACGGGCAGAAGACCGCGGCCAACGCCTCGTTCTACAAGAAAGAGGTAGTCGAGTGGGCCGATCGGAAGGGTCTATTTGAAAACGGCCGGCTGGCCATCCAGGAACCTCCGCTGCCGATCGCGACCCTCCTGACCGGAATGGATATCTTCACCCTCAGCTCCCGGACGGAGGGGACGCCCACCGCCTTGATGGAAGCGATGTCGGTCGAGTTGCCGAGCGTGGCGACAAGGGTGGGTTCGGTCGGCGAGATCATCCGGGACGGGGAGGACGGACTGTTGGTCGAAGCCGGCGACTCCGAAGCCCTCGCCTCGGCCTGGCTGAAATTGATCGAGGATGACGGAATGCGGAGGGCATTTGCGGCAAGGGCGAGAGAGGCCGCCGTGACGACGTTTGATACCCGTTTTTGTGCGGAGCGGCACTCCGCCGCTTACGAAGCCGCCCTATCCAGACTGCCGGGAATCTCCCGGGATGAATCGGAAGTGTGACGGGGAGTTGATTCGACCCCGTCCCGGGGGAGGGCAGATTCTCGAATGCCGCCTTGATCCCATTATAAAGATGTAGCATGAGTACCACTAGATTGCTTGCAGAAACAAACAGAGCGTGGCTTCCGTGGGCCATCATGGTGGGAACCATGGTGGTGGTTTCAGCCTATCTCTTCCTGATCTTCGGCTATTCCAGCGGATATGAGTTCGAGCGGGCCTCGATCTGGGACAACATGCGCAACGGGTACAAGCGCGAGAATGCGGAGTGGGCCTTCGGATACTTCGTGCCGCCCGCGGTCCTGATTTTGCTGTGGGTCACCCGCAATCGGTTCGCGGGGGTGCCGATCACGCACCGCGGGCTGGGCCTGGTGGTGATCCTATTCGCCTGCGTGATCTTTTTTGCGGGTTACAAGGCGAACCAGAAGTACGTCGGCTACGTGGCGGGCCAGTTCCTGGTGGCGGGGATGGTGCTGTGGTTTTTCGGTCTGGCGCAGTTCAAGCGGGGGTTCTGGCT
>CAUZKZ010000552.1:0-3582 GCA_963580345.1 Verrucomicrobiia bacterium | reverse complement strand
CTGCCGAGAAGGATATCGTGGCATCCCTGTTCGGCTAAGATCCTGCGCTTCGGCCGACGCGGTTTTCCACCAGATCGGGGCGCGACGGGGAGTGCGATTCGTGGCACACTGTCCGCATCGCAATCTATCGGTTGATTATTGAACGCTTCTGGTGGGCGATCCTGCTCGCCCTCCTGGGCGGAGCGGTGTTTTTCGGCTCCTCGATCCCGAGACTCGAAATCAATGCCAATACCGACGCCTTTCTGGAGGAGGACGATCCGGGGATCACGACCTACAACGACGCGCGAGAGGAGTGGGGAACGGACGAGTTCGCGATCGTGTGTGTCACGGCCGACGACTGGTTCACGCCGGAAGGCATGGCACGGCTCAAGGCCATCGAGGCCGACGTGAAGGCGGTGCCCTTCGTGGCATCCACCATGTCGATCCTGGACGTGCCGCTGCTCCGCCAGGATCCCGATCGAAAACCGAAGCTCACCGCCATCAAGGACAGCATCACGGACTTGCGCGGGGAGGATATCGATTTCGCGCAGGCCGGCGTGGAACTGATCTCCCACGAGTTGGCGAAAGGAAATCTCATCTCCGCCGACGGCCGCAACATCAATATCCTGGCCTACCTGGACTGGTCCAAGGTCGACGGGAAAATCGTACCGCACATCAATGTCCGCCGGGAGAAACTCGTGGAGGGAGTTCGCGGGGTTGCTGCCAAGTGGGGCGAGAAACTCTCCGAGCCGGTCCGCTTGTCCGGTATTCCCCTCATCCAGCGGGCCCTCTTCGAGTACATTCACCACGACCTGATTGTCTTCAGCATTGCGGCCCTGGCCCTCTTCACCATTGCCCTTCTGGTTGTCTACCGGCGGCTGCGCTTTGTGCTCATTCCGATCGTGTGCTGCCTGCTCCCCGCCATCGGTATGCTCGGCGCGATGAGCTTCTTCGGCATTCGGATCGCGCTGGTCACGTCCAACATGCCGGTGCTTCTCTTCGTGTTGATGCTGCCCTACAACGTCTACTTCATTGAGCGCTACCGTGAACGGCGCGCGCACGAACCCGACGAAGACGGACTGACCAGCACCTTCGCGGCTCTGCGCACCGTCCTGGTGCCCTGTTTCTTCTCGTGCGCCACGACCCTGGCCGGATTCGCGGCTCTGAGCACCAGTAAGATCATACCGATCCGCGACTTCGGTGAATCGATGGCGGTGGGGATGGCGGTCGGTTTCTGCGTGGTGTTCCTGTTTCTTCCGGCCGCCATGCACAGACTCCGCGGATCGCGGGTCAAGCATACCGGGAAGGAAACCTACCGCCCCTCCACCGGACTGGTGCGCGGGCTGGAGAAGGCCACCCTGGCGCGGCCGGGGTGGGTCGTCATGATCGGGATGGTAGTCCTTGCCGTCTCGGTCGCCGGGGCCCGCCGTATCAGCGCCGAGAACAAATTCACGAGTTACTTCTGGCCCAGCAGCGAAGTGTACCAGGGCCTGGAGTACATCGACCAGGAAGTGGGCGGAACCACCTGGATCGAGGTCATTCTCAGTTCGGAAAAAGCGGGCTACTTCAAGACGAAGGAAGGCGTCAGGGCTCTCGAGGTGGTGGAGGAATACTTCGAGGACATCCCGGAAACGGGAAACATCCTCTCCTTGAACAGCCTCCGCAAGGAGATGAGGAAAACCTTCAAGCCGGAGTGGTTCCCGCTCCTCGGCGACTCGGCATTGTTCACCATGATCAATTTCGCCGCGCCCGACCTCGTGAGCCAGACCACCGACCGCAAGTTCACCACCACGCGGGCCACGATCCGGATGAAAGAGACCGCCCCGACCCTCCATCGCAATCGCATTCTGGATGGGCTGCGGGAGCACCTCGCCGAGAATGAAGAGGTCTTTGCGGATCTCGAGGTGGAAATCACCGGCGTCTTCCAGGTCTACGCCGAGATGTTGACGCAGCTGTTAGAGGGGCAGAAGCAGTCTATCGTGATGGTGCCGCTCGCGGTCGCCCTGATGCTCCTGCTCCTCTTTCGGTCCCCGCTTCTCGCCGTGATCGTGCTGATCCCGCAAGCCCTGCCGGCGGCCGTCTTGCTGGGCATCATGGGCTGGGCCGGAATCCCCCTCGATCTTGTGACCGTCATGATCGCCTCCATCGCGATCGGAGTGGGAATCGATGCCGCCATCCAGTACACCATGCGTTTTCGCGAGGAGTTGGCCCTGACCGGGGACATTCGCGCCGCCATCTCCCGCGCCCACGCCACCGTCGGTCGCGCCATCTGGAACGCCACCAGTATCATTGTGGCCGGCTTCACCATCCTGCTCCTCTCAAATTTCTTTCCGACCTTCTGGTTCGGGCTCTTCACGGCTCTCGCCATGCTGCTCAGCCAGCTGGCGACCCTCACGCTGCTGCCCAGTCTGTTTCTGCTGACGGGCTATCCGAAGCCGAGAGTTGGCGCGGAGTAGTGGAGTTCTGCATGCTGAACACCGATCACTGAATACTGTCTTCTTGCCTTCCTCTCCCGGCAGGTCTCAGAATGCTGCCATGAAACTCGCCCTTTTGATTGTCCTCAGTGCCGCGCTCCTCCCCCTCGCCTTCGCCGATCACCATGGAAGCCTGGCCAAGATCGTCACACTCGAGGACAAGCTCCAGAATCTCGGCGGGGGCATGAAGTTCACGGAAGGTCCGGTCTGGATTCCGTCCAAGAAGATGCTGGTCTTCAGCGACATCCCCAACAGCGTGCAAATGCAGTGGACCGCGGAAGGTGGTGTGAAGGAGTATCGGAAAGTCGAGCAATCGAATGGAAATCTCCTCGACCTGGAAGGCAACCTGCTTTCGTGCCAGCACGCGGGACGCAATGTCATCAGGACCGACGCGAAGGGAAAAATCACCGTCCTGGCCGACAAGTTCGAGGGCAAGAAACTGAATTCACCCAACGATCTCGCCATCCGCTCCGACGGCACGATCTGGTTCACCGATCCGAGCTACGGCTTGGGCGCCAAGCCCGGTGAGATCCCTGGAAAGTGGGTCTACCGCCTCGATCCCAAGGACGGGAAGGTCTCGGTGGTCTTCAAGGGCCACGACATGCCGAACGGGATCGCCTTCTCGCCCGACGAGAAGCGGGTTTACATCGCGGACACCGGCAAGGTCGGCAAGATCCTCGCCTTCGAAGTGGTCGAGAAGGGAATGCTCGGAGACCCCCTCTTCGAGATCGGCATCCGTTGCGACGGGATGTGCATCGACACGAATGGAAACCTTTATGCCACTTCGGGAGGCGGAATTCACGTCTTCGACAAGCAGGGCAAGAAGCAGGGCGTCATCAAAACCCCCCAAACCCCCGCCAACGTCTGCTTTGGCGGAGAGAACTACGACACGCTCTTCATCACGGCGCGGACCTCGCTCTATTCAATCCGGACCCTCGCCAAGGGCGCCAAGCCGAAGGGCGCGAAGTGGTAGGGGTGGAAGGCGGCCCCGGCAACTGTTGGTTGTGCGCGCCGGTTGAAAACCGGTACGGGAAGAGGGTCGCGATAAAAGCGGTACGCATCTAAGAAAGGATGCGTGTACATGGACATGGAACAATGGGCGCGAGTGCGCCGTAAAGTGCTGATTGAG
>CAUZKZ010000551.1:0-3597 GCA_963580345.1 Verrucomicrobiia bacterium | reverse complement strand
AAGAAGTTTGGCACGCTGACTGGCGGTCAACTCGATCACTTGGGCCACTCTCATACTACAAGTATAGTAGTTTCAGATTAAAGGTCAATCTGTAAGGCGGACTACACTAGGTTTCCCGGCCATGGACTGGGACTGGGAGTGCTGCCGACTTTGACCAGCTTTTTCGTCTCGGTCCTCGACAACAGGCCCTACCCGCAGCTCAAGACCGAGAACGGAGAAGGAACCTTCAAGGTGAGTTGGGGGCGGCAGGGCAAAGCCGCGCTCTGGAGCGCCGAAGCGGTGAATCGCGATTTTCGGAAGGCGAAGTGGAAATCCCGCGCCCTCGAAGGAGCACAAGACGTGACCGTCAAGCCGACTGCTCCGGCCAGCGGTTGGCGGGCGTCCTTCGTGACGGTGACCTTCCCCGGACTGCGCACCGGCGATCCCGAATTCCAGCTCAGCACACCCATTCAGGTCCTGCCGGAGAAGTTTCCGAACGAGTAGCGTGGAGCGGCGGCATGCAGCCGGTATCGTTACCAGCGCGACATGTCGCGGCGCGGGAAAGCGCCGGCATGCCTGCGCACTCCAAATAATCAC
The DNA here is from genome assembly GCA_963580345.1 of Verrucomicrobiia bacterium. Lineage (GTDB taxonomy): Bacteria > Verrucomicrobiota > Verrucomicrobiia > Verrucomicrobiales > Akkermansiaceae > Roseibacillus_B. Next base: position 3,021 of record CAUZKZ010000551.1, on the reverse strand, counting down.
TCCGTAGCGTGCAACTGCAGGAGGCGTTTCGCCTCCCTGATCACAAAGTCGGGATTCTCGAACGGATCGGCTCCGACGTCCTGCCAGAGGATGCGCCCGGCGGGATCGATGATGAAGGTTCCGTGGAGCGGCTCGTGCTCGAAGTCGTCGTGGGCATTCCAATCGCGGAAGACATGCAGATCGGGATCGGCCACGAGGGGGAAGGGAAACGCCTCGCCCTCTGCCGCGTACTTTTCCTGTGATTTCCTGAGGTCCGGAACGGAGTCCGTACTGACAGCCAGCAACTGAATGCCCTCCTTCTCGAACTCCTCGGCTTTCTCCCCAAACTTGTTGAGTTGTTCCGCACAGTGCAGGCAGCCGTATCCCAGGTAGAAGATGAGGACGAGCGGACGCCCGCGGAAGTCGCGGAAGGCGACCGACTTTTCATCCTGGTCGGGGAGGGCGAAGTCGTTTCCGGACGGAGGTCGCCACGCGACGGGACCGAGAGTGTCGAGCTCGGGACGGTCGCCCACATCATCCCGGACTACCGGCTTGGCCTGCCAGTCCCCGAGCGCGAGCTCTTTTGCGATGGCCTGCACGCGTTGCACGGGTGGCGCGGCGGGATCGAGATAAGCGGAAAGGGGGGCCAGTTTTTCGAAGGCCTTCTTCGTTTCGTCCGCCTTGCCGCTTCCGTGCAGGATCTCGATGCGGGCCAGCAGGGGAAGAACCAGTTTTTCGCCTTTCTTGACCGCTTCCGCGCTCAGGCTGAGAGCTTTTTCCTGGTCGCCGACGCGCAGGTGGAGCCGCGCCAGGGCGTATTGTTGACCCTGTACGGATCCGAGGTGCTTCTTGGCTTCGTCCAGGTCGCCCATGAGGAGGGCCAGGAGGCAGGATACTTCCTGGTGCGCTTTCTTGACGGCATTGACCCACTCCCCCGGCTTCTTTCCGGCCTCCTGCGCGGCCTTGTCGACCTCCTCTTTTTTCTTGTTCTCCTTCTCGGCCTTCTCGCGGGCCTCGTTCTGGGCCTTTTCCTGGGCCTTGGTGGCCAGGTCCAGCATTCCGACAATTTCCTGCTCGATGGAGCGCAGGCCGTTGCTGGACTCCTTTCCGTAGTGGGCCGCTCCGATCAGGCGCAAGCGCTTGAGTTGCTCTTCCCTCTTTTCGGTTGGCTCGAGGTAGGGCGTTCCCGCCAGCGCCAGGGTTTCGTCCCACAGCTCGAAGCGCTGCAGCACCTCGAAGAGGCGCTCACGGCCGTACTTCGCGCTGCGGCCACCCTTGTCGAGCGTGTTGAGCTTGGGGTGCCGCGGGTTGGCGATGAGGCTCTTCGCCATTCCGAGGGCGTCGTGAGCACGGCCGAGGTTCATCCAGTTGCGAGCCAGCCATTCGTTGTTGTGCGCGTAATTGTGGATCTGATCCGGCAGGACGCGACGCGTGATCATGTACCTGTGATCGGTGCGCGCCGAGGCCTCTTGCGCAAATGCGGAGTCATCCCAGCGCTTCAGCTTCGAATAGATGTGTCCGGGCATGTGCCACATGTGTGCGATTCCGGGCGCGGTGTGGCCGAGCTTGGCGGCGGAATCGAGGGCCCGCTTCGCCTTCTTCTTGTCCCACAGGTGGATCCGGTAATGATGGGCCGGATGCATGGCGTTTTTCGCGAAGATCTCGTGCAACAGGGCATCGACCGCCTGGTGGCTGTGAATCGGAAGACCACCGCGTGAGAACTGCCAGAGACGGACCGCCAGGAAGGCTCGCGCTTCGATGTCCTCCGGATGTTCGTGAATGATATTCTCGAGGTCGTCGATCAGTTCCTGCTTCCGCTTCTTGGCATCCTTGGGCTCGCCGTCCAGGTAGTTGGCCTGCGCCTCGATGTAGAGCCGGTTGTGCGCACCCGCCTTCTCCTTGAGTTCGCCGGCTTTCTTGATGAAGGCCTTGGCGCGCTTCTCGTTCTCCCAGTTGGCCATCGCCATGCCCCAGAACGCCATCGCGCACTCGGGATCGTGCGCCGCGATTTCGCGGAAGGTCCGCTCCGCCTCGTAGTACCAAAAGCCGTGCAATTGCCCAAGGCCCTGGTTGAAAAACTCCTGGCCTTTCGGCCACGCGCACTTGATGGGAATCGAGACGTTGCCCGTCCCTGCGATGCGAATCGCGGATTGCCGCGGTCCCTCGTTGAAGGCCTCGCCCTGGTGGGAATGTCCGGCCTTGAGCTTCGCTTCTTTGGGAGCTTCCGGATCCTCGGCGAGAAGGAAGCCCGCGCCGGCCAGGAGCAGGCAGGGAATGGGGAGATGGCGATTCACTGGAGGGCCTATACGAGCACAGTTCGCCCCGTTCTACCAACCATACCGCCCCGATGGCGCGGTTCAGAGGCGTTTTCTCGTCAACATGATCTCGTTTCCCTCCGGATCGACACACAGGGCGAGGTGGGGAGGCTCGCCCGGTTCGTCGGAAGAGGGCTCCCGCGAGAGCTGTCCGCCGGCCGCCACGATCTCCCTCGCTCCTTCCACCACGTCGGCCACCTGGAAGCTCAATCCGGTCCACGTCTTCTTGCCCTCGCCGCCGCCATGGATCCCGATCGTGGCCCCCGCCAGCTCGATCTCGCTGATGACCTCCGACTCCTTTGTAATCGTGCCGCCCAGCACGTCCCGATAAAATCCCAGCGCCCGCGGCATATCCGCGGCCCAGATGATGTACTTCGTTCGCTCCACTTTCATGAGATTGCTGCGAGAGTTGGTAAGGATCGATGCGGGCGTGCTCAATCAGGAAAACCCGTCAGGGGATGATCGAAGCGGTAGTGGGCTGTTATTTCCTGTGTGGCACCGCTTTTTTTGCGGCGCAGCCGGTCATCAATCCAAAGCCGCCGATCGAGGGGTTGTAGGGCAAGCGCATCGCTTGCCTTTCCGCTAGACTAGTAAGAATGGCACTAGTGTAGTCCGTCAAGCAGACTGGGTTTTATTCAATTTCTTCCGTCCCCGCTTCACCTTCTCAAGAATATCGCTGGCTGAAGCGGTCCAGACGAAAGGCTTCGGGCTGGCATTGTGGGCGGCG
>CAUZKZ010000550.1:0-3598 GCA_963580345.1 Verrucomicrobiia bacterium | reverse complement strand
CCCGCCGTCACTCTGCCATAAAACACCCCCCAGCCCGTCCCCCCGGACCCTCCCGCCGCACATAAAACCGCGAACGTGTAACGGAATTAGGTCGCCCCGCCCCGGCCCTCTCTCGCCTTCCTCGGCATTTCTCGGTAAAAACACCTCCCATCGGTCGCCGTCCCGGACCCTCCCACCGCACATAAAACCGTGAACGTGTAACGGAATTAGGTGAGAGCGCCCCGGCGGGCAGGGCGGGCCCCACGAGGCGGAACGAAGCGAGGAAACAAAAGGGCCGCAGCCCGAAGGGTCGTTTCCGCACCGGCGCCGGCCAAGCCGCTCTTTCTCGATCCAAAAATCAACACGATTTTTCGTTGCAGGATTTTTCAACAGACTCTTAGGGTCGCGGCGGACGACAGGGCAACATGACAACAACAGCAGATCTTCCCGAGGTGAGAGTGGGCGTCCTCGGCGCCACCGGATACATTGGCACCCCCTACCGGGCCGAGATGCGCGAGTGCGAAGGGGTGAGGATGGTGGCGTTGTGTGCGCGGCGGCGCGAACTGCTCGAGGCGGCGAAGGCGCAGGACGGCGCCGAGCTGGCCACCGATGACTGGCGCGCGGTGGTCGAACACCCGGACGTGAACTACGTGATGGTGGGAACGCCCGACGCGTTGCACCACGAGGCCGTGATGGCCGCCGCGGCGGCGGGCAAGCACCTCTTCTGCGAGAAACCGGTCGGGCTGAATGCCGCGGAGGCGAAGGAGATGTGGGGTGCCTACCGCGAGGCCGGGAACCTCGCGCACTTTGTCCCGCTCTGGACGCGCTGGTCGCCCGGCTTCGTGAAGGCGCGCGAGATCGTGACGAGCGGCGGGATCGGGGAGGTGAAGGTGGTGAACTATCGCTGGCACAATCCGCGCCCGGCCGACATGCCGCTGACCTGGCGCGACGACCCGAAGCTCTCATCGGCCGGCACCATCGCGGACGTCGGTTCGCACGCCTACGACACGGTGCGCTGGATCCTCGGCGAGGAGGTGGCGCGCGTGCTCGCTCACGCCGACGTCATCACCCCGGCGCGCTTCGACGTCGGGGAAGTGAATCTCACCGAGGCCCTGGCGCGCGGCGAGCAGGGCCTGGCGGGGCAGAAGTCGCGCAAGGGCGGCACCCCCGACTACGCCGCCATGGCGTGGGTGTTCGAAGGCGGGGCGGTGGGCTCCTTCGTGCTCTCCCACGCGCCCTACCTTCGGCGCGGACTGGTGCCGGAGCTCGAACTCCACGGCACGGAGGCCTCCCTCGCGGTCGATCGCTTCCACGGCAGGGTCACCCGCGGGCTGCCCGACAACACGGTGGAGGTGATCGCGGAAGCTCCCGCCGGCGGGTTCGACATCGGCAACCGCTTCAAGCAATGGGTCATCCCGGCCCTGCGCGAAGTAATGGGCGGCAAGAAGCAGGCAGAGGTCGACGTCCCGAATCTCCACGACGGCTGGAGGGTGCAACTCTTCACCGACGCGGTGGTGGAATCGTCGAAGCGCGAGACGTGGGTCGAGCTTTCCGAACTCGAGTAACGGACGAGGACAGGGGTTGAGGTGAATGTGCGCAAGGCGCCAACCCCCAAAGTGGCGACAGACAACCGATTAGACGAGGGGTGAGCACGGGCCGCTTGCACCAAGGCGAGCGCCTTCCCAGGCCTCCTTGGCCTCTTGGCTACCGACGGCGCTTTTTCCGGTATCCGCTCCGGAACCGCTCGGAAGATCGAACCCTGCCCGCTCAACCGAAATAACGGTATCTGCATCGTGGCGGCGCTTTCCAAGCGCCCTGCCCAACAAGGCGGAATCAGGCTTGGCGCTTGAAAAGCGCCGCCACGTACGGTCCAGAGGTGCAAAACAAGCTGCGAGTTTTCGAGTCTCCTGTGCCTGACATTGTCATCGAACCTAAATGATACAGGTCGCCCAGCGGTTTTCCGCTTTACTTATATTTCCCTTTTTTATTTGCGCGGAGCGCTAGATTGGGGGTGGGAACGTGCGGCGGATCATAGCGACGATCATGACATCCAGTTTACCGGAGTGGTGAAAATCTCGTCAAGAGGATCAACCCCGGGGCCCGGATGGACTGCCCGACCGCACTCCGTTGACGAGTTGCGAGGCGTTGTCATGAAATAATTTTTCGATTTCCGGTCGCCCGAGTCCGTGGCGATTTGCAGCGCGCTTCATGGCCCGGAGTTGTTCGTAGCGGGTGAAGGTCATCCGGCCGTCGCAGTGGGTGAGATTAAGGTTGTGATTGGTTTCCGAGAGGTAGGCCCAGGCGTGTCCGAAAGCGACATATTTGCCGCGGTGCACGCCGACCGGCACGTCGTCGCTGCCGTAGACCACCCGTTCGATACCGACGCATTCGATCAGAGCCTCGATGGCGTCGGATTCACAGACCGAGGAAGGGTCGAACCAGGTGTTGGGCATGTCGCGAAGGCGGTCGCCGGCGCGTTCGATTGGCCAGGCGGAATAGGAACGGGCGCAATGGGCCAGATCCCATTTCGCATTCGGATACTTTCCGGTCAAATACTCGAGGTCGTCGAGATTGACCGGATCGGAGATCCCGTCGGGCTTGGAGAGATGCAGCATGATGAGAAGTCCGTGTCGATGGGCCACCTCGATCTGGTGTTCCGGCAGGAAATCGGTGATCCGGCAGTGGACCGCATCGCCGGTCGTCGAGAACACGCGATACGGCTTCAGGCCGAGAAAGCCATGCTCCCGAACCGCCGCTTCGATTTCCTCCCCGCTCATGGCCGGGTGCACCAGCATCAGCGCGGCGGAGGGCTCGTGTCCGCGAAGTTCGGACGCGATGAACCGGTTGGAGGCCTCGAAATCGCAGCCGTTGCCGAAGGGAAATGGAAACGAGAGGCGATGCACGGCCTGGCCCGGCATCAACTGCGCGTCAACCGCATCGAGCAGATCGTAGGTGGCCTCCCGATAGTTGTCGCCCACCATCGCGGCGTAGGGTCCCTCTTCCTTGTCGGGAGCGGTGTGAAAGGCCCACCGGTAGATGTGGGTGTGGATGTCGAAGATTTGGGTCGGCACGAAATCCTCCAGTTCCTCCTCCCAGATCCGCCGGTCGAGATCGTTAATCTGGAGGTCGAGAGCCATCGTTTGGGACGGCTGTGAGCCTGGAGCCCATTACTTCGGATTGCAACTTTCACGACGGAGCGAATCTGGCACGCTCCTTCCGAGCCACCCATCAAGGATGAAGCGCCTCACCCGGGACAAGATCGTCTACCGCCTGGACCAGGCCGAGAGCTATGCAACCCGGATCGTGTCTATCGAAGACGACACGGTCCGCTTCAACGACCGGATCAGCTTTCCGGTGCGCCCGATGGTGGGAGTGATTGGAACCGCGCCGGCCGGGGAAGGGATCGAGACTCATTATCCAGGTCCGCACGGCGGAAACATGGACAACCGCTACGTCACCACGGGCGCTACGGTTCATCTGCCCGTCTCGGTGCCGGGCGCGATGCTGGGAGTGGGTGATGTCCACGCGAGTATGGGCGACGGCGAGATTTCCATGATTGGCCTTGACCTTCACCACGGGATCAGCGGCCGAAACACAGCATCCGCCCGTCTTGCAAGGT
>CAUZKZ010000549.1:0-3618 GCA_963580345.1 Verrucomicrobiia bacterium | reverse complement strand
ACCCCCCCCTCATCTGCCGTGCTCGAACTCCCCCGCGATACTGACACGCGTAGCTTGTTATCAACGCCACCTGTTCCGAAAAAGGAAAAAAATAGGGAACTTTTGGGGGTCAACGTTTTTCGTTTCTTTTTCCAGTTCACGCATGAAGATTCGTCCCGACGTCCAGTCGTTGCCCCAGGAGGGATTCGGATCGGTTTACACCAACATGGCGGCGCGCTTCGGGTCGCCCATCTGCAGGGACTGAGCGATCAAGCCCGTGGCATGACGGTCGTAAAAGCAACACCCAATTCCTCCGCCATGCTGCCGATGGTGCAGAACGGGTTTCCCTCCAGCTGACGCAGGATAGCGAGAGGAACGCACTCAGGTAGAGCAAAGGGGTGGGTGGAAAACGCGCAAGACTGTTATTTTCGAAAAGTCTTGTTTTCGATAATAACGCGGACTGCTGTTTTCGTGCCTGATTTGCTGGCGAATGCCTCCGAAGAGGCGGTCAGGATGGATGGTGTCCACCCTGCCGGTCCTCGAACAAGCCGCCCAGTGACAGACAAGGCGGACCGGAATGCACCCGTGAAATGAGGGGATCCCCGGCTTCCCATTTCCCACTTCTGCCTGGAAAAGGAATCTTCTGGCAACAACCCGATCATCTGCAAACGGCGTGACCGACTATTTGTCTGTCCCTCCCCGGGCTTGGTCCCCCCCGGGCTTAACTCCCGCGACGGATATCGATCTCCATTCCAACCGATTGGCTTACGGGAGGCTGGAAGGCATGTCCACCGGGAAAGAATGAGACCGGCAGGGCCGGACCGCGCTATCTCGCGTTCCCCTGCTCCTGCACAATCCGCTCCGCCGCGTCACGCAGTGGCCCGGCGGGCATGGTCGCGATTCCCTGCACCGCGTTGCCGTGATTGATTTTTGCCCAGGCGCGGACCATTGTTTCGGTTGCGAAGAGGGCGCGGTCGCCAGGAAGGGAGGCGGCCCACTTGAGTGATTCGACGGGGTTTCTTCCCGAGAGACCCGGTCTCATCTCGCCGATGAGATCGTCGCTGAGTTCGGACTCCGGGAGGCTGGCGAGATAGTCGAGGAATTGCTGGCGGCCGGGATTCTTCCTCCACCTCAAGACCTCGGAGGTGACCTCCAGCAGAGCCACGGCGCGGTGTTCGGGAGCGAGGGGCTTCACCCAGTCGAGCAGCAGCGGCACGTTGCGCCGGCGGGCGGAATCGGCGAGGGAGCGCAAGTGGGCGTTTCGCCGCTGCGGATCTTCCAGCGCCACCACGTAGTCGGTCGCTTCCCGCATATTGGCGTACAGCCAGGTTTGCAGGATCGTGCGGCTGCTCCCCGGAACGCCCATGTGCTTGTCCGCCCACTCGACGGCACCGCGAGGATCGCGATTGGCGTACACGCTCATGACGACTTTGCCGAGCTGTTGCCGGGTGGCCGAGGTGGCGGGGGTCTCCAGGTAGGCGAGTGCTCCCGGCAGGTCCCGCGAAGCCCATTGGTGCAGCACCGAACCCATGACGTAGTAAGACAGCTCCGCGGGCACGCCGAGCGCCCACCTTCGCGCCGCCTCGAAGTCGCTCCCGGCGAACTGGTGCGAGAACCGGAAGAGGAGTGTTTCCACCGCGCTTCCCAGGGGGAGTTTCGCGATAGCCTCCCCCATCTCGAGGGTCGGTTTCTCGAGCCATTCGAAATCCACCGCAAGGCGCATGTGCCCCGCTCCGGTCTCCTGCACGCGCGGCGCCCAGGCCAGACCGGTCCGCCAGTCTGCGTTGAGCGCGGCGGAGAGCATCCGCGTCAACAATCTCGACTGGTAGCCGTCGTCGAAGTGACTCGGAAGGGCCAGGGCCGCTTCGAAGGCAGCGTCGGGATCGGAGCGCACCCAGTCGGTGAAAAAGGCTTCGGCGAGTTGGGAGTCGGGAGGCGGAATCTGGTGCACCAACCACGCGTGGAATTGATGAGGGTCCTTCGTGGCCCAACCCCGAGCGAGCTCGTTCTTGTCGGAACCGGAATCCTTCATCGCGAAAGTCACCCCGTCGAAGTCTCGCCGGATCCTGAGACGGGCTGCGGCCGGTTGCGAGCGGCGCTCCGGCCCTTTTGCCTCGATCTTGTTCCCGTCGGCCGCGACTTGCCTCGCATTTCCGTCTGGTTGCCACGATCCCAGCGCCCAGCCGCAGCCGGCCGCAATCGCACACAGAGGAATGACGAAGTGTGCCTTCATGGTGACTTCTCTTTGGTCGATGGCGCCAGGGAACGGCGATCGGACTCGCTCAACTTCGAATTCGCCAGGGCCGCTTCCGCCGCGGCAGGATCCTCGTTCCGCCACGCGGTGACGACCTGCTGCATGCTCTCGAGGCGACGGTCCGGATCGCTGATGCTCTCCGCCCACTTGAAGGCCATGTCCGGTTGCTCGGCGGCCAGCTCCTCCGCGAGTCCGGACGACGCCGCATCACGCGAAGGACCGGGCGGCAGCGAGTCAACCCACTTGGAGGCCCGGGAGGAGTCAACTCCGCTCCAGCCGTAGGCCACTTCCCGGAAGCCCTGTGCCTCGAGGGCGGGATCTCCGAGTTTCTCGATGGCGGCCACGGTGCGGAACGGATCGCGTGCCGCCCAGTTCTGAAGGATGCTCGCCATCGCGCCGTCCCGCCCGGGCGAGTCCGGTAGCTTCGTCACCGCTGCGAAGATGTCTTCCGGCACCGTCACGCTCAGGTTCCTTGCGTGCGCCGTGAAGAACGCCTCCTGATCCGGCACGGAGAATTTTTCGAGCGTCGCGAGTTGGCTTCGTACCGGTATGCGGTCCATGAGGAGGGCGCGCAATCCGCTGTGATCCGCACCCTCCGGCAGGGCGTCGATCGCGGCGAGAGCAGCGGCCGGATCTTCCCGTCGCCAGGTCCAGATCATGTTGCGCAGGATCTCCTGCCGGTAGGCGAGATCCTCGTGCTCCTTCACCCAATCCGCCAGGAGGGGAAGCGTCCGGCGCGGCGGAGCGAAGATCATCAGCCTGGTGAGTTCCGCCGCGAAGGTCCGATCCTCGATCCCGTCCAGGAACGCGAGGGCCGTGGCGGGATCCTCGTCGAACATCAGTCGCAGGAGCCACTCGCGGTGGAAGGTGAGCGATCCACCGTGGGCGGCGAGCCGATCCCGCGCGAACTTGTCGAGCAACGCGAGGGCATCGCGCCCTCCCGGTCGGGCATGATCCATGAGTTGCACGTGGGGAGGCTGCGACGCGCGATCTCCCTCCTCCCGGACGCGCGTCGATTGCGAGAGATGCCCGCCCCGCTCCGGTGACGACTTCGCGTCGAGGGCGGAGGAATCGACCTCGTTCTCCTGCCCGCCCCGCCAGACTTTCGCGGCGCCAAATCCGCCAAGCCCTGAGAGGAGCACGGCGAAGATGACGGCGGGACCTTTCATCGGGACGATCCGATCATAAATCCCTCGCGGTGCAGATCTGTAAATTCAACGTAACGGGGAGGGATCGCTGATGATGGTCTGAGGCGAGGTGGTCGAGTTACCCGAACTAGGCCAGAGCTAGTGTTAGTCTGGGCGTGTTGACGGTATGTTTCAAGTTGTAGAGGAAGTCAATGCCTGGGCGTAATGAGGCCGCAGGTCGACTGGAGGCCTGGCATT
>CAUZKZ010000548.1:0-3633 GCA_963580345.1 Verrucomicrobiia bacterium | reverse complement strand
CTCCAACCCTTGGAATCACGGGGGTTTGGTCAGAACGAAAATGCGTAAAACGTTGATTTACAGCCATGGGGCGATATTCGATAACAAATTGAATCCGCCTCACCACATATTGATCCGGATTCCAAAAAAGAAAACCCCGCAAATCCCCCCGGCAGCGCCCGAACTGCCGATTCGGAACGGCCGGGGGAGTAAGGGAGAGTCTTCACGGGTGGGCGGTCCGCCGGGATTCGGGCCATGCGGGCGGGTGGACGGAGGCCCCGGCGTGGTTACCGAACCGCCAGGAATCGGCAATTCCATGCCGGATCGCGGTCCTGCTGGGCCTCCATTTTTCCGGCGCTTTCCCTCGCCATCTCTACGGTGACGGGCCAAAGGTTCGATCCGGATTTGTTCATCGGAACAGGCAGCTTTGGACCTTTCAACTTTACATGGTTGGGTTCGAAACGGATGTTCTCAAAACCAATTGTGGAAGCTGCATCCGTGAGTAAGAGCGACCCTGTGGGTACACGATGAAAAAATCCCTACCGCTTGCCGTAACAATACTTTTTGCTCTCACCCCGCTCCTCTCGCTCCGCGCCGAACAGGTGGTGATCCGGGAGATCATGTATCACCCGCCGGATGGTCTCTACGAATTCGTGGAACTCGAGAACATCACCTCGACGGTTCAGGATATTGCGAAATGGAAATTGCGCGGGGGGGTAGAGTTCGATTTTCCTGACTTCGACGCCTCCGACCGGTATGGCACCTTCCTGTTGGCGAGGCAGCGTGCCATCATTTGCGAGACGGACCCGGCGACCTTTCGCGCCGCCTATGGGCTCTCCTCGTCGGTGCGGGTCCTGGGCCCCTGGACCGGACGGCTGCAGAACCGCGGGGAGCGCATCACGATCGAAGACAAGAACGGCACCACGGCGTGCACGGTGCGGTACGGCGACTCCCATCCCTGGCCGGCGGGGCCGGACGGGACCGGACACACCCTCGTCCTGGCCGACCACAATCGCACCATCGACGATTACCGGTTGTGGAAGACGAGCGCCAGCCCGCGCGGCACGCCGGGCTCGAGCGAACCCAGCAATGTGGTGGAGACCGAACTGGCGATCAACGAGGTTCACTTCGACGCCCTTGGCAACATCGAGTGGGTGGAGATCTACAACGGCGGGACGGCCAGCATCAATACGGCCGGACTTTTCCTCAGCAGCCAACGCGATTTCTCGGACAAGACGCCCCTGGGCGCCACGATCGCGGGCGGCGAATTCGCGAGCGTTAACTCGTATTTTGAAACGAACGGGAACAGCCGGGTCCTGTATGTGATCGATTCCACCGACGTGGTACTGACGGCGGTGGCGTTTGATCGAGTGAGCGGGCGCGACTACTGCGCGGCCTATCCAGACGGCTCGACGGATTTCTATTCCTCGGTGACCGGGACCCGCGACGGTCCGAACGATCCCACCCGCGAGTCGGACGTGGTGATCACGGAGCTGATGGTGGAGCCGCCTTCGGGTCACCGCGACGGCGAGTTCATCGAGCTTTACAACAAGGGGACCTCGCCGGTCGATCTCTCCGGGTGGCGCTTTGTGAGCGGGGTGGACTACCGGTTTTCGGCGGGGACAACGATCGGGGCGGGCGAGTACGTCGTGATTGCGGCGAACCAGCGGTTCACCTCCGAGTCTCACCCCTCCGTGAGTGTGCTCGGGGAGTACGCCGGCAATCTCAACAACAACAACGAGCTTCTTCGCCTCGAGGACAGCTGGGGTAACCTGGCGGACGAGGTGCATTACCACACGGGCGGCGACTGGCCGCGTCTCGCGGCGGGCCAGGGCAGCAGTCTGGAACTTCGAAACCCCGCCATGGACAATTCCAAGTCGTCGGCGTGGGCGGATTCGGATGAGTTCAACAAGTCGACCTTCCAGACATTCAGGTTTGCGGACACCTTCGAGCAACTCCGGACCATGGGTGGGGAGACGAGCTGGAAAGAGCTGCACATTCACGGGGTGGGGGACGCCCACCTCGCGCTCCGGAACATGAGCCTGAAGGTGAGCGGGAGCGATAGGAATTTGCTGCCCAACGACGGTCAGATCGTGTCGATGGACGGCACGGGAGCGCAAGGGTGGCTGTGCCAGGGCACGCATCACCTGAGCCACATGGAGGGTCGCGAGTTTCACGTTGTCTCGACCGGGCATGGAGACGTCAGGGCGAACCGATGCGAGATCGACGTCCTGGGAATTGCGGACAACAAGACCCTGGCCTGGAGATGCGAAGCCCGCTGGATCTCCGGGAAGCCGACCCTCATCGTGCAGACTTGGGACCATTCTTTCGGCGGGATCCTTCGCCTGCCCATCCCCAGGAACCTCGGGACGCCCGGGGCGCCCAATTCGGCCCGCCTGGCGGATGCGGTTCCCACCGTTTCCGAACTCAAGCACAGTCCGGCGGTTCCCACCGCCAGCGAGCCGGTGCTCGTGACGGTGCGGGTGGAATCGGCCACCGGAGATCCCCACGTGAAGCTCTATCATCGTCGCGACTTCGCCAGTCGGACCACCGAGCCGGTCTGGCGGCCCAAGACCATGTATGACGATGGGGTGCAAGGGGGCGACCTGGTCGCCGGGGACGGCATCTACTCCGCCGTGCTGGATCAACACCAGATCGACGATGCGATCGTTCAGTTTTACGTGGAGGCCACCAATGCGGGAGGGTCGACGGTCATCCCGCGCCCGGCTCCCGAGAAGCCCGCCCTCTACGTGGTGGACAACAGCACCACCCCCCTCGACCTGCGCACGCAACGCTTCGTGATTTCGGCAACCCACGCGGACGCCCTGACGACCGGCATCGGGCAGAGCGCCACCTTTAATTTCGCGTTTCCGCGGCTCTCGAACCAGTTCTTCAACTGCACCTTCATCGGGGACGAAAACGAGATCATCTACAACTGCGAAATCCGCAAAGCGGGCAGCCCCTGGCAGCGGTTGGACAGTTTTGCCCTCAATCAAACCACGGGCAAGACGGGCAAGTGGAAGACTCCGGGCGACAAGCGCTACCGGGGTTGGAGCCGACGCGGTATGGACGACGATCCCAGCCAAGGCCGGCCCTACAACAACCGCATCACCCGTTACTGGCTCTACCTGCTGGGCCACCCGGCCAATGAAAACGAGTTCGTGCGGGTCATCATCAACGGGTCGAACCCCATCCTGCGGGAAGATGTGGAGACCGTTTCGAACGACTTCCTGCAGAGGAACTGGGATAGCGGAGAAAATGGGGAGCTCTACCGCATCGACGATGCGTGGTGGTTCGACGATGGTTGGGGCCGAACCCCGCAAGACGCCAGCTGGGTCTACAAGAACACGGACGAGCCGGAGCGGTATCATCGGGAATGGATGAAGCGCTCCCGCGAGGATGAATACGATTACTCCTCGTTTATCAACTGGGTGTCGTCGGTGGGACGCAACGACTTTACGGAAGAGGAGATCAGGCGCATGGCGGATATCGACATGATGGCCGCGAATGCGGCGGTGCGTGGCTGGATCCAGGACTGGGATACCCTGACCCTGGCACGGGGCAAGAACGGCTACTTTTACCGGCGCTTTTCCGATGGGAAGTGGATGTTGATGCAGTGGGACTCCGATCTCACCTTCGGCGACCCCAATCGTG
>CAUZKZ010000547.1:0-3633 GCA_963580345.1 Verrucomicrobiia bacterium | reverse complement strand
GCCGGAGGGCGGCCGCCCGGCCGATTCTCAGGGGCCTTTCTTCCCGGAGTCCTTCTTGGCCGCGTCGCCGTTCTTCCGCACCGGGTGGAGGTCCAGTTCCAGGGTGTCGAAGTAGGCAATCCGGTTTGGCATGGTCTTCCGGAGGAGATTCTTGAACTCGTCGTCGACCCGGCCCGGCTTGTAGCGCAGCGCGAAGTAGAGCGTGAAGCTCTCCGCGAAGTCCTCCCCGTGGGGATTCTGCCTGGCGTAGCTCGAAATGAATTCCGGGTCCTTTTCCTGGGCCGTGAGCCAGGCGGGCTTTCGAATGTGGTGCGCATCGAGGGAGGTGTGGGTGCCCTCGTGCAGGAAGGTCTCGGCCAGGACCCCCTGCTTGATGAAGGCCTCGCCGCGGGCGGTGTGAATCAGCAGGTTCCGGTTTCCGCCGCCGAAGGCGTAATCGCCTTTGTGAATCCACACCGTTTTGACGTTACTTCGCAGGGAGCCCGGAATTTGCCCGATGGCAGGCAGGTATCGAAGCGCCTGCTCCAGGGCTTCCTCCGCACTGAATTCCGGGTTCACCTGCACTTCGATCGTTTTTTCGTCGTCGAAGAAGGCCTTGAAGAGGTGGGCCTCCAGCTTGATGAAATTCCTGGCGCGGCGATCGAACATGACGCGCTCACCGGTGCCGGCCTTCTCGGCGCGGAGGAAGGAGGTGGGATCCTTGTCGGTGATCGTGTTCGGCGCGACGAAGACGGTTCCTCGGAAGGGAGGCTTGGCGCTGACCATGGACAGGGTTGCGAGTAATGCCAGGGCTGCAGCCGGTAACTTCATACGGCGGACAGGATAGGAGTTCGATCCAGCCATGGCACGGGAAAAGGCATCGGGATTCCCCACTTTGTTCTTCTTGCCGTTTGCCTTGAAGGCCGGGGTGGATTCAAGTAGGGACGACCAACCATGAAAGAGGACGCTTTGCACTCAACGCTTCGCAGCTACCAACCGCTCCACGGACTCCCTCCCCTCGCCGGGGTGGCAAGTTTCGAAGCCGCCGCGGGTCCGGGCCTTGCAGTCCAGGCCTGCGTGGATCGCCTCCAGCGGTACCACTACGCGGCCCATCGGCTGTGGCAGACCTTCCTGGCCCGCCTCGCCGCCGAACCGATCTACGAGTTGAAGATGGGATTCAGCTATCACGCCTACCTTGCGGCGGAACACATCACCCTGCTGCGCGATCGTGTCGCGGAGTTGCGGCATCCGCCCCTCGGACTCGACAAGATTCCGCATGCACACCTTCAGACCGTCTTCGACGAGATCCTCAATACCCCGGACACGCGGACCTTGCTTGCCGGAATCTACCGGGTGGCCCTGCCCGCACTGTGCGACAGCCTGCGGGAGTACCAGCAGGATACCAATCCGCTCACCGATGCCCCGACCCTCCGAATCTTCCGGACCATCCTGCCGGAGGTCGAGGCCATGATCGGGTGGGGTGAGGCCGCCTGCCTGGCGCTCGAGGTGAGTGGCGCGGGCGGGGGAGAGCACTCGGACCAGTGGATCGAAGAGTTGCGGGCCTGGCTCGCGGCAGCGGGCGGACTTGCAGGGACCGGAAGCGAAGGCCCCCCTCCCGCCAAGCGCTACTCGACGATTCCGTTCTCGTTCGACAGCACGCCCCGGCGCGATGAGCGCTTTCCGGACCCCTATAACATGGGAGTGCACGCCGAGGAGTTTCTCTATGACGAATCGTTCGAGAGCCGCGACAAAGTCTTCATAATGTATTACAAGCGCATCCGCGAGATTGACGTTCCCGAGATGATGGCACCCATTCTCTTCGAGATGGTGCACGACTCCGGCGACGAAGAGGCGGGCGGGCAGCCGTGGGCCTTCTACCGCGACATGACACGGCAGCTTTGGGACGAGGCGCGGCACGCCATGATGGGCGAAGTGGGCTTCGTCAAGAGCGGAATCGATTGGCCAAGCAAGGTCATGATCAATTTCACCTGGTCGAAAGGACTCAACGAACAACTCACCCCAAGGGAACGCCACGCTGTGCTCTGGTTCATCGAGCAGGGCCTCATGTCGAAAACCGGTAAACGCTACGAATGGGAGGTCGGCTCCGCGTCCGGCGACGAGTACGCGCAGCTCATCCAGGATTTCGACTGGGCCGACGAGGTCCTTCACGCCCGCATCGGCCGCGACTGGTACGTGAAGGACTTTGAAACCGTGGCGGCCGCCGCGGAGTACGGCAGCACTTGCTGGGACAAGATTTTCTCGGGCTGGGAGCAGTGGAAAAAGGACGGCCTCACCCAGCACCGCAACTGGTGGCCCGACCTCTATCGGGCCGTCTGCGAGATGCGCGGAGAGGAGCCTGACCCGAAGGTCCTCGCCTTCGACCGCAGCTACGCCGATACGCGGGCCGACCTGCAGCGCATCGCGGCCTCCGGGTGAACCTCCCCGGCAGGCAGGGCCTCGGCCGTGACTCGTCCCGCAACTCGCGCCGGGCTACTCCGGCCCGGAAAAAGCCAATACGTGGTCGTCAACAGCCCCGCCTCGCCCCGAGGAGAGGAGGACCTCGTTGATTTCGCCGGGGGCCTTCGGGTTGCTCCAGCGGAGGCCTTCCAAGTCATCAACCGCTCGCTCCCTGCAGTCTGTCTGTCCCTTGTTAGTTCTTGAGCTGAATACGGGAGACTGGGCCACGATGAAAAGGGCGATTGGCGCAAGGGCCTGGTCGGCGGGTTGATCCGAGAGCGCGCCCTCATCGACAACCGGTGGTTGGCCAAGCCCCTCCACATGGGGGCGCGCAACGCCGTCAGCCGGATCATCCGGCACGCCCGGGAGCTGCAGAAAAGCGATCGCAAGATGAAACGGGCAGCGGGGGCGCTAAGGAAAAAGTTCGTTTGATATGACTGACCCCAAAATCCCACGAATCATCTCACTTCACTGCCCCGGCGAGAATTTCACCGAGTTTCACGATTCCCTCGGTGGTGATCACCAGCTTCTTCTCCTGCGGGGGGAGATTGAAGGCCTTGAGGTGAATCAAATTCGGATCGGCGGCCGCCACCGTCTCCACGGCGGCCACCACATCGATGGCATTCACGCGTTTGTCGTCAGTAGGTGCCTGCTGACTTACGATCCACTTGAGATTGGGCCGCTTGAGATCGATGCGGCTCTGCGCGACGAACGCCTGGAGCCAGGCAGGCGACTTCCGGCGATGCGGACCGAAGGACATGTCGTTCTCGCCCAGATGGTAATAGATGCCCGCCAGGTTTACTTTGTTTCCTCTTGCTTCCAGCTCGGCCACGGCCTCCTTGATGAAGGCGATGAATTCCGGGTAGAGGTTCCGCGACTTGGCATCGCTTCCCTCGGGCGTCCAGTCGATGACCTGCGATCCGCTGTGCGTGAACTTCGCGATCGCAATGTTGGCGACTCCCTTGTCCTGGAGGGCCTTTCCAAAACTGAGCTCGGGGCCGAAGGTGTCGTAGGGACCGGCCGGGCCGAGCGGCTCCCAGCCCTGCGACTGCTTGTAGCCGCACGCCCTCAAGAAGTGAGTGCTAGTGTAGCTCGCCTTACAGATTGACCTTTAAGCTGCAACTACTATACTTGTAGTATGAGAGTGGCCCAAGTGATCGAGTTGACCGCCAGTCAGCGCGCCAAACTTCTTCGCAT
>CAUZKZ010000546.1:0-3640 GCA_963580345.1 Verrucomicrobiia bacterium | reverse complement strand
GCACCGCATAAGCGCCCCTCGCTCGCAGCCTGAGCCCGCAGCCGTCCCAGTCCCAGTCCCAGCTCTAAAACTCGAAGGCTTCCACGAGACGCGGTTCTCACGCGCCGACTTTTTCAGGAAGCCCTACGTAAGCGGCTGTGGGCGTTGGGACACCCGGGGGGCACCGGTGGCGGGGTGCGGGAGGCTCGGGTAATGAGGCAGGCACCCCGGCCCCCCGGTCCTGCGGTGAGGCGGGGCGACGGGCGGGCGGAGTTGGGGTGACTGGCGGAGATCAGAGGACAATTCGGCGGAGAGAATCGCCCTACGTGCAGATACGGCTCAAAAGCCACTCGCAACCCTCTGGTATAAGCCCCGGTATAAACGGGCTGCTCGGAGAAACGTAACTCTTTGAAAATCAGACAAGTGGAGCATAGCGGAGTCGAACCGCTGACCTCTTGAATGCCATTCAAGCGCTCTACCAACTGAGCTAATGCCCCCTAAAGTCCTCGGGGCGGGAGGAATAAGTGCGGTGCTCGCGGGCATCAAGGCATTTTTCGACTCTACCGGGCCGAATTCCGCACTTTCTCGACGAGGTCCTGTGCGATGGGCACCACCTCCGCCGCGGTCAGCGCGGGCCCGGATTGCGGCGGCTGAGGAATCAGGACCTCCACGCGAGATTCCTCCTTTGACAACAGGTCGGTGACGACCTTGCCTTCACCCTTGGAATAAAGTTGCTCGGGAAAAAACACGAAGCGCACTGTCTTGCGCATCTTCTCGTCCCGCAGATCATTCGCGGCACCCAGAACGGCGGCGACTTGAGAGTCCCGAGCGTCATAGGGCGCGCAGACGATCACCACGTTCTTCTCATCCTCGCCGCCCTTGAGATCGACCCAAATTGTCGGCCACCGTTCTTCCTCCAACTCCAGGTACTCCCCTCGCTCCACCACGAACCCGTAATTCTGCGGGCTCAGGGTGCCCTCGATGAGGGCGATGGCACGTCGCATGTTCCTGCGCCCCGCCGGCGTTTCCCAATCCCGTGGCCCGATCAGCACCGCGAGCTTCCACAGGTGGTCGTCGATTTCCTCCGTGCGCACGGCGGAAGCTGCCAAGGCCAGGCGCGGATCGGGTTCGGCATCCTGCGAACGCTTCCACCAGAACCACATCGCCCCAGCGGTTGAGAGCAGGAGGAAGAGCGGCGCCGCGACAAGAGCGATCTTCCACGCCGGATTCGGTTTTGGCTCCAGCGCGTCAGTCGTCATGGCCTTCCAACAAATCGACAATTGCTTTGGCTGCCACCGCCGCGGCACCCCCTTTTCCGAGTTTTGCAGCGGTCTCTAAGAGATTACGGACCAGCTCCTCCCGGCGCATCTCATCGGTCATGATGCTCTCCACAAACGAGACGATGTTCTCCACGCTCGCGTCGTGCTGGATAAACTCGTGCACGATTTCCCGCTGCGCCAGGATGTTTGCCATCCCGAGGTGCTCGATGTCCACCACAGCGCGCCCGGCGAGATAGCTCGGCCACGCCACCTTGTAGACGAGGCAGTAGGGCAGGCCGTAATAGGTGGCCTCCAGGGTGGCGGTCCCGCTGGCCACCACCCCGCACCAGGCCAGTTGCATCAGTTCGTGGCTGCCGCCCGTTACGATCTCAATCGGCAGGCCGCCCGCGTCGGCTTCCTCCAGGATGCGCCTCATCATGAGCTGCAGCGATTCGGAGGCAGCCGAGGCCTTGAAGGTCCATCCCGGATACCGCCCGTGCAGGTCCTTCACCACTTCCACCATCAGCGGAAAGAGGCGCATCACCTCGTGTTGCCGACTCCCGGGGAAGAGACCGATGAGGCTCTCCACCCGGTCCCCTGCGATTCGCTCACCCTCGAGCTGGTCCACGATCGGGTGCCCCACGCAAACCGTCCGCAAGCCGGCCGCTTCGAAGTGCTCCACCTCGAAGGGAAACAGGCAGAGCATGAGATCAAGCCACTCCGCCAGGCGGGGAATGCGGCCCTTGTTCCACGCCCAGACCTGGGGGCTGACAAAGTGAATGAGCCGGGCCCGGCCTGCCCCTCCGTGCAGGGCCCGCGCCATCCGCAGGTTGAATCCCGGGTAGTCCACGAAGATCACGGCGTCGGGATCCAACCCGTCGATTTCGCACTGCGTTTCCGCGAAACGCGCCTTGAACCACGTGTAGCGCTTCATCACGTCCCAAATCCCCACCACCGCGGCCTGATCCACCCAGTCCCGCACCGCTCCGCTCGACAAATCCGCCAACTTCGGGCCGCCCAGCCCCCGGAATTCCCAGTCGGGGCGCCGGGCGCGGAGGGCCTTCATCAACTCCGCCCCACGGGTGTCTCCGCTGTGTTCTCCAGCCACCAAATAGAGCATTCGCGCCATCTGCCGAGTCACGCTAGCGCCACCCGCCGCCCCGCCAACCCTAAAATCCCCGCACAAGGGCTTGATTCACCGCCCCTCCCGCGCTACCCACACAGCCCCGCTGACCCATGGCCGAGAAAAAGAAGTCGGAAAAGAAACCGCAGTCGGATGCCCCTGCCGGTGCAGAGGGGTCCGATGCGCCCACCCCGCTCGGCGAAATCGAACAGGGTCCCTCCAAGTTCGAACTGTTCCTGGAGAACAACCAGAAGAAGCTCATGATCTTCTGCTTGGTGGTGGTGGTCGTCGTCTCGAGCTGGATCATCTACAAGGGCATGCGGGAGGCCAAGGAGACCAGTGCGGGCGAGGCCATCGTGGCTGCCAAGGATATGGGCGACTACCGCAACGTGATCGAGAAATTCTCCGACACACCTGCGGCCGGAACCGCCCAGCTCCAGCTCGCCAATGAGCAGTGGGCCGACGACCTGCAAGCCGACGCCCTCGAAACCCTCCGGGAATTGGTCAAAAACAGGCCGGGGCACAGCGCCATTCCCTCGGCGCGCATGGCCCTCGCCTCGTTCCTCCTTGAACGTGGGGAAACGGAGGAGGCCATCGCGATTCTCAAGGACCTCTCCACCGCGGAAAACTCAAGGCATCTCGCTCCCTTCGCCCTGATCCGCCTCGGAGATCTGGAAAGCGCCAAGGGCAATATCGACGCCGCCCGCGAATATTACGAGGGCGCCAAGGATCCCGAGGACGACAATAGTCCCCTTTCGAAAAACCTCGTCGCCTCCCGCCTCGACACCCTCGGCGTCCAGCTGCCGGTCACGGTCCCGAAACCCAAGCCCCCGCCCCCGCCGATCCGCCCTCCGCTCCTGCCGACCGATGCCCCGGACAACACCGCGCCGGAATCGCCCGTGGTTCCCCTGCCCGGCGTTGCCCCTCCAGACCAAGCTCCGCCCGCCGGTGTCCTGCCAATTCCGGCCCCCAAGCCCGAGACGCCTTCAGCCCCCAAGCCCGTCCCAGCCCCCAAGCCCGTTCCTGATCCGGCCCCCGACCCTGCCCCCGACCCTGCACCCGACCCTGCTCCCGACCCTGCTCCCGAGCCGGAGAGGCCCTGAGGAGGCGCAATATCATATTGTTGTCCGCGCAGTCAGGATCTCCAATCAATTTGACAGATGACGAAGCATCTGACTATACTTCTCGGCGCTATATTTTCGGAATATCATTTCCTGTGAGATATACGTGTCTGAGTAGTGCCGTATTCTTCTCCGATGATCACACTTGAGCTATCCGA
>CAUZKZ010000545.1:0-3641 GCA_963580345.1 Verrucomicrobiia bacterium | reverse complement strand
CCGTGCATGAACAGAAGGCGCAAGACTTGCTTCCCTCCCAGCGCCACGAGGGATCCTTGTCCTCGTGATTCGGATACGGGCAGCGGATGTGAGGCCGACCACGTTCCCAGTCGATGCCCAGAGCGGTGAGGACCGCCTCCTCTCTGCCGGCTACAGCCTCTTTGATCTTGTCAGTGGTAACGAACTTACTTTCCATGAGTTAACTCGCTGAAAATCGCCTTTCTGATTTGACCCCTACCCCCAGAGTCGGGTTGGGCCGAGAAAATGGATTCTCGGGCCGTTTTAGCTCCGTCCCTGTGAGGCCATGGCGTGCCCCATCGTGCCGACGGGGATCAATTATGTTGTTGCGTGATGGGTTCTGGGATGTTAAGGTAATCAACTTGACTGGCCCTCTCGGCCTTTCGACGAACCCCTTATCGATCTTCAGCCCCGGCACTCCCAAGCCGGGGCTGTTTCTTCTGCGTCGGTCGATCATCTCTGATTTTCCTCCAGGGCTTTTTCTTGGAACGTTTGTCGCCGGCGGGGCTGAACACGCTGGCTGATACACTGCTGATGTAACCGGGTCCGCTTGGCTTTGGTTCGATGTTTCCGCTGCATATAAACCCGCACACCGGTCTTACGGTGGATTGTTACTACTGTCGGGGGTGTGATCGGGTCAGCGGTCTCCACTTTGTGGGTAACGTCGCGCAGGGTAGATGGTTGCGGGCGGGCGGCGTTGATCGCGGGCCTGGTGCGGGCTGAGCTAGCGGCAAGCGTGAAGCGGGCGGGGCTAGATTGAGCGGAGGGATGGGGCTCCGGGGTTGGCCCAGATGGGTCACCAGGGCGGGTGTTCGGTGGGTGCTGGATAAAAGAGGGGGGAGGTCGTAGTATAAGGATGAAGGAGGCGAGAAGGTGGGTCGATGTTGGCATTGTTGAATGTGTGTCCGATCTGGAGAAGGCGTGAAAACCGAGCCGCATTGGGCGGGGCAACAAGTTCATGATAACTATGGAAGTTATGAAATCTGCCTACTATGCCCTCCCGGGCACCATTGTACCATTGACTTGCGGTAGTTTGTCAAGGAAAATCTTCACACTTTTTCAAAAAAAACTGCTCCGACCACTCCCGATTGAAAAGCCCGTCCTGCCGTGGCGCATCCCAAGACCACCTCGGCGGCCGACGATAAACGCCTCGCACCTACCCTGATCGTGCCTCCCCCCGCAGGGCTCGCCGACGGCACCACACCATCGCCGTCCTCCGCCGCCGCCCCCCAACCCGGCAGCCTGGTCTCGTACTCTGGGACGGGTGAAGATGAGATCGTCGATCCTGAGCGATTACAGCCCTCTCCTCAGAGGGCCAGCTCAAGCTCTGAGCTGAGCGAGACGGTGCTGGTGGGAGTATCCCCCCTCATGGAGTGCACGTTACCCTACGGGACCGCCCAGCAGGGACTTGAAGGTCGTCACCGGCTGCTGCTGAAGGATGGAAGGGGCGCTGACGGGCGCAGATCGGAATCAGCGACGGAAGGGTCAGGATCAAGGACTCAAAAGCAAGGTGGCCGCTTTACGCGTCGTGGCTCGCACTGATCCTGTTGGGTATCAAGAGATCATGATGAAGGCCCGAATAGAGCGGTTGGAGATCGATTCGGTCCGAGCTCAGCGGCTGTTCGGCGTGATACTCAAGAATATCGGGCTGGGTATCCGACCGCTGCAGCGCCTTGTTAGCCCCTCCAAGTTTCATGCAGCCGCCACATGATACAAGGACCGCTGGAATCCGGCGAAGATGGCTCCGATTTCCGCCGGGCGGCCAAGATCGGCGACGGCGTCGGCAATGGAGTCACGATAGCGGAGTTTCAGCAAGGGCGTGAGTTTCTCCTGGTCCAGTTCTTCAACGCCAACGCTCACGTAGTGCTGGAGCACAAAGTCGAGAAACGCCTGCTGTTTCGCACTGAAGTGGGTGCTGATATAAATTTTGGCGCTGGCGGCTCGAACCTCGCGGGTCACGGGCGGGACGGCATAGGCCACATGGGCCAGTACATCGAAAAGATCGCTCTTCTCGGCGTCGATGATCCTTTGCATCTCCGCCAACTGCTCGCGCCCAAAACCCTTCTCCGCAAGTCCTTCGAGCAGCCGCTTGCGGGTGTCCGGTGCGCTCCAGATGGTTCTGAGCTCATCCTCGTCCCTGAAAAACTCCGGCAGTTTGCCGAACAGCAGTTCCATAAATTGCGCCGCCGACATGGGTGAGCCGTCGGGATGCCAGAAGCTGGTAGACATCATGTGCTGAATGGTTCGTTCCTTGCCGTCGGCTAGCTTGATCTTGGCCCGGACTCTCTTTCGGCAGACACAGGGCCGTTGGCCACATTTCGGGCAGGGCTCTTTCGGACAAACACAAGGCGATTGACCACACACCTCGCAGGTCTGGGGTGGCTTCTCGCAGATGCAAGGACGTTGCCCGCAGACCTCACAGGGTTCCTCGGGCTCAGGTTCGATGGGCTCGCCGTCCCACTCAGGGTCACTGAAATGGTGGTGCGCCTTCACGAAGTCGTAGATGGTGAAGTAGTCCTTGCCGTCGTAGAGCCGGGTGCCGCGACCGATGATCTGTTTGAACTCAATGATCGAGTTGATCGGGCGCATCAGGACGATGTTCCGGATGTTTCGGGCGTCCACGCCGGTGGAGAGCTTCTGCGACGTGGTCAGTATGGTCGGAATGGTCTTCTCGTTGTCCTGAAAGTTTCGCAGGTGCTGTTCGCCCAGGGCACCATCGTTTGCCGTGACCCGCTGGCAATAGTTCGGGTCTTTGCTGTCCTTCATCTGGTTGATTAAGTCGCGCGCGGCCAGCGCGTGGGCTTGCGTGGCGCAAAAGACCAAAGTCTTTTCCCGCTGGTCGATCTGCTCCAGGAAGAGCTTCACGCGGTACTTTTCTCGCTGTTTGATCTCGATGATCTTGTTGAAGTCCGCTTCTCCGTAGAGCTTACCGGCTTCAATCTCGCCCTCGACCACCGTGTCGTCGGAGGTGTAAACGTACTCGTCGAGTGTCGTAGCAATCTGCTTAACCTTGAACGGCGTCAGGAAGCCGTCGTTGATGCCCTCCTTGAGCGAGTAGATGAATACCGGCTCGCCGAAGTAGCGGTAGGTGTCCACGTTGTCCTTGCGTTTGGGCGTGGCCGTGAGGCCGAGTTGCACCGCCGGCGCAAAGTAATCCATGATGCCGCGCCAGTTGCTTTCGTCGTTCGCGCCGCCGCGATGGCACTCGTCGATGACGATGAAGTCGAAGAAGTCCGGCGGATACTCGCCGAAGTAGGGTGATGGCTGTCCGTCCTTGGGCGGCCCGCTCATGAAGGTCTGGAAGATGGTGAAGAAGAGGCTGCCGTTCTTCGGCACCTTGCCCTTTTTGCGGATATCCACCGGGGCGATCCGCACCAGCGCATCCTCCGCGAAGGCCGAGAAGGCGTTGAACGCCTGGTTGGCGAGGATATTGCGGTCGGCCAGAAACAGGATGCGCGGCCTCCGTGTCGGCTCGCCCCCCTTCTTCCAATCAATCAGGTTCCAGCGGCTGTGGAACAGCTTCCACGCAATCTGAAAGGCGATAAAGGTCTTGCCCGTGCCGGTGGCCAGGGTGAGCAGGATGCGCTGCTGGTTGGCTGCAATCGCCTCCAGCGCCCGGTCGA
>CAUZKZ010000544.1:0-3648 GCA_963580345.1 Verrucomicrobiia bacterium | reverse complement strand
CATCACGAACCTATCCTGCAAATCCGGAGGCTCTTGTCTAGCAGAAACGCTCAATCGAAGATTCTATCAGCTTCGCAGCATTTTTGGCCAATCACCCTGCCAGCCCCGGGTCCCGAGAGCCCGGAAAAACGGGGCTCAAAGAAGAAATTCCTGGCATAGAGGGAACAGACAAGCTGGGGACATGCTTCAACGGCTCAATCCAACAGCTTGTGCAGCGCCTGCTGATCGTCGGCATAGCGATAGGCCGTGTCCCGGCTGATCTGGCCGTTGCGCACCAGGGAGGCGAGGGAGCGCTCGAGGGTGATCATTCCCTCCTCCGCTCCGGTTTGCATCGCGCTTCGCATGTGGTGTTCGTGTCCGTCCCGGATTCCGTTCGCGACCGCGGGGGTGACGATCAACTTCTCGAGGACGGGAAGACGGCCGGAGTGATCGGCGGCGGGGACGAGGCGTTGCGCCACCACTGCGCGAAGGGAGGCGGCGAGCTGGACGCGGACGTGGGCTTGTTGGTGGCCGGGGAAGACGTCGACGATGCGGTTTACGGCGGCGGTGGCGTTGCCGGTGTGGAGGGTGGAGAGCACGAGGTGTCCGGTTTCGGCCGCGGTGAGGGCCGCCGAGATGGTATCCAGGTCCCGCATCTCGCCCAACAGGATCACATCCGGATTTTCCCGCAAGGCGGCGCGCAGACCCGCGCTGAAACTCTCGAGGTCGGTCCCCACCTCGCGCTGGTGGACGAGCGAATTGTCATCGCGGTGCTCGAACTCGATGGGATCCTCGATCGTGATGATGTGGCGCGCCATGGTCTGGTTGATGTGATCCACCAGGGCAGCGAGGGTGGTGGACTTTCCCGATCCGGAGGCGCCGGTGACCAGGACCAAGCCACTGGAATGGGAACACAGCTCCAGCAGGTCTCCCGGCAGATGCAGTTCGGGGAGAGACGGGATGAGGGCGCGGATCGGCCGGAACGCGGCGGCCAGTCCGCGGGAATGCCGGAAAACGTTGATGCGAAAGCGGCGGCTCGTCCCCGCGATCTCCCACGCCGCTCCGAAATCCACGCTTCCGCTGCGTTCCAATTCGCGCCGGCCCTCCTCATTCGGAAGAAGTTGCAGAATCTGCACGTCGGTCGCGAGGGCGGTGTCGAGGCCCCTTATGACGCCGTCGATACGCATCTGAGCCGGCTTTCCGGTCGAGAGGAAGAGATCGGAGGCGTCGGCACGGAGGGACTCTTCCAGGGCAGCGAGCACCGCGGGATCGGGTTGCGGGGCCGGGAGGTCCGATTTCCGCGGTTCGAGAGTCCGTTGCGCCGGGGCGACTTCCGGCGCATCCCGATTGGGTACGGCCTCCTCTTCGCGGGCTTCGGGCTTTTTCGGATCCGCTCCCTCCGAGTCCGCCCCTTCATCGAGAGCATACATTTCGATGCGGCAACCGGCGCCGTTTGTGGTCACCACAAAGGCGAACTCATCACCGTCGTCACTCCGATAGGCTCCTTCCACCGGCTGGCCACCGGCGAGCGCCTCGGATTGTTCCGCGCCGACCACTTCGAGGGCGAGGCGTTTCGCCAAGTCGGCCGGGACAGCCGGCATGGGGAGGGGAATCGTTTCGTCCGACTTGCGCAGGGTCGGCACTTCCTCCGGAACGAGGACCAGCCGCTCCGCCTTTTGCGTCACCATCAACTTCAGGAAGGTATCGATAACAGCCATGAATCGTCACCGGTCTGACCGGATTCGTGGGCGGATGCAGGGGACCGACCATGGTTGGCCCATCGGGCCGATGCCGGACTCACTTCAGGACTTTGAGCCGGATCTCCTTGTACTGCACGATCATTTCGGGATCGTGGAGTTGGAGCTGAATCATGCCCTTGTGAAGGCGCTTGGTTTCGGGGAGGTGCTCGGTGAATTCCGAGGCGGGCTTGCCGTTGATGAAGAACTTGAAGGTGTTGCCCTTCACGATGAGGTGCATCGTGTTCCAGCCGCCTTTCTTGATGTCGGCCGCAGTCACGGCCCCATCGATTTTCGTCACGGTCGGCTTGTCGTCCTTGTCGATGACGAGGCGGTCGCCGCGGAAACAGGCGTGCTCGCGCCGTCCGGGGGCCTGGAAGTCCCAGGCCCCGAGGACCCGCTTGCCGATCCCGACGTGACCGATATCGGCGTGGTAGCTCTGGAACTTGCGCCGGCCGGTCGGGTCTTTGCGGGCCCGCACGCTGACGCCGCTGTTGCCCTTGCCGGGAAAACGATAACTGAGCTTGAGTTCGAAGTCGGCGAGTTCCTTGTTCTCGAAGACGAGGTAGCCGCGCCCCTTGTCGCCTTCGCCCACGATTACTCCGTCCTGCACACTCCATGCCTTGGTGGCGGCCGCAGGCATTTCCTCCCAGCCCTTGAGCGTCTTGCCATCGAAGATGGAGACAAAGCCCTCGTCGTCTCCTTCTGCAGCCCGGGCCACCGGAGTCAGCGGGAGCGCTCCGGCACAGCACATCGCGATCAATACATGTCGAGTCTTCATACGTTGTGCTCCGATGAGAGGCCTCATTCTCCGGGAGTCAAGGATCGAGTGCCGAGAGCGCGGGCAGGGCGCGGGCGATCAGGTCAAAATTGCCGGTTCGATGCGGCGCCGACGCGCATGCCGTCGGATTGACGGACACGCATCGGCGACAAGGAGAGAAAGTCGGCTCAGGCGCGCCGGCGGCGGGCCAGGAAACCGGCCAGGCCGAGGATGGTGAGAAGCACAGGGCTCGGTTCCGGAACCACAAACTGGTTGTAGCCCGCACCCGAGTTGCCCGAGACGGTTCCGTTGACCGGCGTGCCGCTGCCGTTGAGAAGGACGATGCTGTTGAGGGTGGCCGAATTGAGGACGTCCACGGTGGTGCTATTTGTGCCTCCGAAATCCTGCGGGGCCTCGACGGAGCCGGAGAGAGCGACGGAAGTTTGAAAGGCTTCGCCGAAGACGATGGGGATGTCCAGGTTGACGGTTTCGGAGAAGGGGTTCCCGATCTCGGTCACCGTGCTCTCGGCGAATTCTCTCCCGCTCGCGATGGAGAGGGTCGCGTCGGCGTTGGTGTTGGTGTCATCGCCGCTGATGGAGCCGTCAAAGAAGTAAGTGAGGCGATAGGTGCCGTTCTGGCCCGCCAGTCCGGGGGAGTCCACCGTGATGACGTCGTTCGCATTGGCGGAGAACAAGGCCGTTCCGGCGGCACCCCCGTCGCCGCGGAGAAAAGCCTCTGCGAAGCCCCGCAGCACCGTGTAGTCCGCAATGGCCCGGGATTGCCCGAACAGCACCGATCCTCCTTCGAAGTCGTTTTGCGCAAAGTGCTGCACCATCCCGGAATCCAGGGGCCCGACCCCCCCGGAGTCGGAGGCAGAGGTCTCCTCCGGTTCGGCCGGATTGTCGCTGGGGCCGGACGCTTGCACGTCGTAATCCAGGCTGTTGGTCAAGACGATCCCCGCCACAAGAGGCGGAGGGGAGAAGACGAAGAGAGCGAGAGCCGCGAGCCGGGCCGGCCGGAGCCGTCGGGTGGGAGCCGGAGGCTCGGAAAAACGGTTCCGGCGCAGGGGATTGCGCCGATTTCGGATGATTCGGGCACACCGCTGGATCGGACCGATGCCGGTGGCGCGACCTCGAATGTCCTTCCCGGAAGCCCCGGGGAAAAACGTCGGA
>CAUZKZ010000543.1:0-3656 GCA_963580345.1 Verrucomicrobiia bacterium | reverse complement strand
GGCTTCGTTCAGAACAAAAATGCCGTCCTGTTCTGCGGTTCCAGATTATTCTTTAGCAAATTGAATCCGCGTCGGATGCGTTTGTTCAATTTTTTCTTGATTGGACGGCTAAATCCCCAATAGCTTGATCGGCTCGGCGGTAGGGTATTGACCCTTCCGCCCCAGCGGAAATACCCAACAGAAAACAAACACCAGACATCAAGATGAAAAAGACAATGTCATTACACAACGGAATCGTTTCGAGCGTGGCGGTAGGCCTTCTATTGGCAAACGGCAGTCTTGTGAATACGGCGGATGCGGCGGCAATTTCCGCCGGAGACACGGTGGCGGTTGATTTTGCGATCAGTGGTGGTGCCCCGGCTCCCGACGACGCGTTAGGCCTGGCCACGAACTACAACGCGATCCAGGGGAACACGACCATCTCCGCCGGCAACGTCGGACGCCTCAGTGACGGCCAGGTAGTGGACGGCGCCACGATCGCTTTTTCCGGATACGGCGGTCACAACGGCGATCAGCGCGCGCAGGGCTGGCCGGGCCTGGCGGCCGATCCCTTCTACGTCGCTGAGGCGGAGGATATCGTCTGGCCAAGTGGCACCTTGACGTTCGGGGGCCTGGATAACGGGTTGAGCTACAACGTCCGAATTTACTCCTTGCAGGATCACTCCTCGACCACCCTTCGCCTCTACACCGTGACGGACGGGGCCGGGACCCAGTCAAATTCGGTGGCCTTGGTGGACTCCTGGGCGGCAGCGACCCTGGAGGATGCCGGGCTGGTCTTCAACGGAGTGTCTACTGACGGCTCCGGCAATATCGTGGTCACCAGTGCTACGCACCTCAATGCGATCACGGTCACGGCTGTTCCAGAGCCATCGGCACTGGCACTGGCCGGGCTTGGCCTCTTGTCGCTGCTGGGATATTTCCGCCGGCGAGGCGCGTCCTGAACCACCACTTTCTCAGCCCCCATGATGGACCGGCCGCCCGCCGTCGGGGGCCGCCTCCGGAAAAATCACACGAATGAGGAAACCCCCACCGCTTCGGCGGGACCGACCCGGCCCGTGCCGTTATGGGCTCCTCTAAACAACAACAAACCCCATACCATCAAACCGCCATGGGCACCGACCGCAACCTCAAGCACCGAACCCTCGTCCTCCTGGGTACCTGCCTGCCATGTATCGTTCCCGCAGGGGCCGAGGCGGGGATGGCGGCCGGTGACACCGTGGCGGTTGATTTTGCCGTCTCCGGCGGCCCTGCTTCGGATCCAGCCCTCGGCCTTGGCACGAACTACAACGGCATCCAGTCGAGCACGACGATCGCCGCCGGCAGCGTCGTGCGCCTCAGTGACGGCCAGGTAGTGGACGGCGTCACGGCCGCGTTCTCCGGCTACATCGGCCACAACGGCGACCTCCGCGCAGTGGGTTGGCCGGGCCTGACGGCCGATCCCTTCTACGTGGCCGAAGCGGAGGACCTCGTCTGGCCGAGCGGAACGTTGACCTTCGGGGGATTGGATGATGCGCTGAGCTACAACGTCCGAATTTACTCCTTGCAGGATCACTCCTCGACCACCCCTAACCTCTACACCGTGACGGACGGGGCCGGGACCCAGTCAAATTCGGTGGCCTTGGTGGACTCCTGGGCGGCAGCGACCCTGGAGGATGCCGGGCTGGTCTTCGAGGGAGTTTCCACCGACGGCTTCGGCAAAATCGTGGTCACCAGTGCGACCCATCTTAACGCCATCACAATTTCGGTTGCCAGCGGCGACACCGACGAAGACGGAATGCCCGACGACTGGGAGGACGCCAACGGGCTGGACAAGAACAATCCCGATGATGCCGACGAGGACATCCTGGACGGTGACGGGCTCACCAACCTCGAAGAATTCCAGAACCGCACCGACCCGAACAATCCCGACAGCGACGGCGATACCCTGAGCGATGGACACGAGGTCAAGACCCTCATGACGAACCCGCGCTCCGATGACACCGATAACGATGATCTGCTCGACCAGCACGAAACCAACACCGGCACCTTCGTCAACGAGACGGACACCGGGAGCGACCCTACCAATCCGGACACCGACGGGGACGGGGTCGACGACGGTGCGGAAGTGGCGGCCATGACCGATCCCAACCTCTCTCCCTTCGTGACCCTGCGCCCCGGAGACACCGTGGCGGTCGATTTTGCGATCGATGGCGGCGATCCGGTAGAATCGGCATTCGGCCTGGCCGCGAACTACAACGGCATCCAGTCGAACGCCACCATCCCCCTTGGCAGCGTCATCCGCCTCGGCGACGGGCAGGTGGTTAATAGCGTCACAATCGCCTTCACCGGCTATGAGGGTCACAACGGGGATCTCCGCGCGCAGGGCTGGCCCGGCCTGGCGGCTGATCCCTACTACGTGGCGGAAGCGGAGGACCTCGTCTGGCCGAGTGGCACCTTGACCTTCGGGGGCCTGGATGATGCGCTGAGCTACAACGTCCGAATTTACTCCTTGCAGGATCACTCCTCGACCACCCCTCACCTCTACACCGTGACGGACGGCGCCGGCACCCAGTCAAATTCGGTGGCCTTGGCGGACTCCTGGGCAGCGCCGACCCTGGAGGACGCCGGATTGGTCTTCAACGAAGTGTCTACTGACGGCTCGGGCAGGATCGTGGTCACCAGCAACACCCATCTCAATGCCATCACCCTCACGGTGGCGGGCGGGGAGGCCGTGCCCCGGCTGGCGGTCGAGCTCCTCGACGGGGGGAATGACCTCCGTTTCACCTGGGAGAGCCAGGACGGACGGCTCTACAACCTGCGCAGCGAGACCGATCCCTCCGCGGCCCCACCGATCGACTGGCCAATCTTCGGCAGCAACCAGGATATCGCCGCCACCCCGCCGCAGAACTCCCTCACCATCTCCCGCCCCGCCGATCCGTTTCGCCTCTTCGTGATCGAAGAATTTCCCGCCCCGCCGGTGTCGGTCTTCTCCGACGACTTCGAGAGCGGCCAGGGGGCCTGGGCCACCGGCTCGGAGGGAGACCTCGGCACCTTGTGGCAGCTCGGCGCTCCCACCAACGTTGGACCCGCCGCCGCCAACAGTCCCGCCAACTGTTTTGGGACTAGCATCTCGGCCGATTACACCTTCGACACGGTGGTGTGGCTCCGCTCGCCGGCCATTGACCTGACCAACGCCGCGGGCGCCACCCTCAGCTTCTTCCACTACGTCGACATCGAGCCCGGATTCGACTCCGGGAAAGTGTCGGTGCTGGATGCCAACGACCATTCCGAACTGGCCGTGCTGGTGGCTCCCATCGACGGTGACGCCGTGGACTGGACCAAGCTCACCAAATCGTTACCCGCCGCCGCGCTCGGCAAGAGCATCGAAATCGAGTTCCGCATGAGATCCGACGACGTCCAGAATTTCGCCGGCTGGTATATCGACGACGTGATCGTGACGGTGCCGTGAGAAGTCCGGTTCCCCGGCTTTCTACCGGTCACTTCGGCGTCACTTCGGCGCGAAGCTCCTCGCAGCGGGTGCGAAGCCGGTTGAGCGCCGCGCCATGATCGGGGTTTCCGGCCAGGTTGTTCGTCGCGTGCGGGTCGCTATGCAAATCGAAAAGTTGGTGGTAGACCGGGTCCTGTTCAGGGCATTAGTTCCCAGACAATCAGTCGCA
>CAUZKZ010000542.1:0-3679 GCA_963580345.1 Verrucomicrobiia bacterium | reverse complement strand
TCCCTGGTCCGAATCGAACTCGATCTTGCCTTACTCATGCGAAGAAGTTTGGCACGCTGACTGGCGGTCAACTCGATCACTTGGGCCACTCTCATACTACAAGTATAGTAGTTTCAGATTAAAGGTCCATCTGTAAGGCGAGCTACACTAGTGCTTCGGCCGGGAAGTTAGTGTGCATTCGGCGCGAGGGTTTTTCTTCGAGTTCAAGGCGTGAGGAGATTCTCATCTCCGAATGCACACTAACTTGCGGGGCGATGCACTGGTCCGCCCCGCCGTGCGAAAGTCTACTCGGTGGGCCGGAGCGTGATCTCCCGTGGCCATTCCGCCCCGGCGTCGATCCAACGTTTCAGCACCTCGACTTCCTCGCTGGGCGGTGCGGTCCCTACCGCCGGCATGGTCTTGGCGTGATTCCCGGTGGTCAGGACCACGATGAGCATGCTCTGCCCCGCCTTTCCCGGCACGATCCGCCGACCGTCCTTCATCGCCTCCGCTGCCGTCTCGAGGCTGAACTTCCCCGGCATGGCGCGCTTGTTGTGGCAATGCAGGCAGCGCTCTTCGAGGATGGGGCGCACGTGGTTCCTGAAATTGACCGCCACCCTCGCCTGCTGCAGCTCCGCCTTCGAGAGCACCGGCTTTCCCACCGGGCGGGATTCAGCTTCTCCGTCGCCCGTGGTCCGGCAGGCCGCGACGATCGCGCAACCAATCGCCAGCAAAACCCACTTGTGCATCATGCCGCCCCCGCTCCCGGAACCTTGAGACTTTCCCTTCATTTTTTTCCTTTCTTCAGGAAATTCACGATTTTCTTGAAATCCGGGAGCTTCACGTCGCCGCTCTTCTCGCTGACGGTGAAGACCACCCGGGAGGTGGAACTGTGGGCCACCAGGTTCATGAGATAGGTGCCGGGCTTGAGCATCTTCTTGTCGAAAGTATCGCTCAGTTTCGCTTCCTTCGCCTTCTGCTTGTAAATCACCGCCGCCGGTGCTCCGGTCTGCAACACCGTTCCATCCGGCTTGCATGGGAAGGCGTTGATTACAAACAGGGCCGAAGCCTCCTTGATGGCGACTACCGCGTTGGGCTTCACGGGCTTCTCGATCACCACGAACAGTATGTTGTCCTTCTGGACCTTGGCCTTCTGCCCCCCTACCGTGACATCGAAGGGGTACACAATCGGTCGCTTCTCCTCCGCCCTCAGGGTGCCACCCAGAACGAGAGCCAAGCCAAGACAAATCACCATTTGACGCTTCATGCCCCAGATTTGGCCCGGACCCGCCCCCAATTCAAGCTCGCGATTGCCACTCTCCAAGTCTTCGCTTATTGATCTCTTGATGATGCGAGCTCTCCGCCCCCTCTCTCTCGCGCTCTCCGCCCTCCCGGCTCTCTACCTCCCGGCCGCGGCCCAAGACGCCATCGACGACACCATTTCGCTTATGCTCATCGAGATGAGCCTCGAGGAAAAGGTGGGCCAGATGACCCAGCTCACCCTCGGGGCCCTCTCCAGCGGGGAAGCCACCGCCAAAAACCCCGACGCGCACCAGCTCGATGCCGAAAAGCTGCGGCACGCCATCGTCGAGAAACACGTCGGCTCCATCATCAACGTCCACGGCGTGGCCTTCACCGGGAAACACTGGCAGAAGCTCCTCACCGAGATCCAGGATCTCGCCACCAAGCAGACCAAGCAGAAGATCCCCGTCCTCTACGGGATCGACAGCGTCCATGGCGCCAACTACATCCGCGAGGCCACCCTCTTTCCGCACAATCTCGGGCTCGCCGCCACCCGCAATCCCCAGTTGGTGGAAGAATGCCAGGCCGTCTGTGCCCGCGAAACCCGTGCGGTGGGCATTCCCTGGAATCTCGGACCGGTCCTCGACGTCGGCCGGCAACCGCTTTGGTCGCGCTTCGTCGAGACCTTCGGGGAAGATGTCCACATTGCCAGCGTGATGGGCGCCGCCTCGGTGCGCGGCATGCAGGGTGACCAGGTCTCCGCACCCCACCGCGTCGCCGCCACCGCCAAACACTTCCTGGCCTACAGCTATCCTCTCAGCGGGCGCGACCGCACCCAGTCCCTCCTCCCGGAGCGCTACCTCCGCGAACATTTTCTCCCGCCTTTCGTAAAGGCGGTGGACGAAAACGTGCGCGCCATCATGGTGAATTCCAGCGAAGTGAACGGACTTCCCGTGCACGCCAACCACAGTATTCTCACCAAGCTGCTGCGGGGACAGATGGGGTTCCAGGGCGTGGTGGTAACCGACTGGGAAGACGTCAAGAAACTCCACGAACTCCACCGCATCGCCGCCAACCTCAAGGAGGCGGTCCGCCTCGCGGTGGAGGCCGGTATTGACATCTGCATGGCCCCCTATGACTTCCAGTTCACCGATCAACTGGTCGAACTCGTTCGAGAGGGCCTTATCCTCGAAGAGCTCATCGATGCCTCGGTGGCGCGTATTCTCCGCCTCAAGTTCGACCTCGGCCTCTTCGACACCCCCTATCCCGACCAGCTGCTCCTCGCCGATCTCGGCACTCCTCAGGCCGCCGCGCTGTCCCGGCAGGCAGCCCGGGAATCACTCGTGCTCCTCAAGAACGAGGGAGTCCTTCCCCTCGCCAAGGACGCCAGAATCCTGCTCACCGGTCCGGGGTGCGACTCGCTTGCCGCCTTGCACGGATCGTGGTCCTACACTTGGCAGGGCGCCGAGGAAGCCGCCTACCCGCCGGAATTGCAGACCGTCCTGGAAGCCTTCCAGGAGGCCCACGGCGTGGACAACCTCCTCTACGTCCCGGGCCTCACCCGGGAGGGGGAGGCCGACTTCGACGCCGCCCTGCAAGCCGCCCAGGAAGCGGATGTCATCGTCTGCGTCCTGGCCGAACGCCCCAGCACCGAGACGGCCGGCAATATCGTGAACCTCGCCCTTTCCGCCGTGCAGCGCAGGCTGGTTCGCGAACTCTCCATCGGAAAACCGGTCGTACTGGTCCTGTTGGAAAACCGTCCTCGCCTCATCACCGATATTGCGGGGCTCTCGCAGGCCATCGTCTACGCCGGTTATCCGGGGCCCTTCGGCGGAGCGGCCCTCTACGAGGTCCTCACCGGCGCTGCCAATCCGTCCGGCAAACTCCCCTTCACCTATCCGCGCGATCCCAATCATCTCCTCCCCTACGATCACAAACTGAGCGATGCGGCCGGCCCCGAGGAGGGCAAGGGCGGGTTCCGTCCGCTCTTCGAGTTCGGCCACGGTCTCAGCTTCACCACCTTCAAATACGCCAACCTCAACGTCCCTCCCATCCCGCTCACGCAGGGCGACAGCCTCAGTATCTCGGTGGAGGTCACCAACACGGGGCCACGCGCCGGAGCCGAAACCGTCCATGTTTTCGTGCGCGATCTCTTTGCCTCGGTGGTCCCCCCCGTCAAACGCCTCCGCGCCTTCCGAAAAGTCGTCATCGAACCCGGCGCCACCGAAACCCTCGCCTTCGAGTTCCCGGTCAACGATCTCGCCTTTTTCGGCCCGCGGAACTACCCCATCGTCGAACCGGGAGAATTCGAGGTGATGGTGGGCGATTTGAAGGCCACCATCACGGTGGAGTAGGTGGATCAGGGTGATTGGCCAAAAATGCTGCGAAGCTGATAGAATCTTCGATTGAGCGTTTCTGCTAGACAAGAGCCTCCGGATTTGCAGGATAGGTTCGTGAT
>CAUZKZ010000541.1:0-3688 GCA_963580345.1 Verrucomicrobiia bacterium | reverse complement strand
CGTAAAATAATTTTTGCAGCAAATGACACAATACCTCGAACCGCTTGATCCCGGCTTGGCCATACGGGAAAGCCTCGACGCCTGGACACGCCGCCGCGCGCGCCTGGCAGCGAAAGGCGCGGGGGCCCGGTTTCTGGAGATTCTGGGCCCGCCGCCGCCACGGGTGGCCCTTCGACGCCAGGTTCTGGAGTCGAGGCGCATGGACGGATACACGCGCACGATGTTCACGCTGACCACCGCGCCGAAACTGAAGGCGCTATGCTGGCTGTGTTTGCCGGATGGTGTACACCGCAACGATCCACAGCCGGCGCTGGTAGCCACGCCGGGTCACGGGTTCGGGGCCAAGGATCTGTTGGCAATGAACATCCGAAGGAAGCGTCGCCGCGAAGGGGAGGGGTACCAGAAGGATCTCGCACTTCAGGCGGTGCGCCTGGGGTATCCCGTCCTCGTGGTTGAACCGCTCGGGTTCGGCGAGCGGAGGGAGAAGGAGATGCTGCACCTGCCGACGGCGGGCAACAACGGGTGTCACCAGGCAGCGCTCATGGCGACCCTGCTCGGGACGACGCTACCCGGCATTCGCATTCATGAATTGCGCCGCTGTATTGACTATCTCCAGACGGTGCCTGAAGTGGACGGCGACCGCATCGGCATGATGGGAATCTCCGGCGGCGGCGGACATTGCCGACTTCGCGCGTCGCGTGCGCTTGCGCGGCACGGAGGTGCTGGTGGAACTGAGCCCGTGTTGTTACGTGGAGCGTACCTCGCCGTGGATGCCGGCGCCGATCCCGGACAGGCTGGCCTCCCTGGTTGACAGGATCGGGCAGGACAACGTGCGCGCCGCGGTGAACCTCGGTCACCTGCGATGTCTCGGCCAGGATCCAGTGACCGTGGCGGAGACACTCGGAGCGCGCCTGCGCTTCGTGCAGCTTAACGCGTTCGGCAGTTCGTTCGGCGGCGCGCCGCTGGACGCGCACCGCCCGTACAACGAGGACGCCGAGGCGGCGAACGCCTTGCTCGATTTCCTGGACGCATCGGGTTTCACCGGGGTCGTCTGCCTTGACAGTAGCAGGGACGGCGAGTCCCTGGTCGGACTGCGTGCCCTGGTGGCGGATGCGCGGCGGCGGACTTTCGACTAACCAAGAGGAAAGATATGTCAACCACGCAACCGGAGCTGAACATCGAGATCGTCCGCAACCCGCCGCGGCACCGGCCGCCGTGTCCTTTCGCGGTGGACGACGGACATCGCCCGGAGGTGGCCGAGCTGCCGGAGCGCGTCGAACTGGAGAAAAGGGTGGAGGGCGCCCGCGACCGCTGGGAAGCAGCAACCGGTACGGTTCCCCGCCCGAGGATGTGCCCCTGGACGCGCGCGCCGTCCTCGACGCGATCCTGAACAAGGGATGGAATTTCAATTGCTGCCATCTGCCGGCGGTGATGGGCCAGGTGGCCCTCGCCCTGGGTTATGGCATGCGCGATGTGTGGTGCGGCTACAACGGAGAGCTGTTCCAGGACGCGTGCCACCACGGCGCCACCGAGGTCTGGGTCGATGGCCTGGACAAGTGGGTCTATGTCGACGCGTTGCATTCGCTGCACTTTGAGCGGGCCGGGCAGCCGCTGGGAATCCTGGAAATCCATAACGCTGCCGGCGAAAGCGCTCTGGCGGAAGTGGAATGCGTCAAGGGTGACCAGCGCTTTCCCATGCCGACCGCGACCGAACCTGAGGCAAACCAGGAGGTGTACCGGCAGTTCGAGGCCGGGCTGATTACCAGCCCGCATCCGACGGGGGGCCTGTTCTTCTGGTTCCTGGTGTCCATGCACAACGCCAGGTTCGCGAACCTGCACCACAACCCTGAGCTGTGGGGGCGTGTCCTTTTCTACCGCGACCGGCACAACGCGGAGAAGGTGTGGTTTCAGCAGATCCCGCCGGGCACCGGCGCCCGGATGTATCATTGGGTTTACTGGGCAATGGACGCCATGGAGGTCTGGTCCGACGACCAGGTGAACTTTCCCCTGAACCAGGTCCACGTGGATTGGCAGGAGAAGGAAGACGGACTAGGCCCTCTCCTTTGACACCACCTGCCCGAATTTCACCGCCTTCGAGGTGGCCCTTGACGGTGGGGAGCCGGCGAATATCACGGAACCTCGGTACCTGTGGCGGCTCCACCCGGGCGAAAACCGGCTGGCGGTATGCACACGGAATCTTTTCGGAGTTCGGGGAACCGCCTCGGAACTGAAAGTGATGCGGCGATGAAGAACCCCGGCGAGGCAAACGCGGCACAGCTTGGCAGGCATTTCAAGGTACTGTGCGAGCGCATTGGAATTCGCTATAGCGGCACCCAGGGCGAGCAGGACGCGGCGAACTACATCGAAGAGACGTTTCGCCGGTACGGACTCTCCAACGTCCGCCAGCACCGGTTCGAGTTTCCAAACTGGGCTTTTTCGTCGGGATCGCGGCGGCTGCGACGCGGCGGTCAAAGCGCGGCTGATCGAGTCAAAGCTCGCCGCCCTGATTTTCGTGGACGCCCGCGCACCACATGACTGGACCATCACGACCGGCTTTGCCCCACAGTGGATGGCGGGATTTTAGATTCCGGTGATCGGTGTGTCGTATTTCGACGCGTTGGACATCGTGAAAGCCCTGCCGGCAGAGGCGGAGGTGAAGATCAAGGCGCGGACGTTTTCCGCCATGAGTCAGAACGTCATCGGCGAGGTCACGGGCACGACGCGGCCGGACGAAGTGGTCATTGTCAGCGGCCATCACGACAGTGTCTGGGGGGTAATCGGGGCCAATGACAATGGCAGTGGAGTCGTGTTTACCCTGGAACTGGCACGGCTGTTCGCCAAACGTCGGCCGCGGCGGACCATCCGGTTTGTCGGTTATGGCGTGGAGGAAAAGTTGAGCACCGGATTGGGGTCGGTTATTAAGTTATAATTTACCTGGGCGTTTTCCTTCTTCGCTTCCTTCCACCATAGAGACGGGTGACAGGATCGCCAGCGGCGTGGCCGTCGGATGGGACTTTTAAATTATAACTTAATCTCCGACCCCACTTTCTTGATCGGCATCGGGGTCGCAAAGAGGTGCCAACCTCCGCTCGAATCAGGCCCGGTTACCGCCGTAGCTGGAATTGAAGGTGCGGCCGGTTTGAAACCGTTCGGGCGCAAAGAGCGTCGCGTCAATCCAGCCGCAATGTCCCTTCACCATCAGGTCCGCGAGCATCTCTCCCAGGGCCGGACCAATCTTGAACGAGTGCCCGCTCCCGCCCGTTGCAACCCAGAGTCCGGGACGCCCCTGGACGGGTCCGACGATGGGATGCCAGTCGGGCGTAACCGTGTAGAGCCCCACCACCCCTCGTTCGATCTCCGCGCGCTCGAGTCCCGGAAAGCGGTGACCCAGCCGCGGCAGGACATCCTCTGCGAACGCGACATCGTAGGTCTGCTTGAAGGAGTCGACATCAACGGTCTCATACTCTTTCGGATAACCACGGCCCAACAGCAGGCAGGTTTCGTCAACCGGCCGCAGGTAAATCCGGTCACACATGTTCGAGATCGCGAGGGCCGGCGCTCTCTCTCCGGCGGGGATCCGGAGGATGAGTTCCTGCTCACGCGTCAACTCCAGGGGAAGGTCCAGGCCGATTTCGCGCGACAGCCCGCCGGACCAGGGACCGGCGGCGAGAACCGTGGCGCCCGCTTC
>CAUZKZ010000540.1:0-3718 GCA_963580345.1 Verrucomicrobiia bacterium | reverse complement strand
TTCCAAAACCCCAGAACCACTCTAAATCAACGCAAAATCAGGACTTCCAGAAGCTCCGACAGACCCTATGGGATGGCTGTGAATTCTAATATGACAATCATCGGAGGAATTCTCGCTGTCGTCGCCGGGATCGGAATGTTCGTTCTCTGGATCATCTGTTTCGTAAAACCGTTCAAAGCCGGAGATACTCTCTGGGGAGTTCTTAACCTGTTGATCGCGCCCATTTGTCCGATCATCTGGGGATTTACGAAGGGGGAAAAGAAGCTCGCGATTTACTGGATTATAGCCTTTGTCGTGTACCTGGTCGGGATCGGTCTCGTGGTCGCGGGCTCGGTAGGGGCGATCGAAGGCGGCAACCTCTGAGGGGGGATCGACTGCGGCCTGCAGCGGATATTGTAAGGCCATCGCGTTCTCCGGCTCACGCCAGGAGGTCGTGGATGACATTTCCGAAAACGTCGGTCAGCCGCACGTCGCGGCTGTTGTGGCGGATGGTCAATTTCTCATGATCGAGGCCGAGGAGATGCAGGATGGTGGCGTGGAGGTCGTGGACGTGGACGGGGTTTCTCGATGGCGTTCATGCCGAGTTCGTCTGTAGCGCCGTAGCTGAGGCCGCCTTTCACTCCGCCGCCGGCCATCCAGAGGGTGAAGCCCTTGTGATGGTGACCGCGGCCGATCCTTGCCTCGCGCTTTGCCTCCTCGAAAGGGGTGCGGCCGAACTCGGTGGCCCACACGATGAGGGTCTCATCGAGCATTCCGCGTGATTTCAAATCGAGGATGAGGGCGGTAATGCCCTGGTCGGTGCGGGCCGCGTTGTCGCGGTGATTGCCCACCAGGCCGCCGCGGTTGCCGTGCGCGTCCCACTTGCGGCCGGTGGCGCCGTCGAGGATTTCCACGAAGCGCACGCCGGATTCCACCAGGCGCCGGGCGGTGAGGCAGTGGCGGGAAAACTGGTTGTCGCCGTAGAGGGCGCGGATGCTCGGGGGCTCCCTGGAAAGGTCGAAGGCCGCGGTGGCGGAGGCCTGCATCTTGAATGCCATTTCGAAGGCTTCAATGCGGCCGGTGAGGTCGGGCTGGGTGGGATGGCGGTCACGGTGCAGGCGGTTGAGACGATTGAGAACTGCAACATGTTCGGCTTGGGCTTCCACACTCATCTCCTGGCGCGGAATGAGGTGGGGGAATGGCGATTTGCCCGGTTCCACGCGCGCCACCGCGGCCTGGTGCCGGCCGGGGAGCATCCCTTGCTGGAAAACGCCGTCGCCGGCGGTTGAGATGCCGTCCTTCATCACGACGTAGGCGGGGAGATCGCGGCTCTCGCTCCCCAGCCCGTAGGTCACCCACGAACCGAGGCTGGGAAATCCGGGACGCGTGTGCCCGGTGTGCCAGATCGCTTCGCCCACGGAGTGAATGGCGGAATCGGTATGTACCGACTTGATGAAGCAGATCTCGTCCACCACCTTGCTCAGTCGCGGATAGATCTCGCTCACCCACGCTCCACACCGTCCGTGCTGCTTGAAGTCGAAGACGGAGGGCAGGATGCAGCAGCCTTCGACCGTCTTTTCCGGATTGAAGCCCTGCAGGTCCTTCTTGCTGAAGATTTCCGCGGCGGTTTTCCCCTCGAGTTTCCTGAGGTCCGGCTTGTAGTCGAAGGTTTCGAGGTGGCTGGCCCCGCCGCACATGAAGAGGAGGATCACGTTGCGGGCCCGCGGACGATAGTGTGCGGGACGGGGCGGGAGCGCCCCGTGGGCGGGTTCGGCCAGGAGCGATGGCAGCGCCACGCCGCCGAGACCAAGCTGGCCGAGGAAGCGGCGGCGGTCGGGATGGCGGTTACTGGACGTAGATGAACTCATTCAATCCGAGGATGAGGTGACAGTACTCAACGAGGGCGCTCACATTTTCTTTCGCCAGCAGTTCCAAACCGATCTCCGCTTTCTCGGTGGTCGGCTTCCGGGAGAGGGCCAGGAGGTAGAGGTGATCAATTTGCGCCTTCGGGTCCTCGCCCGCCTCGCGCACGACCCGGTTTGCCAGGCGCCCGGCGAGGTCCCACACCAGCGGGGCGTTGAGGGCGAAGAGGGCTCCCTCCGGCGCGGCCCCCGTCGTCCGCGATCCCACGCTGCGCTCGGTGACGGGAGGATCGAAGAGACTCAGGGTGGGGTGACGCGCGGAGCGGTGGGCCTGCAGGTAGATCGAGCGGCGCCAGCTCTTCGGTTCATCCTTCACCGCTTCCTGGTAATTTCCGATCGGGATGCTCGGCCCGTACATCTCGGTGCGGAGGACGCCCGCCACGCCAAGGAGGTGATCGCGAATCGCTTCCGCTTCGAGGCGCCGGGGCCGTCGATGCCAGAGCCAGGCATTGCCGGCGTCCTTTGCGAGGGGAGTGGTATCGACCGATCCGCCCTGGCGATAGACGGCGCTGGTCAGGATGAGGCGATGGATCGGCTTGAGGCGCCAACCGTTCTCGATGAGGCGCGCCGCCAGCCAGTCCAACAGTTCCGGGTGGGTCGGTCTTGCTCCGAGACTGCCGAAGTCGTTGGGGGTGCTGACCAGTCCGCGGCCGAAGTGATGGTGCCAGAGGCGATTCACGATGACGCGTGCCAGCAACGTCCCGGCGCCGTCCACGGGATCGGTGATCCAGGCCGCGAGGGCCTGCAATTCGCTCTCATCTTCCCGGCGCCAGTGTTCGGCGGGCTTGCGCATCAGGATCTTCAGGAATCCGGGCTCCACCTTCTTTCCGGGCGACGCCCAGCTTCCCTTGTGCAGCACGCGTGGTTCGGTGATGTGGATGGGAATCCTCTTGGCGGAGGCTTTCGGCGCCTGCTTGAACCGGTCGAAAAAGAAGGCCGTGAACTGGTAGTACTCCTCGGTCGACATGGGATCGACCGGGTGATCGTGACAGCGCGCGCAGCCGAAGGTCAGGGCCAGAAAGGCATTGCCGGTGGTCGAGACCATGTCATCGAGACGATGCCACTGCTTGTCATTGGGGTCGGAATTGTTCTGCAGGCGGGTGCCGAGGTGGATGAACTGTCGGAGCGGACGGTAGTCGGTGCTGCCGGCCTCGGTGGCAGGCGGTCCGGCGATCTGGTAACGCACGAACCGGTCGAATGGCAGGTCGGCATTGAGGGCCCGGATCACCGCGTCGCGGTACTTCCAGGCGTCCGGGCGAACCCGGTCTTCGTTCACGGTGAGGATGCCGTCACTTTCCCCGAAGCGCGCCACGTCCAGCCAGTGTCGTCCCCAGCGTTCGCCGAAGTGCGGGCTGGCGAGGAGGCGCTCGACCAGTTTCTCGTAGGCGTCGGGACGGGAGTCGGAAACGAACTCTTCGATTTCCTTTACGGAGGGAGGCAGGCCGGTCACTCCGACCGTGACGCGGCGGATCAGGCTGTGGCGATCGACTTCCGGTTGGGCCGCCAGCCCGTGCTCCGCGAGCTTGGCGAGAATGAAGCCGTCGATGGGAGTCCGGACCCAGGACGAGTCGGCCTGGGCAGGGAGCGCAGCCGGCGCCAATGGTTCGAAACTCCAGCGCGCGGAGTCCGCGTCGGCGAGGAACGGCGCGATCGAGATACCCAACCAGCACGCTGCAGTTAGGTAACGACTCATTCGCGTCAAGTTAAGCATTCCGTAGCAATTTGGAGCAAGGATTTACGGGATCTCTTGTCCATTTGGACGTGCCGGAGATCGGGATT
The DNA here is from genome assembly GCA_963580345.1 of Verrucomicrobiia bacterium. Taxonomy (GTDB): domain Bacteria; phylum Verrucomicrobiota; class Verrucomicrobiia; order Verrucomicrobiales; family Akkermansiaceae; genus Roseibacillus_B. Next base: position 38 of record CAUZKZ010000540.1, on the reverse strand, counting down.
GTAGTCTCCGAAGCGATCCAGCGAGACAAGGGTTAGAA
>CAUZKZ010000539.1:0-3718 GCA_963580345.1 Verrucomicrobiia bacterium | reverse complement strand
AATGCTGCGCTGGACCACTACGCCAGCTATCCCGGCAAAGCCCTCGCCCTACTCCGCACGGCATGCCCATTCACGACCTAACCAGCCAATCGCCCTGGGCCGCCCCTCAGCCGCCCCAACGGTCAGTCGCGCGCGCCATCGGGGATGATCCGACCCGTGCACTGTGGCAAATCATGAAAGCTCCGCCTCGAAGCGCTGCGGCTCCCCCTTGAGATCCTTGTGCTCCTCGAGGTAGATCCAGCTGACGCGATCGCGATCCACCTGTACTCGGCTGCGGCTCATGGTCTGGGCATCGGAGCGGCGCATGCGCACCGTGAAGGCGCTCGGCCCGCCGTCCGTGTCGGCATGGAAGGATTCTAACAGACGCTGCCGCCCGCCTTGCGCACACCGCAGCTCCTCGAATCTCCGCCGGCGAGCGGACGCCACTTCCTCGAACTGGAAAGAAGACGAACAGACCGGAATCTCGGGCCGGCCCACCTGCAGCTTGCGCCCGTCCCAGGTCCACTCCCGCTCCCCGACCTGATCGAAGCCGACCATCGTGAAGGGACGCACTTCGCGGAGAAATTCCCGCCGCAGGCGCTCCTCCACCGCCGGGACGTTTTCGAGCGCCCCCATCTCCATCACCAGCCGGCCCCGGCTCTTGGTGGGCGTCTTGACCTGGTCCTCCTCGTGCCACCGGTTCAGGAGACACACCAACAATCCGCGCTGGTTCGCCAGCATCCACGTTCCGCCGCCCTCGGGATCGACCGGGGCGAGGAACGAGATCCCGTCCTGTTCGTGGATAGTGGGAGGCTGCGCCACGGAACGCGTGACCTTTTCGTCGCGATTGAAGAAGACCTCGTAGGTCCCGGCCCCATCACGCCACCACGTCAAGGTGCACATTCTTCGTCTTCACACTCTTGCTCTTCAACGTTCTCGCCAGCGCTCCCGACCGGGATTCCGCACTTGCCGCTCAATCAGGTTGGGACCCCTGCGGCCGGAAGAATCCAGAGCTGCAGCGCCAGGTAGCCGCCGACCACTCCGAGCGAAACAAGAAATCCGCTCAGGACGCTGCCGGGTTTGTGACGATGGGAGGCCATTGCTGGTGTTGGTGAGAGAAGGAACTCTGGACGTTATTCCCGCGAGAATCGGACCGGATCCGCGAAGAGAATAAGCTGCTCCCCCAGCTTTTTCAATCGCCCAGTTACGCTCACCGGTTCCGCCACGAGTCCAAGAATTCCGGCGTTCACGCTCCCTCCCTCCGCGTCCACTAGCAGGACATAGGTCGCCCGGCCGTGCTGGTCGCGCACCAGCAGCACCGGGGGAATCCCGCCCTCGATGCAGTTGATGGCGCAGGCCCGGTGCGTTTTCAGACTCCCGGGATTCATCACCCCGAGGTAACACTTCGAGTCCACGATTTCGCCTTTCAGGGTCGTCTCTCCCAACTCGCTGATCGATCCCAGCGGATGGGTCGCGACCTTGGCGTCCCCGATCGCCATGACCGTCTCGGGGAGCACCTCGATCATTTCATGATTGCCCCGGTGAATCCGCGTGCCCTTCAATCTGACCCGCCGCAGGTGGTGCTCCGCCGCCAACTCCCGCGCGAAGCCGTGCTTGAAGGGATTGACGAGGAGGTACACCGCGTCGTCGTCACCCACCAACATCGGCACCGGTTCCCCGACCAGGACACCGCTGAACTCCGTTTGGTTCCCAAAATCATACCTGGCCTCCTGCGAGACCGTCTTCTGCAGGGCGGGCAGCACCGCCGCCACTCCGACCGCGGCCAGGACCACGGCAATTGTCAGCCCCTTGAGGAACTTTCCCATCTTCTCCGGCGCCTTGCCTTGCCAACCGATAAAAAACTCCTCGCTCATGTGATCAGATTGCAGCTGGTTCCACCCTGGTGCCCGCCGGATTGGGCTTGGGATCCACCCATACCGTTCCGTCCGCCACTTTCACGTTGAAAGTCGGAATGCGCTCCGTGAAGGGCTCCGGCGACGATCCGTCGTCCGGCTTGTACTGGTAGCCGTGCCACGGACAGGTCAGGCAGCCGAAGACGAACTTGCCTTCCGCGAGCGGGCCGTTCTGGTGCTGGCACACCCCGGACACCACCGAAATCTTGTTCTCCTCGTAGAGCAGGACCGCCAGGCGTTCGCCGCCCAAGCAAGCACCATGCGGTTCGTTTTCCACCAGGTCTTCAACCGCACACACCGCCACATATCCGTCCTCTGCCGGACCGCCGGCCAATTCCTGATCGAGATCCCGCTGCTTCCAACCCGCTGCAAGGTGCAGTCCGACCACCGCCGACAGCCCGAGTCCCATGAACACCACGTAGACCGGACTGGTTTCGGCCTGGAGGATCCCGAAGGCCACGTGGATCACGAGCGCCACATAGGCCACATAGACCAGCATGTGCAGGGTCTTCCACACCGGTGCGGTCAGATTCGCCAACCAGAAGTCGTGACTGGTGGCCGCCATGACAAAGAGAATCAGCAATGCGACAAATCCAAAGGCCTGGAATGGAAAGGAGCCCATGGTCGTTCCGGCGTCCTGTGTAAAGATCGACAGGATCATGTTTTCGGTCCCGAATGCGTGGTAGGTCATCACCGCCAGGAGGGCGTGAATGAAGCCCAGCAAAAACATGGCCACTCCAAGGTGCCGCCGGTTGTAGAGCAGCGGGAGCCAGCGCCTGTCTAGCCGCGCCATCGGTCCGATCATCAGGATGAAGTGCAGAACCACGATTCCGGCCGCCGCAAAGGCCTTGATGAGCAAAATTTCGAAGGTGACGAATGGAAAGATCGCGCTCCCCACCCCTACGAAGGCAGCAAGAAACAGCACGATCGCGCCCACCAGGATGAGATCGTAGCGTTTCTTGAACGCATTCCATCCCACCGCTTTGTACGAGACACTCATCGATTCTCAATTGCGTCCCTGGGTTTCCGGGCTCCTGGGTCCTTCCCCCGGCACGGCGTCCATCACGGGCATCTCCGGCCGGTTTGTCAGGGCGTAGATGAATGCCGCGATCACGAGCGGCCCCAGGATGAGCCATATCAAGCGGTGACAATCGCGATGGAATCTCTGCATGGTCTCAACTCCGGGCGGCTTTCCGATGGGCTGAGCATTCCTCGGGCGGCTGCCCATTCCGGAACCACCGGCGCATCAGCAGCGGCCAGAAGATCATTGCCCCGGGAATGATCAACACTTTGAACCCCCAGGTCCCCTGCACAGCCGACGGGTCGATCTTCTTCGCCCCGAAAAATGCAAAGGGGACCGCGAACAGGAATCCGATCGCAAGGTAGATTCCGAGCAATCTCAAGGTCCATTCAATCGCCGTCTCCATCTCGCTCCTTCCGGTTCCCTCGAATCATGATTTCAGGGTATTCTACACGAGTTGCGCATCGGTCATGACCTCCACCAGGGCCGGTCCGGGGTAATCCCGCGCCTCCTCGAGGGCTTCGACCAAATTTCGCGGGTCATTCACGCGGATCCCGAACGCCCCGCAAAGCGTGGCATACTCTGAAAAGTTCGGGTTGTGCAGGTCCGTCTTCCACACCTCGAACTCGCCGGCGCGTTGCTCCTTGCTGATCTTTCCGAGCTCATCGTTATGGAGGATGGTCGAGTTACCCGAACTAGGCCAGAGCTAGTGTTAGTCTGGGCGTGTTGACGGTATGTTTCAAGTTGTAGAGGAAGTCAATGCCTGGGCGTAATGAGGCCGCAGGTCGACTGGAGGCCTGGCATT
>CAUZKZ010000538.1:0-3721 GCA_963580345.1 Verrucomicrobiia bacterium | reverse complement strand
CGCTTCAAGTGTGCCCTCACGGACACCCTCACATGACTCGGGGCCAGCGTGACTGGCTTGGTCTTCACTGTGGGACTCTTTCATTCCTTACTTCTCACCGGCTTTTGCCGGCGCTATCAATGGCACAGGGTTAAGAATGAACATCGCCGCGGCAATCTTGCGGCAGCCGAAGCGGCCGCCCTACAATTCAAGGCCGATTGTAGGCCAGGCGCTCCGCCTGGCGAGCTGAGGTTCAAGCCTAACCTTGTGCCATTGGGCCTGGCCCGCATTTCTCACGCTTGTTTCTGCTGCGGCTTCCGTCTTCGCCCGATGGGCTACGACGGACACGTGTCCTGCTTGATTCTACCAGCGTTGTCCTTGAAATCGACTTGGGCAGGGAGTCCAACCCGGCCGCGGCGTCGATTTCCGCGTCCGCCTTGGTAGAATCGAGGATTCCTGCGCCTCGCGACGAAAACGCGTGAGAAGTGCGGCCCAGGGGAGGCGGGCTGGTGGTTGGGGAGATCTTCGATCTTTGATAGACAGCGGGGGAAAGTTTGGGCTAGATGGCGTCTCGCGGGGCGATGTCGAAGCAGAGTAGTCATGGGACGTTTCGGAACCCACCACGGGGCGAGGCAGGATTCCGCATTATTGCGGGGCTGGTGGCGTTGACGATCCTGCTGTCGTTGATTGCGATCGCCGTAGCGGTGCTGAAAGTGCGGGAAGAAGTCTACGCCCTGCAGGATGGGGGCGGCGGAGGGGCTCCCGCAGGGGGATCGCAAGGAACCGATCAGGCCGTGGCCGGACTGCGCTCGGAGTTTTCGCGTTCCCTGACCCGGACCACAGACGCGATGGAGGAGGCGGCCACGGCGGCGGCAGCGGACCGGAAGCTGGTCAAGGAAGCGTTGGTGCGGCTCTTGCATCAACACGAAGCCGAGCCTGCGGTCCTCTCGGCATTGATTTCGGGAATGACCGACGAGGAGCGACGGAAGATCATGGGGGAGTTGGGGAAGGCCGATCCGAAGGCCGGGCACCGAAGCCTGCGCAATCAGATCGGGTCCCCGCCTCCGGAGGAGGAGCCGCCGAATCGCAACGGATCCGGCGGGGGCAACGACAAGGATCCGGATCCGGTTCCCGCTCCGAGCCCGGCCCCCACCCCCGCACCGGCCCCCACTCCTGCGCCGGAAACCACTCCTGCGCCGGAAACCACTCCTGCGCCGGAAACCACTCCTGCGCCGGAAACCACTCCTGCGCCGGAAACCACTCCTGCGCCGGAAACCACTCCTGCGCCGGAAACCACCCCTGCGCCGGAACCCGAACCGGAGCCCGCCCCCAGCGAGGAGAAGTTTACGAGCTACAGGGTGGCATCGGGCGACACCATTTCCAAGATCGCGCGGAAGCATGGCGTCTCGGTCCCGGCGATCCTGAAGGCAAACAATCTCCGGAATGCGAACCGGATCGTGGTGGGCCAGGTGTTGAAAATTCCGGTGAAGTAGGTGGGCGGGTGGCCGTAGGCGGGAGACAGCGGTAGGCGGTAGATTGAAGACCTCGGAGGTAGGCGGTGGGCGGAAGCCTCTGAAAACTGAAGGCTGAATACGCCCCTCGGGAACAACCTTCCCGGTTGCAAATCGGCGGGGGAACCGTAGCCTGCCGACGAAATGAGCGGGTGCGGCACTGATCATGGGCCCAGAATGTTGATGGATCCCGGGTTGCACCGGGAGAAGAAGCCGGACTGGATCCGGGTGCGGCTGCCCCACAATCCGGCCTTCTGGTCGACCAAATCGCTCATCACCGACCTGAAACTGGTGACGGTATGTGAAGAGGCGCAGTGCCCGAACCGGTGGGAGTGCTGGGGCCAGGGGACCGCCACCTTCATGATCGCGGGGGAAAAGTGCACGCGAGCCTGCGGGTTTTGCGCGGTGAAAACGGCCAGGCCGGAAGCCCTGGAAGTCGACGAGCCGCAACGGGTGGCAGAGGCCGCCAGGCGGATGAAGCTGAATCACATCGTTATCACGGCCGTGGCGCGCGACGACCTGCCGGACGGCGGCGCGGAGCATTTCCAAAAGACGATCGAAGCGGTGCGGGCCGGGAATCCGGGAATTGTGATCGAGGTGCTGGTCCCCGACTTCAACGACAAGGACTGGGCGCTGAAGCTCGTGATGGAGGCGCGTCCGCATATTTTCAATCACAACATCGAGACGGTGGAGCGCCTCACGCCGCTGGTGCGAAGCCGGGCGCAGTATGGCCGGTCCCTGGCGGTCCTGAAGAAGGCCAGGGAATTGGTGGACGGCAAGGTGGCCACCAAGAGCGGGCTGATGCTGGGGCTGGGAGAGCGCGAGAAGGAGGTGCTCCAGGCGATGGACGATCTCCTCGAGCACGGTGTGACGGTGCTGACGATGGGGCAGTACCTGCGGCCGAGCGCGATGCATTTGCCGGTGGTAGAGTACGTGCGGCCCGAGAAATTCGAGGAATTGCGAGGGATCGCACTGTCGAAAGGATTTCGCCATGTGGCGAGCGGACCGCTGGTGCGCAGTTCGTATCACGCCGCGGATTTTCATCCGGAGGAAGACGTGATGGAGGCCATCGAGACGGAACTGGCGGAGCGGTAGGTTTTTCTAATCCGCGAAGACGCCAAGCTCGCCAAGGGCGTTTTGAACTGCGGGGTCTGGTCCGGGCGAAACGCCTGCTATTCGTGGTCCAATTTGAAAATTGTCAACAGTGGCCGGTGGTCGCTGGCTTCGGACCACCGCGGATCGTCCACGATGCGGCTCTGTTTCGGGTCGAAGAGGGGGAGGAGGGCCTTGCTGGCGAGCACGTAATCGAAGCGGGAGTAGATGTGTTCGGAGTCCCAGTAATGGGTCCAGACTTCACCGCGGGAGTCCTTGTGCCGGAGGGCCCCGAGGAAGCGATTGGATTTTGAGGGGCCCTGGATGGAGCGGACCGGACTGGAACGGCGGGAGTCGTTGAAATCGCCATAGACGCAAAGCTGGGTGTCGGGCTCGCTCTCCAGGATGCGGTCGGCGTGCAGTCGGAGGAGGTAGGCCTCGTTGCGCCGCATGAGGTCCTGGTGGCCTTCGGGAGCTTCGCGTTTCGATTTGAGGTGCACGCCGAGGAACCGGACACTCTCGTCGCCGGCCTGCACGGTGGCGTCGAGGATGCCGCGTTGCATGGCAAACTCCCGCGGGTTGTTGTCGGCATCGACTGATTTGTAGGTGAGCGTGCCCTTGTCGCCCTGCGAATCGGCGGAGGCAATCGGAAAACGGGAGAGAAGGGCGAGGTGGCGGGTCTCATCGGCGCCGCCGGCGTATTCGTGGTGGGGGAGGTCGAGGCCTGCTTCCTTGAGAAGGCTCTGAAGGCCGGCGAGATCCTCCAGCGTGCCGATCTCGCAGAGGCCCACGACGTCGGGCTTGGCGGAGACCACGATTTCGACGAGGGCGGTGACTTCCTTCTCCGATTTCTTGTGGTCCTGGCGCTCGCCGTCGATGTAGCGGACCATGGTGAGGTAATTCTTCAGATTGTAGGAGAGGAAGCGGAGCTCGCCGGACTGCCCGGCGGTCGCCTTCGGCGGCTGGCCGGAAGAACCCTGCTTGGGCTCGGCGTCCGGCTGTTCCGGGGTGGCGCCGGTCCCGGCTTCGGGTTTCGCGGTCTCCTTGTCCCAGTCGGGAGTCTTCTCCTTCTTCTCGCCGCACGAGGCGAGGAGGATGGCTACCAACAGGAACAAAAGCGCCCCGGCGTAGTGCGGGGC
>CAUZKZ010000537.1:0-3732 GCA_963580345.1 Verrucomicrobiia bacterium | reverse complement strand
ATCCGGAGGCTCTTGTCTAGCAGAAACGCTCAATCGAAGATTCTATCAGCTTCGCAGCATTTTTGGCCAATCACCCTGGCCCCGAATGGCCGAGAAGGCGGGGCAGGCCCCGAATGGCCGCGAGAAGAGAGTGGCATGACCGTCTCGGTCATGGTCGAGATCCGCTGCCCGTGGGGCGGGCCCCTGAATTCCCGGTGCGGAGCGCTGCTGATTTGAGGGGGTATCGTGCACCCCGGAGGAGCTGGGGGTGGCGCGTCCTCGGGCCCGATCTCTTCCATAACCGCGAAGGGGGCTTCCGGGTACGGCCTGCTCCCCGTGATTGTCCCGGTCTAGCGGGGGCGGACAGGGAATTTGGTGGAATTCCGGGCAAAAAAAGCCCGCCGGAAAGGCGGGCTGGAAAAGTTGGCGGTGGAATTCCTGGCCTATTTTCTGCGGCGGATGAGGAGGAGGGAGGTCGCGAGAAGACCAAGAAGCGAGGTGCTGGGCTCGGGAATGGTGGCGGCGAAGGGATTGGAGGCATCCTCCCAGACCAGATCGGGATGGGGGCCGCTGAAGCCCGCATCGTAGAAGTTCACCGCGTCAGGCGTGACAAGGTTGGAGACATCGGGGACGTCCCAAGTAGCGTCATTGGTCTTGGCGACGGTGTTGTAGCGGCCAGTGCCGGTATCGGTGAAGCGGAAGGCGACCCGAGTTCCGCCCGGCGGGTCCTGGGGGTTGCCCCCCCCCGCGGGGGGGGCGTCGAAGCTGAGGGCCGCACTTACGAAGAATCCGGCCGAAAATGCCACCGAATTTCCCTTGGGGACGAAAAGGCTGAAATCGGGGTTGGTATCGGCGAGTCCGACACCCACGAGCGTTCCAACCTGAACGGTCCCGGATGCGACCGCGGTCGATCCGGTGGAATCATTGATTCGGGTACTTGCGGGTCCGGCGGACGGATTCTCGAAGTTCCACTGAACCGTAGTGGCGTGGAGGGGGAGGCTAAATCCTATGAGGGCGACACTTCGGGCAAGATACTTCATGGGGGTTTGCAGAGATACGGAGGAGTAGAGTAGAGAGATAGTCTTGCGAATCAGGGGCTGGTTGTCAAAGGCGGATTCAATTTGTTATCGAATATCGCCCCATGGCTGTAAATCAACGTTTTACGCATTTTCGTTCTGGCGGATTCAATTTGTTATCGAATATCGCCCCATGGCTGTAAATCAACGTTTTACGCATTTTCGTTCTGACCAAACCCCCGTGATTCCAAGGGTTGGAGGGCTTCGTTCAGAACAAAAATGCCGTCCTGTTCTGCGGTTCCAGATTATTCTTTAGCAAATTGAATCCGCGAAACCAGGATTCCGGGGAAATTCAGGGAATGTAGGGCAGATCTACTTCGGCTCCCGACTCGGCGGCAGTGTCGACCACGATCCGGTCGATGAACATGGCGGAATCGGGCGGAATGGGGTCGGCGACGGTGATGCTGAGACCGGCGGGCGGGATGACCTGCCATCCGGTGGTTCCATTGTGGAAGTAGGTCGCCCAGCCGTTGACGGAGTTGTACCAGACGTAGACCTTGTCGGCGCCGGCGCTGATGAAGAACTTCTTCCAATTCGGGAGGGAGTCGAAGCCGTAATTGTCGATGGTCTGTCCCACCGGGAATCCGGAGGAGGCCAAGGTGAGGCCGATTCCGGGAACGGTCAGGATCTTGGCCGCGGAGGCAACGTCTCCGAAGAAGGTGAGGGTGAGGAGGCCGGTGTCGCGGCGGAGGATGAACATGCCCTCCGAGGTGAAGACGACGTCATCCTTGGGATCACCGGCGCCGGCCGGGATGCGAACCCAGGAAGTTCCATTGTGGAAGTAGGTGATCCACAGGGTGCCGCTGAAGAGGAAGATGTTATCGGCTCCGGCGCTGATGAAGAATTTCTTGAAAGGCACATCGGCGGGAGTTTCCCCGAAGAGTTTCCCGATGGTGTTGGCTTTCCGGATCGTGCCGGTCGTAGCAGCCGGGAAGCGCCCACCAGTCGGGGGATCGGAGAGCAGGTCGAAAGTGGTCGAGACCACGACGCTGGTGGCGGTATTGCTGAGAATGAGGAAGGACTCCTCGGCTCCCGAGGCGGCCTTGATGAAAAAGACATGAGGCACGCCGGTCCACTGACCTCCGGTCCAGGTGACGCCGGCCACGTTGATGGTCTGCTGATCGGCCCCGGGGACCCCAAAATCGGCCGCCACGGTGATATTTCCTGCGAACTCGGCTGGATTGGTCAGCGTGGCGGAGAGGGCCGAGAGGGCCGGTGCGGTGCCCGAAGTTGCCGGCGTGATGTCGATTTGTACGTAGCCGGACGACTTGGTGTAAGAAGTCTGAGAAGTCTGAGCCTCGGCCGGGACAGCGAGGAAAGCGACCGCCGCGAGGGGGAGAAGGGTTCTGCGAAGGGGTAGAGAGGCCATGAGATTATAGTGCGATTTAGGATTACTTAAAGCAATCAAATTTTTGTTGAAATCGGGCCGAGAAGCCCCTTGGAGAAAGGGTTTGCGGTGATAAGGTCCGTTTCCATCCAGAATGACGAATCAACAGGTCACTTTAGGCACAGAAAAGCTGATTTTGGTAAAAAAAGGGGCTTCTGAGCAGCTTCGGAGCCTCCTGGAGCGCCAGGGGCGGCCGGGCGGGGCCTTGAGGATCAAGGTGATAGGAGGGGGATGCAGCGGTCTGCAGTATCAGATGGACCTGATCGACGGACCGCTCGACCGGGATATCCTGGTGGTTTCGAACGAGGTGCGGGTGGTGATCGACCCGAAGAGCGCCCTTTTCGTGGGAGGGAGCGAATTGGACTACTCGGGGGACCTGCAGCACGGGGGCTTCAAGGTGAGCAATCCGAACGCGGTGGTGACCTGCTCGTGCGGGGAGAGCTTCGCGGCCTGATGCCGGAGGACCACTTCGCGGAACTGGGAGTGGAGCGCCGGTTGAGCTTGGGGGCGGAGGAATTGCGGGCGCGTTACGATGCGCGCTGCCGGGAAGCGCATCCGGACGCGGGTGGGGAAGCGGATGCCTTTCAGCGCCTGCGGGGAGCCTACGCCCTTTTGAGCAGTCCGGCGCAGCGCCTTCGGCACTGGCTGGAACTGGGGGGAAAGGAGCTGGAGGCGGGGGGCGGCCCGGGGGAAGGAGTGACCGCCCTGTTTGGGGAGTTGGGTCCGCTGTTGCAGCGGGCGCGGGAGGTGGCGCGCCGTCATGCCGGGGCGAAAAGTGCCCTGGCGCGCTCGTTGGCGGAGCGGGAAGGGATGGGAGCGCTGGCGGAATTGGAAGGGGCGCGGGAGCGGATTCGCGAATTGATGGAGGGTCTGACGGAACGCTTTACACGATTCGACGCAGAGGGGGTGGGGTCGTGTGCGGAGGAGGCGGCTGCGACGGCGCGGAGTCTTCTCTTTCTGGAGCGGTGGGAGGCGGAACTGCGGGTGGCATGGAGCAACCTGGGGTGCTGGTGAGGGGGGCGGGGTTCAGGTTCCGAAGTTCGAATTTGAGATTGCGGCAGCGGGTTCGCTACTTGCAATCGGGACGGGGCGCTGCACGGTCGCGGCGCGATGGATGATCCGGTGGTTGGCATCGATCTCGGGACCACGAACTCGGCAGTGGGCGTGGTGGAGGCGGGCTTTCCGATCTTGTTGGCCAATGAGGACGGGGAGCGCCTGATCCCGAGCGTGGTGTGGTTCGGTCCGGGCGGGGAGGTGCGGGTGGGGCGGGCCGCGCTTCGCGAAGGAGGG
>CAUZKZ010000536.1:0-3735 GCA_963580345.1 Verrucomicrobiia bacterium | reverse complement strand
GAGGGAGTGGGTCGCCTTCGTGGATTCCCTGCAGGATCCGGCGGTGGAAGCGGTGGCGTATGAGACCCCGGCCCGGGTGGAGGAAGAAGCATGAGCGAAGGGGCGTCAGAGGCGGTTCCCCGCTTCGCGGTGGTGGGGAGAATCAATATGGGAAAGTCCGCCGTGCTGGCGACCCTGCTGGAAGTCGATGACGATCGCATCATCCGCGTGAGTCCCACTCCCGGCGAGACGACGCACTGCCAGCCGTTGCCGGTGGTGTTCGACGGGCGGGAACTGGTCCGCTTCATCGACACGCCGGGGTTTTCACGTCCCCTCGAGGCAATGCGGGCGATCCAGGAAATCCATGGCGAGGGAACTCCGGACCTGTCCACCGTGCGACGCTTCGTGCAGGAACAAGGCGAGGGCGGCGAGTTCGAGGATGAGTCGCGCCTGTTGCGTCCCATCCTGGAAGGGGCGGGGATCCTGTACGTGATCGACCCGAGCCGGCCGTTGCGCGACGCGTTTGTGGCGGAGATGGAGATCCTGCGCTGGACGGGTCGGCCGCGCATGGCCCTGATGAACCAGAAATCCGGCAGCTCGGAGCATCTCGCGGGGTGGAAGGATCGTCTCGGAAGCTACTTCAACCTGGTGCGGACCTTCAACGCCCATCACGCCCGCTTCGAGGAACGCAAGCACCTGATGCGATCGCTGCTGGAGATCGATGAAGCGAATCGGGCCATGTTGCAGGAAGCGATCACGCTCATCGAAGAGGAGTGGGAGGTGCGCCGGGAGGAGGCCGCCGAGACGATCCTGGACCTGCTTCGCGAGGGACTGACCCTGCGGGTGGAGGGCCGCCTGGTGGATGCGGAGTGGCGGTCGGAACGGAAGAAGGAAAAACGGGTGCAGGAACTGAGTGCGAAATACCTGGAGAAAATTCGTGGCGTGGAGCGCCAAGCCTACGAGCGCCTGCTCGAGATTTACCGGCACCATCTCGTGCAGGTCGAAGCGGGCAGGGACCTCTACGAAGGAATCGACCTGGCGGCAGAGGAGACCTGGCGGAAGTGGGGGCTGAGCCGCGGACAATTGACCCTGGCGGGAGCCATCGCGGGGGCTGCGGGCGGGGCGATCGTGGATGTCAGCACGGGTGGTTTGACCCACGGGGCCGGGACGGCGGTGGGCGCCGTGGGCGGGATGCTGGCGGCATTCTTCAAAGGCGCCGACCTGCCGGAAGTGGGCGTCGGCGGCAAAGGGGGCGTGAAGGTGATAACCGGCGGGAGTCGGGCCCTGGTGGTGGGTCCGCCGCGCAACGAGAATTTCCCGTGGATCCTTCTCGACAGTGCCCTGCATCATTACGAAGCGATTTCGGAACGCGCCCACGGGCGGCGCAAGCGCGATGTTCTCTCGCCTCCCCGCCCCGAGAGCCTGGTGCGGGACTGGGAGGCGAAGCGGCGTAGCGCCTTCACGAAGTGGATGGCGAGCTGCGCGAAAGGATCACCCGACCGCGGACTGGAAGCGCAAGTCTTCGATCACCTCCTGGCGGCCTTGCAGGAACTCGAGAGAAACTAAAACGCCTCGCGCTCGAAGCGTTCGAGAAAAGGGCGCAGGAAGGCATCGACCTCGGCGGGGTCCTCGAGCACCGCGTTGGCCGCGCACACGAAGTAGACCTTGGTTCCTTTTCGGGTGAGACAGACAAAACCGTAGCGAGAGCTCCCGGACTTGAGGAAGGCGAACTTGGAGGCGTCGCCCCATTTGAAGATATGGTTCGCCATCTCGATATCGATCGAGCCTCCGCCGCCCAACTTGGTGCCCATCTTGAACCCGGTCCAATACCCCGCCATGCTGAAGTTCGCGTCGGACACGTTGGGATCCACGCTGAGGGTGCAATTGAGATAGATCATGGCAGGGGAAGTGTCATCGTACTCGTAGTCGATCTCGATCGCTCCATCAAAGTATCGCTCTGCCTTCCAGGTTTCGGCGCTGGGATCCACCGTCATGGCGAACTGGGTGGCCAAATCCGTGGCGGTAATGAGGCAGGCTTTCTGGGAGGCGTTCGGCGTAAAGTCGCGCGCGGAAAGGAAATAGAAGGCCACGAATCCGGCCATGGCAGCCACGCCGAGAAACGCCATGATCCCGACCATCACGATGGGCTTCGAGATCCAGGCTCCGAACCCACTCTTTGGAGGGGGCGGCAGGTGCTGCGGCTGCGGAGCGTAGGGCGGCTGGCTCATGATCCCCGGGGCATCATGAGGGATGCCGGGAGGGCGTCAACCTTCCAGCCAGTTCGACCGCGGTGTAGAGGCTGGCGGGATTGGCCATCCCTTTCCACGCGATGTCGTAGGCGGTGCCGTGGTCGACGGAGGTGCGCACGACGGGGAGGCCGAGCGTGACGTTGACGCCCTGATCGAAAGCGAGGGTCTTGAGCGGAATAAGCCCCTGGTCGTGGTACATGCAGATGTAGGCGTCGATCCTCGCGCGCCACGGAGCGATGAAGGCGGTGTCGGGAGGGAGGGGACCGACCACGTCGAGGCCACGCCGGCGGGCAGCGCTGATCGCCGGCAGAATGATCTCCTCTTCCTCGGATCCGAACAGGCCGTGCTCACCGGCGTGGGGATTGAGGCCGAGGATCGCGAGGCGGGGCGGCCGGCCGAGGAGGACGTCCATCGTCGCCGCGGTGAGGACCGCGACCTCCACGATGCGCTCGGTGGAAAGGTGGGCGGTCACCTCTCTCAGGGGTAGGTGAGTGGTGACGAGACTGCAGGTGATGCCGGGAGCGGTGAGCATCATGGCGTGGCTGCGGGCGGCGGTCCTGGCGACGAGAATCTCGGTGTGACCCGCGTAGCGCAGACCGGCCGCGTGGAGGGCTTTCTTGTGGAGGGGACAGGTCACGAGCCCGTCGAACTCCCCGGCGAGGCAGGCCTCGATCGCGGCGGCGAGATAGTCGTAGGCGGCCTGTCCGCACCCCGCGGAGATTGTCCCCGGATCGAATTTCGGGAGGGGGCCGAAATCGCGCAGACGGCTGGTCGGGGCCAGGCCGGTTGCGGCGGCGACATTCTCGAGGACCTGGGCGCTGCCGAAGATGGTGAGGTCGAGATCGCGGGTCGGGGCCGCAGCCGAAAAGAGTCGGAGACAGAGTTCGGGACCGATCCCGGCCGGATCGCCCATCGTGACAGCGAGCTTCGGGGCGCTCATTGCCGTCCAGTCTGGCCCCTCGAGCCCACGCTGAAAAGCCGCGCGTTGAGGACCGGGAAAATCGGGACTTCCTGGCTGGTTAGATTGGTAGTATTTATTATCAATATGAGCAAAGAAGAGTTGCGCATTCCGGCCGGCTTTTATCTCGTGGTGGGGGCGGTCGGACTCCTGGGAGTGGGGACGGTGGGGGCCGTGCTCTACCCGTGTGCGGAGAGCCTGCGAAAAGGCGATGCAGCCGAGCTGCCGCGTGGCGTGGCGCCCGTGAGGTGATCGGGCCGCCGCTCCACTTCCGGATCAATCGCGGAGACGCCGGGATCGCCGGCAGAAGCGGCGGTGCGGACCAAGCAGGTTCCCCGACCCCGGGGTAGGCCGAATGGCACAAGGATAACTGAGCCGGCCGAGCACTTGGAGTGCGGCGATTTTCGCCGCTTTGGACTTGCCGGACAGTGATCTACGAAGACGTATTGACGCCCGAAGCCGAGTCGGAGCGTCAACGAACGCGATCCAAAGCGGTGCAGAGCCCCGCACTCCACAGGCCGACGCTCTGTCTTATCCTTGCACCATTCG
>CAUZKZ010000535.1:0-3737 GCA_963580345.1 Verrucomicrobiia bacterium | reverse complement strand
GGCTCGCATCGCCAGTTCCTTCCACTCCGCCACCTGCCCCTCCAGCACCTGCTCCTCATTCGGCTCCTGCTCCTGCTCCTCCGACCCAGCGATCTCGATCTCGGTCGCGGTCTCGGTCTCGGAATCCCTCGTGGGTTCCTGGCCCTTCACCTCCGACTCCTTGGGCTCCTCTTGCTGCATGGGGGAACCAATACTCACCGTGGAGCCCGTGTCCAGTGGTGAGTTGCACGGCACATCATCCCGTCTTCCGCAATCCGACCAGTTCCTTTCCCCGCTTGAACCCTGAACACGAACCCTGAAACCTTATCCGTCACCTCTTCTCGATCGCTATGAGCGTAATGTCGTCCATCTGCTGGTGATCTCCGACAAAGCGTTGCAGCTCCTCCTGCAAGCGGTCCACCGCGGCCTCCGCTCCCAGGCCGCCCGCTTCCAGGAAGACTTCCCGCAGGCGCTTCCTCCCGAATTCCTCGCCAGTTCGGTTCTCGGCCTCGTTCACCCCGTCGGTGTAGAGCAGGAGACAATCGCCCGGCGAAAACTTCGTCTCGAAATCCCGCGTCACACGCTCGAACACCGCCCCCTCGTCGATCCCGATCGCGAGGCCGCCCGGCTTCAGAATCTCCACCTCGCCGCTCTCTTTCCGATACATCAGGGGGGCTTCGTGCCCGGCCCGCGCCAGCCGGAGGGTGTCCGACCCGTTCTTGAGGATGACGTAGGCCATGCTGATGAACATGTCTTCCCGCATGTCGAGAAAGAGCTGCCGGTTCACAGCCGCCAAGGCGCCCGCCGGTGAGTCGCTGGCCGCCGCGAGAGAACGGAGCGCGCTCCGGCAGGTCGCCATCAGGAGGCCCGCCGAGACCCCCTTCCCGGACACGTCCGCAATCGCCACCCCGAAGTGGTCGGAGGGAAGCTCGATGTAGTCGTAGTAGTCCCCGCTGACGATGCGAGCCGGCACGTTGGTGCCGTGAATGCGGTACCCAGGCGGCTCCGGATCGGCGGCGGGCAGCAGAACCCGCTGCACCTCGCTGGCCAGGCGTAGTTCGCGCTCCAGGCGCCGCTTCTCCGCCGCTTCTTGGTGGATGATGGAGTTTCCCAACGCGAAGGATGTCTGCTCTGCGAGCGACAAAAAGACTTCGTAATCCTTCGCACCGAATCTCCGGTTGGTGGGATGGCCAACCACCGCCAGGACCCCCAGATCGCGGCCCGCATGCGTCACGGGAGCCAAGAGGGCCTCATCGCCCTTCCCATCGTCCAGGCGGCTTCCGGTTTGCAGGAGGTGGCGGACCCGCATCGGCCCTCCGCTCTTCAGACACTCCCAGAGAATTCCCTCCCCGACCGGAATATTCGTCAGCCTCAGGTGACTGGTGAGCCCGACCGGATCCGATCCGATCCTGCCGCGTTGCTCTTCGGACAGCGCGCTCAAGGGCGGACAGCCCTTCGAGAGATGAGCCGGCACAAGCGCTCGCCCATCCTGGCTCACAATATAGAGGGCCGCGCCTTCGCTATCCATTACCTCCTCCATCCCGTCCACAATCACGCGGAAGAGTTTGCGCGAGGAGTAATCCTCTTCGATGGCCTGACCGAGGTGATGGAGGAATCCGAACAAGCGCTTCTCCTCCCCTTCAATGTTTTCCTTCGCCCTCGCCGTAGCCCGCAGGCGGGACGTCAGGAACACCACCGCGGCCAGTAGGATTGCCGCCACCACCAGGACGGTGACCAACGAATTAAAGAGCGAATCCATCGAGGTGGCGGGCGGCGGGCCGCCGAGGTCATTCCCCTACAACCCGCTGCTCCAGAATATCCAGCACTGTCGCGAATTTTTTCACGTTTTCTTCGCTGGCTTCGCAGAGTTGGCGATGGGCTTCCAGCACATGGGCCGCGTCGGAGACATCCGTCTCCTCCGCCAGGGGCTCCAGGGATCCCCGCACGTTCTCGACGTGATCCCCCCACTCCGTGTCGGATGGATCGATATCGATCAGAACATCGAGACCGAGATCCTCGAGCGACTGCCGGTTACGTTCGGAGGCGCCATTGACCTGCAAACGGCCCCCAGCCGTCTTGGAGAGACGCATCGCGATCCCCGCAAGGGTCCCCATAAAAGTGGAGTCCATGGACAGACATTCGCCCAAATCGATCACAAACCGCCCCGCCCCGCCTTCTATCTTGCGCTCGATAAAGCTTTTGAGTGGCGGACTGGTGACAAAGGATCCCTTGCCTCTTACACGCACCCATACGCAGCCGTCGGTCTCGCCGACATCGAGTCTATCGTTGTCTGTCACTGCGGGTGAATAGCAACCGGTTCGAATTAGGACACTACGCTTCCTCGCACCCAACGTCAATCACCCAACCGTGACTATTCCCACAAAAACGACTGGTGGGTTTCCATCAGCTCGCCTCCGCGGAAGAAACTCAGGTGCCAGGCCAGGACCCGTCCTCGCTCCAAATACTGCGAACCGGTGACGCGAAACTCGACTGCGCCCTTGCGCCCAGCGGGTGAGGTGGCCTCCATCCGGCGAATCGCGCTCCCCGTTGCGGCCTGGCGAAATCGAAACAAAACCCGCACCGGCTCCCCCTCCCGGCCCTCCGGGCCATCCCACCGGATCGTGTAGTAGTGGCCGAGGCGTTGGCGCCGCTCCTCGGCGGAGACCGCGCCGTGGAGGCGCTTCAGCTGCTCGGCGCGGATGCTGGCCACCACGTCCGGATCGTCTTCCACCGCGCGAAGATGATCCTGCCGGATCTCCACCGCGTCCTTCGACCCCGAGCAGGAGGCCAGCCCCAGGGCTGCCAGAATCGCCAAGATTCGCACGCCGGTCACTCCACATTATTCATGATTCATAATCCATGGCGGATTCAATTTGTTATCGAATATCGCCCCATGGCTGTAAATCAACGTTTTACGCATTTTCGTTCTGACCAAACCCCCGTGATTCCAAGGGTTGGAGGGCTTCGTTCAGAACAAAAATGCCGTCCTGTTCTGCGGTTCCAGATTATTCTTTAGCAAATTGAATCCGCGCATGCCTAAATGCCATACTCCCCCCAATGACACCGGAGGTCAGGAAGCAACTCGACGCCTTCATCAGGATGAAGGGGCTCCGCAACACTCCCCAGCGAGACGCCATCGTCGATGCCATCTTCGCCTCTGACGAGCACTTCACGGCGGACGAACTCTGGGAGCGGCTCCACGGAACCGATGCCCGGACCTCCCGCGCCACCCTCTATCGCACCCTCTCCCTCCTCACCGAGGCCGCTCTCCTCCAGGAAATCGACCTCGGCGACGGCCAGACCACCTACGACCCGAACTTTCTCGACAAACCTACCCACAATCACCTCGTTTGCATCGATTGTGGGAGGGTCATCGAGTTCGAAGACGACCACCTGGAGGTCCTCAACGAGTGCATCACCCGTCGGCTTGGATTCCGCCCCGTCAAGCAGTCCCTCCGCATCGAAGCCTGCTGCCAGGAACTGCGCACCAAGGGCCGCTGCCCGAACCTCATCCAGGCCCGCCTGGAAGGAAAACGCTTCCCGGGGAAAAAGCGCTGAGACCATCGCCGCCCCCGACCCCTGCACCCCGGGGCCAGGGCCCGATTCGAGCCCGCCAGGGGATCGCCCCCCCTTCGTAAGCGTCCGGCCAACCCGTTGCCGAGTTTCTACCCCGGCGAGAGGCCTGGCCTATGCTCGCGGCCATGTCTTACCGACGCACGACTGAAGATGAGCGTAAGGGTTGGCTTACCAGATTTGAG
>CAUZKZ010000534.1:0-3740 GCA_963580345.1 Verrucomicrobiia bacterium | reverse complement strand
TGGAAGAAGTCGACGGGAAACGCGTGGGCGTGCTTGGTCACTCGCGGCTCGGCAAGACCTCGCTGTGGGCCGGGGCGACGGACGAGCGCTTCGTTTTCGCGATCTCCAACAACTCGGGGTGTGGTGGGGCGGCCCTCAGCAAGCGCGCCTTCGGCGAGACGGTCGGACGCATCAACCAGAACTTCCCGCACTGGTTCAACGGAAACTTCAAGAAGTACAACGAGAAGGAGGACGACCTCCCCTTCGACCAGCACCAGTTGATCGCCCTGATTGCGCCCAGGCCGGTTTATGTCGCCAGCGCCACCAAAGACCGGTGGGCGGACCCGAAGGGCGAGTTTCTCTCCCTGGTGCACGCCGAACCCGTCTACCAGCTCTTTCACGACGCGCCCTTCGGCTTCAAGGAGCAGCCGCAGGCGGGGCGGTGCGTGGGCCGGGTGATGGGTTACCACCTCCGCGAAGGCAAACACGACGTAACTCCCGAGGATTGGACGCACTACCTCGATTTTGCCGACAAGTGGGTGAAAAAGAAGAAGCCGTAGCGATGAGCGGGAGCCGTGGTGCTTGCCACGGCCGATTCGAGAGGGGAAGGGAGGAGCAGGCTCCTGCCCCATGAAAACATAACCCACTCTACCTGATCATCTCAAAGCTTCCCTCCTCGCCCTCTTGCCCTTCCTGGCCTACGTCATCACACCAGGGCCGCAATCCCTCGACGGGTACGCCTTCAGTTACGACGTGGATGCAAAAGCGATGCACATTTCCCGGCCCGATGATGAAGCGCCCACGTCACTGGGAAATTTTTCGGCCACCCTCGATCCGAACAAGGATTACCGTCTGGTGTTCCAGGGATTCGAGGGCGAGTTCCGGGGGAAGGTCTTCGCCCTGAGCGCGCCCGGCTTTCCCATCGGGGCGATCACGGCCTTCGACAGCACCTACTCCTCCGGTCCCTGCGGGCTCTTCAATGCGCACGGGGTGTTGGACGGCACCGGCATCAGCGACTCGACCTTCGACAACTACTTTTCGTCCCCTGACACCGATGTCGATGGGGAAGGCATGACCGACCGGTGGGAAATCGACCATTTCGGGGAGTTGTTCTGGTTTGACGACGAGGATTTCGACGGGGATCGGCAGACCAACCTCGACGAATTCATCGGCGGCAGCGATCCCACCGACCCGGGGTCCCTCTCCGGGATCAAGGAAGTGACGGTGGCGGGCGGGGACATCACGCTCACCTTTCCGATCATCCCGGGGCGGACCTACGGCCTCGAGACCTCGCCCGATATGGACACCTGGACTCCCCGGCCCACGGCGGTCTTCGCAAACAACGGCGCGACCGGTTCGCTGACCTTCCCGACTGGCGGGCAATCGCTATTCTTTGGACGAGTGGTGGCGACCGTGGATTGATCCCAATTGCCTTTGGGGGCAGAGCAAGGCGGCGGCCCAGGAGAGGGGTCATGCCTCTCACGGGTCAAAGGCCAACGGCCTTCACTCATCGTAGCCTGGGGCAGAGCAAGGCGGCGCCCCAGGGATTGGGATCAAGCCGCGAAGCGCAGGCTGAAGGCCTGCCTCACCGGTGATTGCGCCAAGCGGACGGTGCCGTGGTGCGATCCTGCCTCTTCTGGGGACCGCCCGGGCTTGCCGGCTTGCCCCCGGCGCAAGAACCGATCCCCAACCCTGGCTCGGGCCGTGAGGCAGGCCTTCAGCCTGCGGGGAAGAGGTGGTCCATTTCATGGGGCGATGCCCCATGCTGGGTTGAAAGAAGGCCGTTGGCCTTCCCAGGGTGGCGATGCTCGCGCCGATCCCCAGGCAGCTCCGTTCTTTCCCAAAGGCATTCGGGTCGAGGACGCGATCAGTTCAGCGTGATGGCAACCGACTCGATCTTCCCCGCAAACCTAAACCCCGTGCGACGATCACGTCCTCGGCCGGCAGGCCGCTGACCGTGGCAGCCACTTCAATGGCGCGGTTGGCGATGGCGGGCGAGTTATCCGCCGGGAGCAGATTTCTCCGCTTTCAACTCGAAGGCGATCTTCTTCGAAGCCCTGGGCTTGCGCGGCTTCTTGTCCTTCTTCCAGGAACCGAAGGGGACGATCCCGCGTTCGCCGGCCCATTGCTCGTACTGATTGGCCATCTTTGAAGTAATTTCCGGATGCTGGCCGGCGAGGTCGTGCATCTCGGTGCGATCCTTCTCCATGTCGTAGAGTTCCCACTTACCGTTCACGCTCTTGGCGACCAGCTTCCATTGGCCGTCGCGCACGGCGCGATTGCCTTCGTGTTCGAAGAAAATGGGTTTGCCGCGGGCGAGGTCCTTCTCCTCGAAGGCGGGACGGAGCGAGACGCCCTCCATCGGGGTGATCTTCTTTCCGTTTTTCTCGGTGGGGTAACTTGCGCCGGCCAGGTCGACGCAGGTCGCCATGAGGTCGATGAGGTGGGCGGGGGTCTTGAACCAGCGGTTCCTGTCCTTGATGCCCATCGGCCAGTGCGCGATGAGGGGGGTCGAGATTCCACCCTCGTGGACCCAGTGCTTGTACTCGCGGAAGGGCGTGTTGGAGACGTTGGCCCAGTTGCGGCCGTAGCCGACCTCGGTTTCGGGGGGACCGGGGATCACTCCGTCGCCGCGCCGGAGGGGATACCCGTCGCGGCTCTGGGGCGGCACCATCTGGGTCTGGAGCCGGTCCTTGTCCATGGGCGGGAGGGTCGGTTTGGCGGGGCGCTCCAGGGGGCCCTGCACGCGGCCGCGTCCAAATCCCTCCGCGCAGCCGCCGTTGTCCTGGAAGAACATGAGGAGGGTGTTGTCGAGTTGGCCGGCATCCTCGAGGGCCTTCACGATGCGCCCGATCCCCTGGTCCATGTTGTCGACCATGGCGGCGTACACTTCCATGCAGGCTGCTTCCCACTCCTTGTGCTTCACCGCTTCCCAGTTTCCGACCTGGGGAACGACGTCCCAGTGATCCGGGAGGAGGCCCAGCTCCTTCAGCTTCCCGACCCGGGCCTGGCGGGCGGGCGTGTAGCCGCCATCGTACTTCTCCTCGTACTTCGCGATGTCTTTCGGCAGGGCGTGCATCGGCCAGTGCGCGGCAGTGTAGGCCACGTACATGAAGAACGGCTGGCCGTCCGCCTCGGTCTTGTGATCCCGGATGTAGCGCACCGCGTTGTCCGAGATCGCATCGGTGTAGTAGTAGGTCTCGGGCTTGTAATCCGGATCGTTGTAGGGAGTGATGTAGCGGTTGTCGCGCGTCAGCGAACTGGGATCGAAGAAGGACCCCGCGCCGTGGATGGTGCCGTAGAAGCGGTCGAATCCGCGCTGCAACGGCCAGTTCGATGTGTCAGGCTTGGCGATTTCCCCGGCCTGGTAGGGGGTGACGTGCCACTTGCCGGCCATGTAGGTGCGGTAGCCGGCCGGCTTGAGAGCCTCTGCGATCGTTACGCAGTTGCGATTCAGGTCGCCCCGGTACGGTGGCAGCCCGTGGCTGCTCATCATGTGACCCACCCCGGCCTGGTGGGCGTAGAGGCCGGTGAGAAGAGTGGCGCGGGTTGGACAGCAGCGGGCGGTGTTATAGAACTGGGTAAAGCGCAGACCGTTCGCCGCGAGTTGGTCGAGGTGGGGCGTGTTGATTTCCCCACCATATACTTCTCGGCATTAGGATTTCGGAATCTCAAAGGTCTGGAAATTCTCTGTCACCAAGCTCTGCAAGTATGGGCGGTTCTCCCCAGCGAGCGAATCGATAAACTCATCGATCGTCGTC
>CAUZKZ010000533.1:0-3741 GCA_963580345.1 Verrucomicrobiia bacterium | reverse complement strand
AAACCATGCTATGCTTCAAGAAGGAATTCTCAATCCCGCCGTCCTCGACCTTGTGGCTCGAATTCGCCACACCAACACCCTCGTCATCTGCGACTGGGCTTTTCCCTTCTACCGCGAGATCGAGACCGTCGATATCTCGCTCACCCGCGGAATCCCCACCGTCCTCGACGTTCTGAAGCTCCTGCAGCCCAACTTCAAAATCGGCCACATCTGCCAGGCGGAAGAGTTTCTCAGCACCAATCCGCAGGAAACGATCACCGCATTCGACGAGTGCTTTGCCACCTTTCCGGACGCCACGGTTCTCCGCGAACCCCATCTGCAATTCAAGAGCCGCGTCTCCCAGGCCATCGGCCTGATCCGCACCGGCGATTCCACCGCCTACGGCAACATCATCGTCGAAAGCGTCTAACAAAATCTTGAAGGCCATTCAATTTACCGAGCCCGAATCGATCGCCGTGATCGACCTTCCTGAGCCCTCGCAGCCCGGCCCGGGTGAAGCCCTGGTGCGCACTCATCGCATGGGGATCTGCGGCACCG
Organism: Verrucomicrobiia bacterium; assembly: GCA_963580345.1. Lineage (GTDB taxonomy): Bacteria > Verrucomicrobiota > Verrucomicrobiia > Verrucomicrobiales > Akkermansiaceae > Roseibacillus_B. The sequence goes on along the minus strand of CAUZKZ010000533.1, from coordinate 3,204 downwards.
ACCTTTCGGGTTACCTCGGCAAGATGCCCTTCTTCTCCTACCCGCGCATTCCCGGCCACGAACTGGGGCTGGAAGTGCTCGCAGTGGGAGACGGTGTCACCAACATCGTGGTCGGCGACAGGTGTTCCCTCGAGCCCTACGTCAACGATCCCGAATCGACCGCCAGCAAAAAGGGCAATTCCAACTGTTGCCCCGGCGTGCAGGTCCTCGGGGTCCACACCGACGGTGGACTGCGCCCCGAGTGGATCTGTCCCGCCCGCAAGCTGCACCCTGGCAATGATCTCTCCTACGACCAGCTCGCTCTTGTCGAGACCCTCGCGATCGGTTACCACGCCGTGACGCGCTGCGACCCGCAGCCGGGCGAGACCGTTCTCGTCATCGGCGCCGGTCCGATCGGTCTGGCCTGCCTCGAGTTCCTCAGAAGGCGCGACCTCAAAATCATCGTGATGGAGGTGGTGGATGGCCGCCTCCGGTTCTGCCGCGACAAGCTCGGCATTCCCCACACCATCGTCTTCCAGCCCGACGGCTCGCCCCTCGCCGAGCTCGAAAAGATCACCGGGGGCGAACTCGCCAATGTCGTGATCGACGCCACCGGCAGCGCCAAGTCGATGTCGACCTGCTTCGAATACGCCGCCTTCACCGGCCGCGTCGTCTACGTCGGAATCACCACCGAGAACCTTTCCTTCCCCCACGCCCCCGTCCTGCACCGCCGCGAACTCACCCTCCTCGCCAGCCGCAACGCCCTCCCTGCCGATTTCGACAACATCATCGACCACATCCGGCAGGGCAAAATCGACACCGACCTCTGGATCACGGACCGCCTGACATTCGACGAAGTCCCCACCCGCTTCGCGGAGTTTACCAACGCAGCGAACGGGACCGTGAAGGCCATCATAGATGTCTCGTAGCTGCGGCGTCTCGCCGCAGGCCGTTCCCGCGGCGTCTCGTCGCGGCACGGAGGGGCGACCAATTCCGACCTTCGACTTTTCGACATTTAGACCTTAGACTGGCGTCGGAGACGGATCCCCGCCTCCGGCGTCCATGTTTCTCAAGCTCCTCCTCCTCTTCATCCTCGTCCCGGTGGCGGAGCTCTTCCTCTTCCTGACTCTCGGTGCAAAAATTGGGATCGGCCCCACTCTCGCCATCATCGTCCTCACCGCCTTTCTCGGCGCGGCCCTCACGAAATCGCAGGGCGCCAAGGCGCTCACCAACTTCCGGCGCGCCAGCGCCGAGGGCCGCCTGCCCGCCAAGGAAGCCCTCGACGGTCTCCTCATTCTTCTCGCCGGCGCCGTCCTCCTCACCCCGGGCTTCCTCACCGATGCGGTCGGCTTCCTCCTTCTTATCCCTCCCGCCCGCGCCTTCATCCGGAGCTGGCTGGGCAACTACCTCAGGGGCCGCATCCGCCTCATCCAGCCTCCAGGCCCTCACCACGAAGAGCCCAGCCCACGCAACGACGACCCCTTCATCGACGTCTAATTCGTGGCGGCGCTTTCCAAGCGCCAAGCCCACCACCCAGAGGCAACCCACACAAGGGGCCCCGCCCCCGGGGCCGGGAAGGAGATCTGGAAGGCTCCGCCCCGCAGGTGCAAAGGCTTGAAAGTTGCAACTCCCCCCGTGAGACTCCGCCCCCATGTGGAAGGGCCGCTTCCAGCAGCAGACCGCACACCTCGTGCAGCGCTACGGAGAATCCATCTCCTACGACTGGCGCTTGTACAAGCACGACATTGCGGGCTCCCTCGCCCACGCCCGGGCCCAGGCCGGCGCCGGGCTCCTGAGCGCCGAGGAGTTCGCCCAGATCGAATCCGGCCTCCGCGAGATCGAGTCCGAGATCGAGAGCGGGGACTTCGAGTTCTCGATCGAGCTCGAGGACATCCACATGAACATCGAGTCCGCCCTCACCGGCAAGATCGGGGCGGCCGGCGCCAAGCTGCACACCGCCCGCTCGCGCAACGACCAGGTTGCCACCGACACCCGCCTTTACTGCCGCGAGGCCATCGATTCCCTCTGGAATCTCGTCACGGGCCTGCAGAAGGCTCTCCTCGAGCGTGCCGAGGCCCACGCCGACGCCATCGTGCCGGGCTACACCCACCTCCAGCGCGGGCAGCCCGTCACGGTCGGCCACCACCTTCTCGCCTATGTCGAGATGCTCGAGCGCGACAAGCTGCGTCTCCGCGATTGCCGCAAGCGCGCCAACCTCTGCCCGCTCGGCTCCGGCGCCCTGGCCGGATCCACCATCAATCTCGACCGCCACGCCATCGCAGAGGAACTTGGCTTCGACGGCGTGACTACCAACTCGATGGATGCCATTGCGGATCGCGACTACATCGCCGAGCTCCTCTTCGCGCTGGCCCTCACGGGCGGACACCTCTCGCGCCTGAGCGAAGACCTCATCCTGTGGTGCACGACGGAGTTCGGCTTCGCCACCCTGAGTGACGCCCACACCACCGGCTCCTCCCTCATGCCGCAGAAAAAAAATCCCGACGTCTGCGAACTGACCCGCGGCAAGACTGGGCGTCTCTACGGCAATCTCACCACCGTGCTGACCGCTCTGAAGGGATTGCCCCTCACCTACAACCGCGACCTGCAGGAAGACAAGGAAGCCCTCTTCGACTCCATCGACACCCTCGAACTGGCCCTCGCGGTGAACGCCGAAATGATCGCCGCGATGGAGATCAACCGCGAGGCCTGCCGCCAGGCCGCCGCCGACCCCCTTCTCCTCGCCACCGACCTCGCCGACTACCTGGTGCGCAAGGGGGTTCCGTTCCGCGACGCCCACGAACTGGTCGGCAAGGCCGTTGCCAGAGCGGCCGAGAGCGACACGCCCCTCGATCAACTCGATCTGGCAAGCGTCTCTCCCGAATTCGCCGCCGACGCCGCGGACGTCTTCGACCTCGACGCCGCCCTCGCCGCACGCACCAACCCCGGCGCCCCCTCGGTCGAAAACGTCCGCCGCGAGATCGAGCGCTGGAGCGCGCAGCTCTAATCACCGACCCCCAGTTTCCCCGCCAGCTCGCTGGAAAGCTCCGGCAGCTCGGCGGCCGTGTGAAGATAGACGACCGGGATCGATTGCAAATACCGGGGTACCTTCATCTCCACCTGGATTTATTCAGACCAGTTCCACCAGGCACCGGGCACCTCTACCCTTCGCCAGTCCGGAGGGCCAAGCCAAATTGCTGACGATCCGGCCGGGCCGGTAGAATTCGA
>CAUZKZ010000532.1:0-3764 GCA_963580345.1 Verrucomicrobiia bacterium | reverse complement strand
CGGCGAGGTGGTCTTCGTTCCAGCCGTGCAGCGCTTGCAGTTCGAGTGTCTGCAGTTGTTCACTGCGTCCTCGATGTGTCAAGTTAGGGATCGGCTCCGTGCCCGGGACGACACGCGTGCCCTGATGGCACGCTGGCAAAAAGTCGGAGGCCCAGACCTGGGGACCTGCGTAGGGGGATTGCGGCGCGAGCACGACGAACGACGGCAGGTTCTGGTTCATGCTACCCAAGCCGTAGCTCACCCACGATCCCATGCACGGTCGCGCGAAGCTGAACGAGCCGGTATGGATTCCCAGGGTCGCGTTGTAATGGTTCTGGTGCGAGGTGTGCAGCGAGCGGATCAGCGCGATATCGTCGACGCACTCGGCCATGTGCGGGAACAAGCCACTGACCTCCGTGCCGCATTTTCCGTGCTTGGCAAATGGCCGCAGCGGGCGCTTCAGTTTCCCCGAAGTGTAGGCGTTCAACGCTTTGCCTTCCGGGTTCTCAATGCTGATCTCCTTACCGTGATCCGCAAACAACTTTGGTTTCGGATCCCACGTGTCGATGTGCGACACGCCGCCGCTGAAATAGAGAAAGATGACCTGCTTGGCCTTTGGTTGGTAATGGGAAGCGCGCGGGGACAAGGGATCGGCAGCGGCCACATGGGGCGCACCTGCATCTGCGGCGAGCAAGTCCTGCAGGATTCCCGGCATCAAAGTCGATCCCGCCGCCAGCGAACGCAGAAAGCCGCGCCGCGACCAGTCAAATTCTGAGTGATGCATAGGTAGTCTCCGTGGTTCAATCGAGGTGCAGAAATTCGTTGGAACCCAACAGCACACGTGCCAGGGCGGCCCACGCGGCCAGCTTGCGGTCGGCCTGTGGACGGTCCGAGAGATGTTCCTCCGCAGCAGCCAGGAAGGTTGCGGCCCGTTGTTGGTCTGCGGCGGTAGGGGCTCGCTGGTACGCCAGGCGGAGAGCCAACTCCAGCCGCTTGGCATCACCGTCTGCCGAGGAGGTGACCCGGCGGGCAAACGCTTCCGCGCAGCCATGAAAAAACGGATCGTTCAGGAAGTACAACGCCTGCGTGGGAACTGTGCTGACGGCGCGCGCGGGCGTCGTTGCGTTGGGATCCGCGCCGTCGAACAGCCCCAGCATCGGGTGGCGCCTCAATCGCAGCGTCATCATGTAGACACTGCGTTTCTTCGTATCGAAAGTCTCGCTGAATGGCACGTGTTGAGAGTAGCTGTAGCCCGACGTCTTCGAAAACGGGTGCGCCATCCCCGGCGTCAAATCCAACTCGCCGCTCGCTGACAAGAGCGAGTCGCGAATCTCCTCGGCCTCCAGCCGGCGGCGGGGCATGGGCCAGGCCGACCCGGGTGCATCGCCTTGTTGTTGGTAGGCGGCGCTGCCGACCATCAGGCGGTGCATGGCTTTGATGCTCCAGCCGCGCTCGACAAAATCCGCCGCCAGCCAGTCCAGCAGTTCGGGATGCGTCGGTGCCTGGCCCCGCGTGCCGAAGTCATTCGGCGTGGCGACGAGTCCACGGCCAAAATGCCCCAGCCAGATGCGATTGACCATCACCCGCGCCGTGAGCGGGTGTTCGCTGCGGCACAGCCAGCGTGCCAGATCCTTTCGCCCGCTGCCGCTTTCGACCTTCTCGCCACCAAACAGGTCCAGGTTCTTGCGGGGCACTTCCGCGCCGGGCTTTGTAGGGTCTCCACGCAAAAAAATGCGGGCATCGGCCGGGCTGGACGAATCCGTCACCGCGTAGGCAAGCGCCTCGCGAGGCCGACTTGCCAGGTGCGCGTCGCGGGCTGCGATGGCCTTGCGCCGGCTTCCAGAAATCGTTGTCGCTGCCGGAGAGTCCTTCGTCGCCGCAGCGAAGTGGGGACCCAAGTCGGCCCTTTTGTGCAGGCTCCAACTGACGCCATCGCCGCCCGGATCGATCTTTTGGACGCGGCCTGTGACGCGGTAGACTCCGTCGGCCGGCGCCCGCCAGGCGAGCGCCACGCCAGCGCGCGCCCCCGGATGCAACGCCAGCGATCGAGGCGGCGCGGTGATCGTCTGTAATTTCACTGCGGACTCGCGAGTATTCGCCATCACGAGCGGAAAGTTGCCGCGCCGCCACGCAGGAACTCCCTTGGCGCCAAACAGAGCGGGCTCGAAGGAATCGAGCAACGTGGCACCCTTCTCCAGGTCGTACAGCAACCAGGTTTCGGCATTGCCGTGGCTGTCCGCATGCTGGGCGCCTTTGCCGCCCTGGTGCAGGTCGGGGATCAGATCGTCGCCCGCATCCCAGCGGCGATTCTTGCCTCCTTGCTCCTCGATCGCCAACTCCACCGCGGTGGCATCTCCGCCGTTGTTGCCACGCATCAGAATCGCGAGTTGCACCATTTCGCCCGCGCGCAAGGTGACCGTTGCCTGGTCGCCGCCCAAACTGAAGTCGCTTGCGCCATTGGCCTCCAGATCGCCGGACGCCAGAAGTTCACCCACAGGCGCGATCAAATCGGCCTTCTTGGCAAGCGTCGCCTGCTCGGCGTCCAGCCGGGCGATCTCGGCTTCCAACGCTGATTGCCGGGTTTTCCACCTGGTCATCAGCTGCTTATCCGCCGACGAGCCGATCGGGACCATGTCGCGCGGTTTCGATTTCAGTTCGGTTCCCGGGAATGCGAACCGCGTGCTGGAGAGCATCCCGTAAAGGCCGTAGTAATCGCGAGTCGTGATCGGATCGTACTTGTGATCATGGCACCTCGCACACGAGACGGAAAGTCCCATCACCGCCTTGCCGAGATTGTCGATCGCATCGTCGTAGGTGAGATACATGTCCTTGTCGCCATCGGCGCCGAAGCGCCGGGCGATCGCCCAGTAGCCCGTGGCGATAATCAGATCAGCCGTGCTCATATCAGACTCGCGTTCCGCCAGGATGTCTCCGGCGAGCTGGGCACGTAGAAAATCGTCATACGGCAGGTCATTGTTGAAGGCGGCGATGACCCAGTTGCGGTAGCGCCAAGCCTCCATGACCGGAAAGTCGGCTGTGTCACCGGCCGTGTCCGCATAACGAACCACATCGAGCCACTTTCGGCCCCAGCGTTCGCCATAGCGGGGCGAATCGAGTAAGCGTGTCACGAGCGCCTCATAAGCTGCAGGCGATGGGTCGCGCTGAAACGCAGCCACGTCCTCCGCAGTTGGCGGCAATCCAGTGAGATCGTACGTCAGGCGACGGATCAAGGTCCGCGGGTCGGCGCGCGGCGCCAGCGTCTTGCCGGCGGGCGCGGATTTCGCAAGGAGGAAGCAGTCGATCGGGTGATCCGACCGTCCGGCGGGGACCTCCGGCCGGCGCACCGGCTTCCACGCCCAGTGGTCCATGCGACCATCGTCCACGGAGCCGGCCAGTTCATCGGGCCAGGCTGGACCGGCGTCGATCCACGCCCGCAAGGTTGCGATCTGCGCGGGCGTGAGCGGCGGGACATCGCTATCGGCCGGCGGCATCCTCGAATCCGGATCCTCGCTGCTCACGTGTTTGATCAGCAAACTCTCGTCGGCCTTGTGAGGCGTGATGGCTGCCTTGCCACTGTCGCCGCCTGTTAGCGCGATCTCGCGGATGTCGAGCCGGTAGCCGTTTTTCTGCTTTTTCGGGCCGTGGCAGCCATAGCAACTTTTCACAGCCATCCCATAGACTGAGGTATTAATGGGTGGCTGGCGGCCGATCCCACCTAGGATCGGCCTGATGAAAAAACAAAAACCAGCCAATTCGAGATTCCCCGTCCTGACCCAGGTTTGCAA
>CAUZKZ010000531.1:0-3765 GCA_963580345.1 Verrucomicrobiia bacterium | reverse complement strand
CCCCCGTGATTCCAAGGGTTGGAGGGCTTCGTTCAGAACAAAAATGCCGTCCTGTTCTGCGGTTCCAGATTATTCTTTAGCAAATTGAATCCGCGGTTGTTTGAAATATGGAAAGTCCTTGAAAACTCCGTAGGGCGCAATGAATCGGTCGCCAAGCCAGATTGAGGTTCTGCGGAGATGGCGCGCTGCGACTTTAAGGCTCCGATTACCATTCGAGAATCAGTCCGCGGAGCGTCTACAACAGACGGATCTTCAGAAATATCGGTTGGAATCGAGTTTTTGGACCCTCGAGCAGTGACTTCGGCTGAGATTCAGGAGCCGAGCCCGTCATCCGGCGTTGAAATACCGGATCTTTGGGTCGGCGGAGTTTTTTGACCATACGGGAATTGCGCGGACTCTGGCGGAAGGCGCCTAAATGTGGGAGAGGGTGATAATACCCTGAAAAATAGGGTAAAACACTCAAAATCAGCTGGCACTCCCGGCAGGACTCGAACCTGCGACCTACGGATTAGAAATCCGTTGCTCTATCCAGCTGAGCTACGGGAGCGACGGGGCGGAGTCTACGAATTGCGGGCGCGAAGGCAATACGGGCCGCGGCGAGGCGGCGTTAGTAGAGCGTCTTCTTCTTGCCGCTTTCGTCCTTCTTTTCGGCTTTCTCGATGGCCTCGAAGTCGCCTTCTTCGCAGCAGCGCACGAAGCCTTCGGCGTAGCACTTGAGTCTGTCCCAGCTGCGGCGGATGGTGGCGGCCTCGTCCTGGGTGATGGAGTGGTCGAGGGCGGACTCCGAGATGCGATGGAGGAGCTTGGAAAACTGGTCGACGATCTCGCTGGTGGCGGGGAGCACCTCCAATCCCTCCTCGCAACTGCTGTCGGGATTACGGACGAAGTAGCCGTCGCACTTGTGGCAGAGCCATTCCACGATGCGCAGATCTCCGGTGAGGCGGATGATCTCGAGGAGCCGGTCGAGGGGATTGCGGCTGCCGCTCCCTGTCTCGGACTGTTCCTGCGCCCACTTGTAGACCAGCGAGAGGGAGACACCCAATTCCGCCGCGACGGCCTTGGGGCTGGTGCTCTCGAAAGAGTTTTTGAGGATCTCGTGGGATTCCATGGGTGCTAGTTAGGGGAAAGGGAAGCGTTGGGCAAGATGGGTTTGGGAATTTGCGGAGAGGAGGAACCAGGGGTCATGGAGCAAGGGAGCGTCGGAATCACAAGGCAGGAGCAGGATTGCTCGCGAGATGGTCCAGGTGCTCGGCGGCGATGTCTTCGATTTCGGTGACAGAGGCGACGGTGGAGAGACGCCGGCGGAGAGGTTTGGCCCCGGGGAAGCCTTTGCAGTAGGCCATCAGGCGGGAGCGCATGGCCATCATGGTCTGGCGTTCGTTGCCGTAGCGATCGCTCTTCATGGCGAGGCGGCAGTGCCGCAGGATGAGCGCCCAGCGTTCTGGAAGCGGGACCGGCGGCGGCTGTTCGCCGGTGGCGAGGTAATGCTTCGCTTCGCGGAAGATCCAGGGGTTCTGCATCGCGGCGCGGCCGATCATGACGCCGGAGATTCGGGTTGAATTGCGGCGGTGCGCGAGGTCGGCGCCGCTCGCGATGTCGCCATTGCCGATGACCGGAATGGTAACAGCCTCCGCGCAGGCGCCGATCACCTCCCAATTGGCGTCGCCTCGGTACCCTTGCGAGCGGGTGCGCCCGTGGACCGAGATGGCCTGCATGCCGCAGTCCTCGAGGATGCGGCAAACCTCGGGGGCATTGACGCTTCTCTCGTCCCAGCCGATCCGGATCTTGGCGGTGACAGGGACCTGGCCGCCGATGGCCCTGGCAACCCCTCCTGCCACCGCGGCGAGGACGGGGCAATCCTTGAGGAGGGACGAGCCGCCGTTCCTGGCGACAACCTTGTTGACGGGACAGCCGAAGTTGATGTCGATGAAGTCGGGCTGCTTCCAGTCGATGATCTTCCGGGCGGCTTCACCCATGCGCCCGCCATCGGCGCCGAAGAGCTGGACGCCGACCGGGCGCTGCTGGTCGGTGAACTCGGTGTATTTCCTGGTGCGCTGGTCCATCCGGATGATCCCCTCGGAAGAGACGAACTCGGTCACCATCACATCGGCGCCTAGATCCTTGCAGATGGTGCGGAATACGACGTCGGTCACTCCCGCCATGGGAGCGAGGTAGAGAGGAAATGAACCGTCCTGGAACCACGGGAGCACAGGGGGAGGATAGGGCGGGGGGACTGAAAACTCGACTCTCCAATTTCCAAATAAACCTCAGGATCCAATGCCCCATAAACACGCCCCAGGACCGAACGAAACGAAGAGACGCGCAGCAAAAGTCAGGGGATGCCATGGTTGTGCCCTCCCTGTTCTTTTCGGAGGGCCGGGCGGATGTTAGGTTTCGGCCATGGTCTCGGTCCTGACCCTCCTGATTATTGTCCTGCTTGCCTTGCTGGCGGTGCAATTGGGAACCAACGCGCTGATATTGACCGGGATGACCCTGCCGGTGGCGCGCTTCCAGGCCGCTTCCGCATTTTTCGGCACGGGTTTCACCACCAAGGAGGCGGAGATGGTGGTCAATCATCCGGTCCGGCGCCGCATTATCCTGCACCTGATCATCGCGGGAAACATCGGGCTGACCTCCGCCATGGCGACCTTGATTGTGACCTTCGTGCGACGGGGGGAGGAGCCGGTCGGGCAGAACCTCCTGCTGATCGGGGTCCTCCTGCTTGGGATGCTGGCAGTGGCGCTCGTGTTCAATCTGCCCATCGTGAAGAAGCCGATGGACCTCGTGATGCGTCGGGCGCTGGAGGGCGCGGGGGTGCTGCGGGCGGTGGACTACGAGGTGCTTCTCAAGGTGAAGCATGGATTCTGCGTATCGGACCTCGAGATCGAGGAGGGGCACCCCCTGGCCGGGAAAGCCCTCCGGGAGTCCCGGCCGTCCGATGACGGGATCGTGATCCTCGGGATTTACCACAAGGGGGAGCGCTTCGAGGGAGCGCCGGACAAGAATGCCGTCATTCAGCCTGGTGATACCATCATGGTCTACGGTGCGGAGGAGTCCGTGACGGCCCTGGTAGGGGGCAATCCCGAGCCGCGGGAAGCGATGGACAAGATCGACGAGCGGGCGGAAGAGGTGGAGTAGGCGCTTCGCCCCGGTGATCCCTAAAGGGATCATTCCCTAAAGGCATTGGATCTAGCCCGTGTAGGGCTTTGCTTCCCAGCCGATTTGATCGAGGAGATCTTCGAAGCGGGCGCCGTATTCGACGTAGCTCTTGTAGCATTGCTTCCAGTCCGGCTTATCGCCGTCCTGTACGTGGAAGACGGTGGCGACGTGAGGCTCGATGGCGAAGCCGCCGTCGTAGTGGCGGGCCTTGAGGTCGCGGATGATGTGCTGGAGGTGACAATCGCCCTCCCCGGGCATGGTGTAATGGGGTTCGTTATCTCCGACCGTGGGGTAGCGGCAATCCTTGATGTGCACGTGGGCGATGTGATCCTTGACCTCGTTGTAAAACCCGAGGGCGTCCTGCCACGGATAGGGTTCGGACTTGGAGCGATCACGCTGGAAAACGGGATTTCCGGTGTCGAAGACGAGTTTGAGGCCGGGGACTTCTTTCACGAGGCGGAGGGAGTGCTTGGCGGAAAAGCCGCCCCAGTTCGCGCAATTTTCGTGTACGGCGAGGAGACCTTCGTCGGCGAAGCGTTGATGAATGGCCTTGACGCGTTTGAAGCGTTCCTGCTCTCGCTGGTCATTGCCCCACGGTTCCTGCGC
>CAUZKZ010000530.1:0-3765 GCA_963580345.1 Verrucomicrobiia bacterium | reverse complement strand
CCACTCTCATACTACAAGTATAGTAGTTTCAGATTAAAGGTCAATCTGTAAGGCGGACTACACTAGGTGGGATCGGCCGCCAGCCACCCATTAATACCTCAGTCTATGGGATGGCTGTGAATGGGCGCCAAACGTCAATTCCTACCGACACAATAAATCCACTTTCTTAACGGCTTCCGCCCGCCTTTGGGCACCCAAGGCCGACCACCGGGACGGACCACCGGGATCCTCAGGCCGGAAGGGGCTGCAAGTCCGCAAGACTCTCCAGCAATTCCCGCATCTCCGCCCGCCAGCGCTGCACGACGTGACGCGAGGTCTCGGCCTTCTCGGCAATGGCGCGCTCCAGTTCGTGGTAAGCCGCCGTGAGGCGCTCCTGGAGATCCTTGACGGCCCCCAGGGCGCGATCGCAAACAGTGGCGCTGGCGGCGTCGAGCGAGGCCAGGCGCTCGTCCGCCACGCGCCGCGCTTCCGCGATTTCGGCCAGTAGGATGCGGCTCGGCGACACTTTCCGGCATCCCGAAACCAGGCCGATTTTGGAGAGGATCCAGATGGACCACTTGGTGGGATCGAAATTCCACGGCTTCACGCCGTTGCGGTAGTCGTGCTGAAACTCGTGATGGAAGTTATGGTAGCCTTCCCCGAAGGTGAAGAATGCCATCAGGGTGCTGTCGCGCGCACTGCACCTGCTGGAGTAGGGCTGACGCCCAATGGTGTGGCACAGGCTGTTGATGAAGAAGGTGCACTGCTGCACCACGACGACGCGCAGCACGCCGGCGACCAGGAAACCGCCCAGGGCGCCCGTCCAACCGTTCCAGAGATATCCGAGCGCGGCCGGCAGAAGCAGTCCCACCGCCAAGGCCAGGACCTTGTCCCACTTGTGTTGCCACATTACGAGGCGGTCCCGCCGCAAATCGGCCACATTGTCCATGGGGGTCTCGGGATGGAGCTTGAAGAGAATCCAACCCATGTGCGCCCAAAAGAATCCGCGCGTGATGTCGTAGGGATCTTCGTCCCCGTCGGTGTGCTTGTGGTGCCGCCGATGATCCGAGACCCAGTTCAGCGCCGAGTTTTCAAAGGCGCAGGCCCCGAAGACGAGCGTGAAGAGCTTCACCGGCCACTTCGCCTGGAAAGACAGGTGCGCGAAGAGACGATGGTAGCCCAGGGTGATGCTGATCCCCGTGGACAGCACGAGAAACACAAACATAGCCCCGATAAACCAATCGATCCCGGCAAACCAGAGATAGAGCGGGGCGCCGACGAGCGCGACGAAGGTAATGCCGAGGAGAAAGCTGCTGTTGAGCCAGTCGACTCGCGAGAAGGGAATACGGAGGGGCATGGACTTGAGGGTCGGTCAGGGCGGGCGGATTTGCGGCCCACGAAAGAACTATACTCAGCCCTCCCGGATTAGACCAGCCCGATCTCCGCGCCGGGGCCCACCGAGGTGCAAACCCGCGGATCCCTGCAAAAAACACCGAGCTGGAAGGCATTTTTCCCATCCCTCGCCGAAGTGTCGTCATATGATGTGAGTCCCCGGGCCACTCGGGAACCACGACCCGAAGCCCGAACGGAAGATCTGCGTGCCTCCCTCGAAGCCCATCACCCCGCTGCGGGCGGCTGGGCCCTGAGTGGATTCAAGAAACCCTCGACAACGGCGATCTGGTCCAGGCCGAAAAACTGTTCAATGAAGGCCGCCGGGTGGTCAAGGCGCTGGAGAACCCGGAGTAGTGCGCAGCCTCCGAATCCTCGGGCGCAACCGTGCCGGACTCAACGCGCCACTTTTCCTACTTCTTCGCCACCGCCCCGTCTCCTTGAAGATAAGCCACCAAGTCCCGGACTTCCTCATCGGTGAGCGTCTGGAAGACGGCGTCCGGCATCATGGAATAGGGCAGGACGTCGCGGTGGGCAACCTGGGCTTTGGAGAGATCGAAGCGGCCCACCAGAGACTCCAGTGTAAAAGACTCCTTCGACTCCTCCGCGACGATCCCGAGCACCACCCGCTCGTCCTTCAGTTCGAATTTCTCATAGCGATACTTCTCCCCGATCTCGCCGTCGGGATCGAGCACGTGTGGAAGGAGATAGTCGAGATCGCGGAGGTCTTTGCCGGACAGGTTCGGACCGGCGGTTCCGCCCTCGCCGAACAAGCTGTGACATTGTCCACAGCTCTTGCCGTAAACGGCGCGGCCATGTCGCACATCGGCCGCCTTCAGGTTCCGCGGCGTGAGCAGCTCGCGGTAGTGCGCAAAGAGTTCCGGCCTCTTTTCTTCCGCCTTGAGATGCAGCACGAGCCCTTCGGCCGGCACGGACCTGGCGGGTTTGGCCTTGATCCCCTCGGGCTCCTGCGGCACCACCGCCGCCGCGCGCTTCCCACCGGCCTTGCCCCGCCGGTCGATAAACCCCTTCAGCTTGTCGATCTTGCAGGCTGCCACGATCTTCGCGGTCTTCTCGTCATTCAGCACCACCAGCGGCTCCAGCGCGTACCAAATCAGGAGCGGCTGGTTGTGATCGTCCTTGTCCTCTTCCTGCGCCACGAGGGCCTCGAGGACTCCCCACCGCTGAGCCGGCTCGACGCGCTGCATGGCCGAAGCAAGGTAAAGCCGCACGACGGCGGACCCGTCGCTCTTCGCCATCGAGGCCCACTTCTCCAGGACCGCCTCCGGGACCCGGCCGTCCTCCGCCATCAACTGGATCGCCCAGGCCCGGATGTATTCTTCCTTGTCGTCCAGCAACGGGGCCAGCATCACGTCCCCCAGGCCACCGACCAATTGAAGGGTCCAGAGCGCGCGCAGGCGGTGCGAGACGCTCTTGTCCTGCGCGAGAATCCTGCGCAATCCCGCCAGGGTGGCGGGCAGAATACGCCCCGCCAGGGCCCGCTCCTGCAGGAGGCGCCGGGCCTGCCGGGCGTACCATTCGTTCTTGTGAAGGTGCATCTCGACCAGTTTCGCGTCCGGTAGCCTGGTGAGATCCATGCCGACCGGAAACTTCACCTCGCCGTAACTGATCCGCCACAACCGGCCCGTCTTCCGGTGTAGAACCTTGCGCCCGCAAATGTCCGAGTCGTGCCAGTCGATGGCGTAGACCGAGCCGTCCGGCCCGAGTTCCATGTTGAAGCCCAGCCACTGCGGATCGTTCGACATGCAGAATTCCTCACCGTGTTTCGCGGAGTAGCCGGTTCCCTTGCGCTCCAGGATGTCGGTCAGCACTCCATGCAGGTGAATGTTGCACATGAAGAGCCGGCCCCGGTACTTCTCGGGAAATTGGTCGGCGAGGTAGAAGCGCGCTCCTCCATGTGCGGAAGCGTGGCGGTGGTCCGCGATGGTCTTGATGTCCTCGTAAACGTACCGGTTGAAATGCTTGCCGCCCTGCCGGTGGTAGCGGCCGCCCTGGATCATGTGGAAGAGGTGCGGAATCACGCAGGCCGTGACGAAAGCCTGGCCCCGGTCGTTGAAGTCGAGCCCCCACGGATTGCTGGTGCCCCAGGCGAACACCTCGAACTTCTCGTTGATCGGATGGTAGCGCCACACCCCGGCGTTGAGCGGCACCCGCTCGTTGTCGGGCGCGCCCGGCTTGCCAACCTTCGAGTGGGTGAAGACGCCGTGACAGCCGTAGAGCCACCCGTCCGGTCCCCACAGGAAACTGTTGAGGGTTTCGTGCCGGTCCTGCCTGCCAAAGCCATCGAGCTTCACGACCGGGTCGCCGTCCGGCACGTCGTCGCGGTTTTTGTCCGGGATGTAGAGGAGGTTCGGGGGCGAACCCACGTAGACGCCG
>CAUZKZ010000529.1:0-3781 GCA_963580345.1 Verrucomicrobiia bacterium | reverse complement strand
CGACACCTACAGTCTGCGCTCCGGATACCTCGACGCATGGATCCACGACGGCGCCTGGGGCGTCGGCGCGCCACGGCCGCAGGCTCAGTACGTCATCGACAAGTTCGTCCACGACACCTTCGGCCTGATGGGGCAGACTTCGGTCAGGAGCAACTTTGCCCACCTCTACATCAACGGTCACTATTGGGGCCTTTACAACCCAATCGAGCGAATCCGCGCATCTTGGCTCGCGGAGATCCTCGGCGGCAACGAGGAGGACTGGGATGTCGTCAATCTCGATGTCGGGCGGCTCGAAGTCCAAGACGGCAGCGCGAACTCCTACAACGCCCTGGTCGACTTGGTAAACAGCGGCGTCTCCTTACCGGAAGAGCTCCAGGCGATTAGCGAGGCGCTCGATCTGACCAACCTGATCGACTACATGTTGATCAACTTCTGGATCGGGAACAACGATTGGCCGGGCAGCAATTGGACCGCCGCCCGCCGCCGCGAACCTCCCGGCAAGTATCGGTTCTTCACTTGGGACGCCGAGGCCTCGATGGAAACTGTCGGCATCAACGTCACGGGAGCTAACCACCCGACTTCGCCTGCTCACCTGTTCCACCGCCTGCGCGGCAACGAAGAGTTCCGCCTTATGGTTGCGGACCGCATTCAGTGGCACTTCTTCAACGACGGCGTGCTGGTACCCGAGGTCGCCGCGGCGCGCTACGCGGCGCTGGCCGCTGAGATCGAGCTTGCGGTGGTTGCGGAGTCGGCGCGCTGGGGCGACTACCGGCGTGACGTCAACTCGATCCTGCGGGGACCCTATCATTTGTACACGCGCGACGACCACTGGATCCCCGAGCGCGACCGCCTGTTGCGGTCCTACTTTCCCCAGCGCACGGGAGTTGTTTTGAATCAGCTCCGTGCGCTTGGCCTCTATCCCGATCTCGCTCCACCCGAGATTCGCGTCGACGGTGTGCCTCGGCACGGGGGGACCGTCGGCGATACGCTGGTTGGGTTTACGGCTCCGGCTTCCGGCGCCATCTATTTCACGACCGACGACACGGACCCGCGCAGGTCGAACACCTCCAACGAGGAGGTGGTGCTGCTCTCTGAATTTGCTCCAGATGTCCGCGCCCTCGTCCCCTCGGTGGCGAACGGCGGTTCAGCCCTCATCCCCGCGCAGTGGACCGGACTGGCCGATCCGTTCAACCTGGCCGTGTGGAAGTCAGGCAGCACTGGAGTGGGCTTCGAACAAGTTCCGGATGCCTTTGAGGATCTCATTAATCACTACGTCCCCGAGATGATGGATGCCACCGCCTCGGTCTATGTGCGAATCCCCTTCACCATCGCCAACCAGGCCACCCTCGACCACATCGACAGCCTTACGCTGAACATGAAGTACGATTCGGGATTTGTGGCCTACTTGAACGGGACGCGAGTCGCCGCTGAGAACGAGCCGGGCGTACTGGACTGGCAATCGGAGGCGACCTCCGACCGAATCGACCGGCAGGCCACCGCCTTCCAGCCCTTCGACATTTCCGCTCACAAAGGGGGGCTGCAGCTCGGAAACAATGTGCTGGCGATTCACGCCATGAACGACTCCGCGGCAAGCAACGACATGTTGGTTCTGCCACAGCTGGTATCCAATGCTACCAGTGCCACCGGAACCTCCGCGACTGCGCAACTCTACACCGCTCCCTTCAGGCCCTCGACCTCGGCGCTGCTGCGGGCGCGGGTCCTGGATGGAACTACTTGGAGCGCTTTGGTGGAGGCTCCCCTTATTGTGGGAACTCCCGCCGATGCGAGCAACCTCGTGGTCAGCGAGATCAACCACCATCCGCTCCCTCCGCAGACTCCGGCCGAGGCCCTCGTTGGTCAGGAACGAAAGGGCTACGAGTTTCTCGAATTGATGAACATCAGCAATGGTCCGATCGATCTCTCCCTGCTTTCCTTCTCGGCTGGGATCGATTGCGGTTTTCCGCTCGGGACCACGCTGCTTCCGCAGGGGCGTCTCGTCCTCGCGAAAAACGCCGCCGCCTTCACAGAACGCTACGGCTTTGCGCCACATCGAGAGTATGCTGGAAATCTGGCCAACGAAGGCGAGACGATTACGATCCTCGGTGGGGATGGGACCACCGTGGTTCAGTCTTTCACTTATGACGACAAGTTTCCGTGGCCCGAGAGCGCCGACGGGGTCGGCTTCAGTCTGGTGCTCATCGCCCCCCGTAGCAACCCGGATCACAACGATCCATTTAGTTGGCGGCCCAGCGTGGCGGTCGGTGGAAATCCCGGTAGCACCGACGCCATCGACTTCGCAGGCGATCCCGTCGCCGATAGCGATAACGATGGACTCAGCGACTTTCTCGAACACGCCCTGGCGGGAACTTCGATCACCACGCCACTCCCGACGCCCGGCATCGGCTCCTTCGATACTGGGATCGGTGGGACGGATCGCTATCTCACTATGACCTTCGAACGCAACCTCGCCGCGGACGACGTCATCTACCACGTCGAGCAATCCGAGGATCTCGTTACCTGGCTCCGGGGAACTGCAGTCGCGTTTGTGTCACGCCACAACCAAAATGACGGCACCGTCCTGGAAACCTGGCGTTCCACCGCTCCGATCAGCGTTCAGAACACACAATTCCTCCGGCTGAACGTCACGGGTCGCCCAAGCCCCGCCCCGTAAGGATGTTCGGGTTTGGCCATTGGACCGGTAGGCCTAGATCGTTGATTTTCAGGGGCGAAGGGTCCGAACTGCAGCCAAAGTGCAGCAAGATGCGCCGGTTTGCTTGGGGGGAAAGGATCTTGGTGACGATCTCGATGGCTTTCTTGCGGGTGAGATCCTCGGCGTGCACCAGCCTACTCCGGGGCCTTCTGCTTCCACTCGCCGGCGAGCTTCCGGCCCTCGGCGATCTCGGCCGGTGAGGCCTTGGCCTTGAGGGCGGCGAGTTCATCGTCAGCGGCTGATTCGTATCCCGAGTTGACCGCTAGGGTGAGCCACTTGAGGGCTTCCGCGACGTTTCGGGGGATTCCGGTGCCCGCGGCGCAGGCCTGACCGAAAGCAAACTGAGCCCTGGCGTGGCCCTGTCCGGCGGCCTGCTGGTGCCACCTGGCAGCCTGCTCCGGGTTTTTGGTGACCCCGGACCCGGAGGCATACAGGTCGCCGAGGGTGGCTTGGCCCTCGGGGTCCCCCTGTTCCGCGGCCCGGCGCATCCAGAGGAAGGCCAGGGACTTGTCGGGAGAGACCCCCTGGCCGGCAAGGTACATGTTGCCGAGGGCCCGGGCGGCCCTGCCGTCTCCCTGGCCCGCGGCCTTGCGTCGCCACTTCGCGGACTCCTTGAGGTTGATGGGAGCTCCCACGCCGTACTCATACAGGTTGCCGAGGATTCTCTGGGCCTCGGCCTCGCCCTTCTCCGCGGCCCCCCGGATCAACTTGAAGCCCTGGGCCCGGTCCTGCTCAACGCCCCGGCCGAGAAGATAGTCGGTGCCCAGCCTGGTCTGCGGCTTGGGATCGTCCTGCCCGGCCGCTGCCCCGAAGAGGAGGCCCACAAGTGAAACAAGGAGAACGGTTCTCATCTCCCCGGATCTCAGCACATCATCGCGCCCGGGCCAAGCCCCACCGCCTGGACCTGGACTGGTGAGTGTGGGGGTTCACTCCGTCTGTTGCCCCGCACCAGGGATCAGGGCTCCCCTTTCAACCTGCGCGGAGGGTTGAGGCCGAGGTGAGTGGCCAGGTCTCTGAAAAGACGGAACCCGATCACCCATGCTCCCTGTGGATTTCCGCATCCCATGTAGT
>CAUZKZ010000528.1:0-3800 GCA_963580345.1 Verrucomicrobiia bacterium | reverse complement strand
TGCCGACTCGCTCAGTAGGTCAACCTAAAAGTTGGCTTTTCTTCACTTTTATCTCACTGATAACCAATCAGTTCCGACGCTAGATTGACGCGAATGCCCGAGCGGTCTAGCCTGGAGGTAATCGTACTGCCTGAATCGTCATGAAAAATCTCCGAGCTCCGGTGTGCGGCGCGTTTGCCGTCCTATTCTGTTTCACCCTTCTCGCCGGTCACGCGGTTGCCGCGAAGCCGTCCGTCGAATCTGCGCTTGAACTGATCGGCACCAAGCGCGGGGTGATCTGCCTGGCGGGAGTGCCGGGCAATGGCCCGCAGTTCGTCACCGATCTGGCCAAGGCGAGCGAACTGACGGTGTTCGTGCAAACCACTGACCGGAAGACAGCGAACGCGGTCCGTCAACTCGCGGAGAAAGAGGCCCTGCTCGGCACGCGCGTCTTTGTTGCCACGGGAAAGGGGCGCATTCACCTCGCGGAGAATGTGGCCGACGGCATCCTGGTAGCGGACGGTTCGGAAGTGGCCGAAGCCGAATGCCTTCGGGTTCTCCGTCCTCGAGCGGCGGTCTTCATCGGAAACAAGAAGATCGTCAAACCCGTCCCGGAAGGCTTCGACGACTGGAGCCATCCTTTTCACCGGGCCGATAACAACCCGCAGTCCGACGACCGCTTCGTGCGCGGACGGTTTCGCACGCAATTCATTGCCACGCCGAAGTTCTCGCCGATGCCGGAGCAGACCGTGATCGCGGGGGGCCGGATGTACAAAGCGATGGGGCACATCTCGCACAAGGCGAATCAGAACCAAAACCTGAACACGCTGCTCTGCATCAACGCCTTCAACGGCACGATCCTCTGGAAACGGCCCTTGCCGGAGGGTTTCATGATTCACCGCAACACCATGATCGCCACCGATGACGCCCTCTACCTTGGCGACCATGAATCCTGTAAAGTGATCGACGGCGAGAGCGGGATGGTGCGTCATGAGATCAAGATTCCGGCCGACCTGACCGACGGGCCGGCCTGGAAATGGATGGGGATGCGCGACGGCATTCTCTACGCCCTGGTGGGAAACTCGGAAGTGAAAGTCGAGACCCAGAAGTCGAACCGGCGTGGGATGGGGCACTGGCCTTGGGGAATGTGGAAAGGTCACGACTACGCCGATCCTGAAACGTCGTTTGGGTACGGCCGGACCCTGGTGGCGATCGATCTGAAATCGAACGACCTGCTCTGGCATTACCGGGATAAGGAGTTCCTCGATGCGCGCGCGCTGGTCATGAACGGCGACAAGATTCTTTCTTATGTGCCCGAGAAATTTCTCGCCGCGGTGAATCCGAAGACGGGAAAGTTGCTCTGGAAAAACTCGAGTTCCGAACTGCTGGCCGCGATCGGCCCGAATGGAAAGGCGCAGCACTACGTGACCGGGTACGCCACCACCAGCTACATGAAGTGCACCGACGACTACGTGTTCTTCGCCGGCCCCCAGCGCAAGAAAATGGTGGTGGCGTCGGCGAAGGACGGAAGTCTGGCGTGGACGCATCCGGCCGGGAACCTGCAGCTCGTCCTCCGCAAGGACGCGGTCTACGCGGCGGGCCAGCAGGGGACGAAGGGAGTGAAGCTCGATTACGCCTCGGGCAAGGTGTTGGCCGAGTTTCCGGCCCGGCGGGCCTGCACCCGGGCCACCGGGAGCGCCGACAGCATTTTCTTCCGGGCCAGCGGAGGCACGGTTCGCGTCTTGACCGACACGGATACCGCGCAACATATCGCCCCGATGCGCCCGCCCTGCCAGGATGGCGTTCTCATCTCGAACGGTCATCTCTACTGGGGACCCTGGATGTGCGGCTGCCAGTTGTCGCTCTACGGCAATATCGGCCTCGCCCCGCAGGGATCGCCCGCTCCGGACAAGTTCTACCACGAGGCGCTGGTGAAGTACGAGAAGGACATCGGGAAGGTGGAGCCGCTCGGCGCCGATCCAAACGACTGGACGCGTTACCGGGGCGATGAAGCGCGGTCCGATTCGACCGCCGTGAAATTGCCGGGGTCGGTGAAGACCGCCTGGAAAGCGCGGATCGCCGCGGGGAACCTGCCGACTGCGCCGGTGGCGGCCGGCGGCATGGTCTTTGTGGCCGACCGCGCGGGAATCGTCCGTGCCCTCGATGCGGCCAGCGGGAGCCCGGTTTGGAAGAGCTACACCGCCGGTCCGGTCTACTATCCGCCGGCCATCAGCCACGACCGGCTCTTCGTCGGATCTGCGGATGGCAAGGTCTACGCCTTCGAGGCCAAGACCGGCCGGTTGCTGTGGACCTTCCGGGTCGGGCCACGCGAGCAGTTGATCCCCGTGTTCGGCCAGCTCATCTCCTCGTGGCCGCTGGCGGGAGGGATCGCGGTGAAAGGTGACACCGTCTTCGCGGCCGGCGGGATCACACATTACGATGGCACCTACGTGGTGGCGCTCGATGCCGTTACCGGCAAAATCAAGGCCCACAACACGACCTCCGGAGTTCTTTCCAGTGCGGTGGACGACGGAATCTCAATGCAGGGCAACCTCAAGATTGTCGGCAACGAGTTGCAGTTTCTCGGTGGGGGCGTCTACGAGATCGCCCGCTACGATCTGGAATCGCTGGCTTGCCTGAACCAACCCAGGGCCCAAGTGACCTCGCAGTTCCGCACCGCCTTCTATCCCTACTATCCCGAGTACAACAAATTCGTGAGCCTGGAGCATACCCTCGATGACGGCCGGATTCTGAGTCACCACGCCAACTACGAGGGACTCTATTTCGTCAACCTCTCGCTGCAGAAACCCGCCCCCGCCGGAGCGAAGAAGATTCGGAAGGATGCCGCCGGCGAGTTCATCAGAAGCGAAAACCGTCGGCGCGGAGTCGCCTCCAAGGCGAGAAATATCTGGCAGGACGAGACCGACCGCCGCTTTAGCAGTTTCATCGTTTCCGGGACCGGACTTCTCGCCACCGGTCACCCGGATCAAAAGCCGGAAGAGTCCTTCCTGGCCTCGATCAATATGGAAGACGGCTCCGATTCCTGGTTCGAGAAGCTCCCCGCGCCCGCCGTCAAAGGAGGCAGCGCCATCGATGCCGCCGGGCGGATCTTCGTGGCGCTCGAGAACGGCGAGATGCATTGCTTTGCGCCGTGACGAATTGAACCGCGATACCGCTTTGTTAATATTTTGACTGGTACCCTACATTCATGCCGAGCGACCGGACCAAGCGTTCTTCTGAATCGCCGCCCTCACGGCACGGTCACCTGGACGTCGTCGATGTAGGCTCCGGAGAAACTATCGAGGTCGTCGGTGGTGAAGCGGAATTCGATTTTGACCGTCTTGCCGATGGCCTGGGCGGGGAGGGGGTAGGTGATCTGCTCCCATGTGGCCGCGAACCCGGTGATCTGGTTGTCGATCACGGCCAGCGGCGAGTCGTCGGCGGCATCGAGGACGGACACTTCCAGGAAATCGAATCCGTCGTCGATCTCCTTGTAGAGGGCGAAGTTCAAGGTCGCGGCGGCGGCGTTGACGATGCCTTCCCACATGCCATGGAGGCGGAGGAAGAACTCGATTTCCTCCGGGCGGGTGAGGCTTCCGGCGACTTTCATGAGGCCCTTGCAGCAAGGGCAGATCAGCGGGTCCTCGCCTCCGCCGTCGCCAAGGCTATGGCGGGACAGGCCAGATGCGCAGGATGAGATTTTGCCAGAGGGGCCGTAGGTTGCGGGCGCTCTGCGGAGAGGGTGGAGGGACGGTGGTGGGCTCGTGGTCAGCGGGATCGCCCTCCCACGTCTGGACTTCCATTCCCCGGCACTTGTTGGA
>CAUZKZ010000527.1:0-3802 GCA_963580345.1 Verrucomicrobiia bacterium | reverse complement strand
CAATCGGACTCACAATACGCATTTCCTCCTCATTGAAGAGTTGAGATATTCGGCTGTTTGTGTTCTAACAGACGCCGATGGGGGAGTCCTCCGATGCCACCAAGCCGATCGGGGCACCGGTTCGGCAATTCTCCGTCTTCCTCCAGAACCGGGCCGGCTCGCTGGAGTCCCTGATACGGCTTCTGCACCAGTCGCGGGTCGAAATGCTGGGCTTCAGCGTGCAGGACTCCCGCGATGCGACGGTGGCGCGCATCGTGACGAGCGACCCGGAGACCACGCAGCAGATTTTCCTCGAGAAGGGGATCGCTCACACCTCCAGCAAGCTGGTGGTGGTGGCCCTGCGCAATCCCGCAGAGGAGCTGCAGCATTGCCTGCACGAACTCCACCTCGCGGAAACCAACATCGACTTCGGCTACACCCTCCTTCCGCACCCGGCGGGGCGCACCCTGGTGGCCCTCCACGTGGAAGATCAGGAGTTCGCGCAATCGGTGCTTCACAACGCGGGCCTCAAGATCGTGACGCAGGAAGATCTGAGCCGGTAGGGATCCCGGATCCGGGGAGGTTTGATAAGACCTCTCGGCTCCGCGGCGGGACGCACGCGGGCACGGGATTGTGGCGAGATTCGCCTTCGCGCGAGGCTTTGGCCTGGCAGGCGCCGCAGCTACGGCAATCTCTCCAAGGCGGGCAGTCCGCTCTGGAGGAGGCGCTTGTCGACGAAGTCGCTCAGTTCGGAATCGAGGTAGAGGACGAAGGGGACGTCGTTGATGCGCACGGCGTGGAGGCCGTCCTTGGGATTTTTGAAGGCCTCCGCGAGGGATCTCATGTCCTCGATCTTCTGCCCGTTGACCTCGGTAACGATGAGATTGGAGACGCGGTCGTATCCGATGGTGGCGGGGGTGGGGATCACGCGGCTCAGAAAGACAAGACGCTTGCGGCCTTCTTCGTAATCCTCGGGACTGTTGAGAGCATCCAGGAGATCGAGGGGAGCGCGGGACTTCCATTCCTTCCCGAAAGCTTCGAGATAGGAGCGGCTGAGTTCCTGGAAGACGAGGCCGCCCTTGATCAGATATGGCGGGGCCTTGTCGTACATGTGGCTCGGGATGAGGGGCGGCACCGGTCGGCGCAGGGTGGCCTGGAGGGTCTGCTCCTTGCCATCGCGCATGATGACGAGGCTGAGGGTCTCGCCGACTTTCTTTGAGCCGCGCACCAGGTGGCTCCAAAAGAGCCGGCCGTAGCGCTCGTCGTCGAAGTAACCGCGGCGGTCGATGGTCTTGCCATCGACGGAGAGGAGCACGTCGGCGTTTTTGAGTCCGCTTTCATCGGCGGCGCTGCCGGGCAGGACCCGGCTGATGTAGAGGCCGCCCTGGTCGTCCTTGAGGCCGAGCCAGTTGCGGAACTGCGGATCCTCGGTGAGGACGGTGGCGATGCCGAGGGAGGGGAAGCCCTCGTACTTGCCGTCCTTCACGTCGTCGAGGAAGAGCTTCACGATTTCGGGGGCCACTACGTCGCTGATCTGGTCCTTGGAGTTG
Source organism: Verrucomicrobiia bacterium (assembly GCA_963580345.1). Taxonomy (GTDB): domain Bacteria; phylum Verrucomicrobiota; class Verrucomicrobiia; order Verrucomicrobiales; family Akkermansiaceae; genus Roseibacillus_B. The sequence goes on along the minus strand of CAUZKZ010000527.1, from coordinate 2,273 downwards.
TAGCTGGTGAGGATGCCGAGGAGCTTGCCGTTGAGGGTGACGGGGAGGGTGTAACTGCTGGAGGCGCTCTGCATGGAGGCCTTCACTTCGTAGGAGAGGAAGTAGTGCCCACTCGCGAAAGTGGAGAGAAGGTCCACGGAGCGGACCGTGCCGACGGTGCGGATCGCATCGCCATTGTCCTCGATTTGCCAGATATCGACCTTGTCGCCGATGCCGACCGGGCCATTGGTTTCGAGTTTGCCGACCCCCTCGAGCCAGGCCGCCTTGGCGCCATTTTCGGGTTCGAGGAGGGCGAGATTGGTTTCGTAGTCGATGGCGACGACCGAGGCGGGGAGCGTCTGGGTTCCGTCCGCGGACTCGAGCTCGATGTAGGTCGAGTTCGCCGCCATCTCGGCGGTGGTGAGGATGCGGCCGTCCATCATCATGGCGCCGAGGCCCCGGCGCTGCTTCGGGGTGTTGAGTTCCCAGGGCTGCGAGACGCTGTAGGTCTGGATGGTGGTGTTGATCCGCAGCAACCCTTTCGTGCCCACTGCGAAGGAAGGGGGCACGGCGAGCAGGGAGGCCATAGCGAGAAGGGGGAGGAGGAAGCGTTTCATCAGGAAGCGGATTCGGATTCTCCGAGGAAGTGGGAACGGAAAATGCCGTTTTGTTGCATGATGCGTTTGTTGGCGGCCTCGATTTCGGCGGAGGGAATGACGATGGGCCGCGCCACGCCGTTGCACTTGATGGTGATGAATTCCGGTTTCCCCTCGGCGTAGAGGAGATCGTAGGCGTGCTGGAGGTTCTTCACCTTTTCACCGTTGATTTCGTCGACGACATTTCCCGCAAAGCCGTTGAGGTAGGTGGTGAGGCGGTCGCTCTCGACGCGGGTCAGGACCACCACGTCCTCGCGGGTCTTGAAGAGGGCGTCGCGCACGTAGGTCTGGAAGATCTTGCGGACCCGGGGGCTGGAGAACTGGTGTGCCGAGTAGAGGTTGAAGTCGAGGGGCTGGAAGACGAGACCGGCGAAGAACACGAAGCGCGGGCGGTCGCCGTACCTGACGGCATACATGCGTGAGTGCGTGAAGACCTCGAGGGTGATCTTGGCCTCGGCCTTCTTTCCGTCACGGAGATACTCGAGTTTGACCTCGTCACCGGCGAACTTCCGTTCCACGACCTCGTGCAGGACCACTTTTTCGCCTTCCACCACGATATTACCGGCGTTGTCGATCGGATTGCCGTCGATGGCGAGGAGGACATCGCCGGGTTGCATGACGCCGTCGCAAGGGCCGGTCGGCATTACGGAGGCCACCATGACACCGTTGCCGTCGTCCGGAACATTGAGGGCCTTGCGCATGGCGGGGTTGAAGAGCGCGAACTCGGTGATCCCGAGATCGACGTACTTGTCGTAGGTTCCATCGCCGACATCCTTGAGGAAGCGGGTGATGACGGGGGTGGGAATGATGTAGCCGGTGTTGTCAGCCTCCCGCAGTCCCTGAAAGGCGACGCCTACCACCTTGCCACCCTGCAGGACGGGCCCGCCGGAGTTGCCTGGATTGATGGCGGCATCGATCTGCACCACAAGGTGCGAGTCGATTCGGGAGTGCGAGTAGGGCCGGAAATCGATGCGTGAAACCACTCCGCGTGTGACCGAGATGCGGTCGCCGCCCATGGGGTAGCCGATGGCGCGGACCTGGCTTTCGAGCGCGGGGACGCCCCCGAAGGCGAGGTACTTGAGGCCCTCGAAGGGGGTGGCATCTTCGACTTCGAGGAGGGCCAGATCGCAATCGTGCGCGATGTGAAGGACGCGGGCAGGGTGTTTGCGGGCGGAGCCGCGCTTGGTGATGAGAATGCGCCGGGCGTTGGAGACGACGTGGGCGTTGGTAAGGAACTGGTTGGGTCCGATCAGAAAGCCCGAGCCGGTGCCTCCGCCGAAGCGGCCGGAGTTCCAGGGAGTGCGGTAGTCGGCGACCTGGGTGGCTACCTCGATGCGCACCACGGACTTGTAGATGTCATTGGCGTCGGTGGCGGGTGCGACCGGGACCGGTTCCTGGGCCAACGCGAGGGGGTGCATCAGCACGGTGCTGCCGATCAGCAGCAGGAGTCGATTCATAGGCGGGAAACTAAGCGGATTTGGAGCGGAATAAAGGAGGAATATCGGGAATGGTTGCACAGCCATCCCATAGGGTCTGTCGGAGCTTCTGGAAGTCCTGATTTTGCGTTGATTTAGAGTGGTTCTGGGGTTTTGGAATTTTCGAATTTCCGCGGACTGCACTATACTTCCAGTAATTTCA
>CAUZKZ010000526.1:0-3814 GCA_963580345.1 Verrucomicrobiia bacterium | reverse complement strand
TTCCTTCACGAGTTGGCCGTTTACAGAAATTCGGACGCCGCTGCAATCCATCCGGGATCGGGATCCTACCCCGCTCATTGACCCCGGGGTGTCGCTGCGCTCAACCCCGCGCTAAATTTCTATGATCCCTCCGGGATCGAGAGACCGGACTAACCTTGTGGCATTCGGGCTAGGGCTTTCGCGTCACGGTCAGGAGCTTGTCCGCCGCGACGTCGGAGAGTTTCTGGACCGCCTTGTCCGGCCAGAAGATCTCGAGGGCCAGCGGTTTGGCGTGCTTGCCGAGCCCGAAGTGAAGCGTCAGTTCGTTCTGGTTCCCCTGGCCGGTGCCGGCTTCGACCTGGCGGGTGAGGACCGCCCCATCCGGCAGGGAGACCCGCACCTGCGCACCGATGGCGGAGCGGTTGACCGACTTGCCGTCGCCGACCAGGCGGACCTTGAGCCAGTGGTTTTCGCTGCCGCCCGCGTTCACGAAGAGGGATCCGGCTGCCATGAGATCAAGATCGCCGTCGTTGTCGATGTCGGCCCAGGCGGCCTGGTAGGTCGGCGGGAGTCCGGACAACTTCGCTTCATCGGTCGCGTTCGCGAACTTGAAGTCGCGATCGTTGCGAAACAGGACGGAGTTGTTCTTGCGGCCAAACGAGGCGACGCCATAGACCGTGGTGAAAAAGAGATCGAGGTCGCCGTCGTTATCGAAGTCGGCGGCGGAGGGGCTGGCGTAGGACTCCTGGTAGAACACGCCGCCCTGCCCGCGGCTTTCGAAGTGGTGTCCGCCGGCGGTCCCGAGGTTGCGTAACCAGACTGACTCCGGCTGATTTCCGCGGCCGTCCTTGTGCGCGAAGTTGCCGGCGAAGAGATCGATGTTTCCATCGTTGTCGAAGTCGCCCCAGGCGGCGCCGATCGAATGGCCGCCGCCGAAACCGGGCCCGTTGGCGAGCACGTTGAAGGGGCCGGTCTCGTCCTTGAACTTGCCTTCGCCCCCGTTCAGCCAGAGGACGTTCGGCTGGAGCCGGTAGTTCGAGACGTATACATCGAGGTCTCCATCGCGGTCGAAGTCGCAAGCGGTGACGCCTCGCGCGCGGAAGCGGACTTCGCTCCAGGTAAGTTCGAACGATTTCCCGCCCCGATTGGTGAGGAGAAAGTCGGCATAGGTGTCAGCGGGCCACGATTCGTAGCCGCCGGCATAGAGATCGACGAATCCATCGTTATTGAAATCGCCCCAGCAGGCCCCGAGCGAGCTGCCCTTCGGCAATTCGGGCATCTCGATCGCCTTGAAACTCTTTCCCCCTTCGTTGCGGTACATCTTGCGCCCGCCCCAGGAGTAGAGGTCGAGGAACCCGTCGTTGTCGAAGTCCGCCGCGATGCAGGCCCCCGGGCTGGCGACCTCCTTGAATGCCTTGCCCCCTTCGTTTCGGAAAACCTTCCCGCCGGCACAGATGTCGACCCAGCCGTCGTTGTCCATGTCGAACCAGCAGGCCTCGTTCCCGCCCGCGAGCCCAAGCTCCTTGCTCTTGTTTTCGAAGACGACAGCACTCGCCTGGAAAGCGATCGCCGCCCACATGGCGAAGACCGGCAGTCTCAAGAATGTAATGCTCGCGATGGGACGATTCATGGCTATCGCGAAGATCTTAGGGAGGGCCACCCCGTCTTGAAAGGATGAATGGCGGCCTGGCGCGGGTGGCCTTCACGGGAGGAGGGCGACGGGGACCCCCCGGGCCCGGCCGGGCCGTTTCGGGTCGTTTCTTCCGCCGCGGGCGGTCCATGCATGAACAGAGAGGGCGTTCCGGCGCGCGGGACACTAGAAGGGGGATCATTTCCACTTGAAGCCGCAGCAGCTTGCTCGGAATGCATCAGGGCCGGGAACATACTACGTGGGAGTGAACACCGCCCCCCCCGGAGCGGGAGGAGATTACACGCTGAGCATCATCCTGACCCCGATTCCGGAACCGATGACGGGGTGGTTCCTGGTGAGCGGCGGGGTGTTCTTTTGGCGTCGCAAGAGGGGGTAGCCTCACGGCTTCAGCCTTGAGCCGGCGCTGAAATTGGCTGCCTCGCCGGCGGGGGCCCGGTTCCCTTCGACGACCCTCACGGCGTGGCGGGCACCTGCCGGGGCTCGACCGACCGATGGTCGTTTTCCGCCGCCTCGGTGGGAACGATCGCCCTGACGAAGTGGCGAGAATCGGCACTTTATGAAAGACGATCGTGGCCCGGGCGCTATGGGTTGGTTGACCCGAGCGGCCGGAGTCCCCAGCCTGGGGGAGTCCCAGTCCACCCGTGGCAGTCCCTGGCTTCGGCGGGGAGGCGCAAGAGTCCAACCGTAAAAAAAATAATCGGGCATGAGAAACACGATCGCGTATGTGGTATTGAGCGCACTCTTGTCGGGAGTGGCGGGGGCGGAGGTGGAGGCCTGGCCGCGCTTCCGGGGACCCAAGGGATGGGGAGTGGCAGCCAGGCAAAACGTTCCGGTCGAGTTGACGAAGGAAACCCTGGCGTGGTCGGCGCCCTTGCCCGGACCGGGCACCAGCTCGCCGGTGGTGTGGGGCGATCGACTCTTCGTGACGAGTGAAGATCGCAAGAAGGGGGAAGTGATCCTGATTTGCATCGATGCCCTGACCGGCAAGCACCGGTGGTCGAAGGCGCACCAGGCGGGCATCTACCGGACCCACAAGTTCAACAACACGGCCGCGGCGACGCCCTGCCTGGCGGAGAACCTGGTCGTGTGCAGCTGGTACGATGCCGGACGCGGGATGGCGATGCTCTCGGCCTACGATCACGACGGGAAGGAACTCTGGGTCTACGACATCGGGAGCTTCAAGGGGGCGCATGGTCTCAACCTGGTCCCGGCCATTCACGGGGGGCGCGTCCTGATCGCGCACCTGCACCAGGGCGGCGGCTATGTGGCAGCGCTCGATGCGAAGAATGGGAAGCCGGTGTGGAAGAAAGATTACCCGGAAGCCAGCCCGAAGACGACCTACATGACACCCCTGGTGCGGGAGCGGCATACTGCCGACGGACCGAAATTGGAGGTCGTGGTGGCGAGCACGAGTATCGGCGTGCGGGGACTGAATTTCGACACGGGAGAAGAACTCTGGTCCCTTCCGAGTGAATTCAACGAGCGCTGCATCGTTTCGCCGATCGACATCATGACCGGGAGCGGCACGAGGGACACCTTGCTGACGGTGGGATGCAAGAACAACGTCTTCTTTGCGGTGCGTCCGCCGGACGTGAAGGGCGGTTCAGCGGAGGTGGCCTGGCGCCTGGGCAAGAACTCCCCGTACGTCCCGACTCCGGTCTCGGATGGAAAGACGCTCTATGTGCTCGCCGACAGCGGGAACTTGCAGGCGGTGGATCCGAAAAACGGCGAGGTCCGCTGGCAGGAAAGGCTCCCGGGCAACTTCTATGCCTCGCCCCTCTTGATCGGCGGGAAATTGTATTGCCTGTCGCGGGATGGCGAGGTTTTCGTGGCGGAGGTGGGCGGGAAGTTCACATTGCTGGCGACCTCGGACCTGAAGCCCGGTGAGGAGGCTGCCTGGACCGATGCCACGCCGGCGGTGGCGCACAACAGTCTGTACCTGCGGCTGGGAGCGCGGCTGGATTGTTACCGCACGCCCAAGAAATAGATTCCCGAATCGTTCACCGGCCCGGCGCCATGGCCAAGCATTCCCGCGCTCTGATCCTCGGTTTCCTGACCTGCCTGGAAGTCGGCGCGGTTCCGGAAGATTTTCCGGTCGTCCCGGACGACATGGAGGTGTCGCTCTACGCGCGCGATCCACTGGTGCGCAATCCGTGTGCGATCGCCTTTGATGCCAAGGGCCGG
>CAUZKZ010000525.1:0-3820 GCA_963580345.1 Verrucomicrobiia bacterium | reverse complement strand
GAGGCCGAGTCGCGCCGCCGTCGGGGGGTGACCGGCGGCGAAGTTGCGGCCGCGGAGCCGATCGTTCCCGACTACGAGTTTCGCTGGGACCCGGGCCACGATCCTCAGACCCCGGACGAGATCCAGAGCTTTTTTAATTCCCCGGAACTCGAGGAATTGAAGCATCGCATGTGCGACATGGGCCGGCGCATGTGGGAGAAGCACTACACGGACGGCAATGGAGGCAATTTGACGATTCGGGTGGGCGACAATCTCGTGCTCTGCACCCCGACCCTCATTTCGAAGGGATTCATGCGGCCCGGGGACATGGCGCTCATCGACCTGGACGGCAACCAGTTGGCAGGAGCGCGAAAGCGCACCAGCGAGTGCCTGACGCACATGGCGATCATGAAGCGGCAGCCCAAGGCCAAGGCGTGTTGCCACGCGCATCCACCGCACGCCACTGCCTTTGCAGTCGCGGGGGTGCAGCCGCCGACTTGCATGATTCCGGAAGCGGAAGTCTTCCTCGGTCAGATCGGAATGGCGGAGTACCAGACGCCGGGGACGCCTGCCAATGCCAGGGCAGTGGGCGAAGCCGCTATCGAACACATGTCGGTTCTCATGATCAACCACGGTGTGATCACGTGGGGCAAGGACATCGAAGACGCCTACTGGAAGATGGAGAACACCGATGCCTATTGCCAGACAGTGCTGCTCGCCACGCAGTTGAAGGGGAGCGATCTGCTCACCATCACGGGGGGACAGGCCAAGGAGCTGATCGAGCTGCGCGCCTCGCTGGGCATGGAGGACAAGCGGGCCGACTGGAAGGAGTGCGAGCTTTGCGACAATTCCGAATTCCGGCCGGGGGTGGTGTGCCAGGTCCCCGGGGGCGACGGGGCGCCCGTTTCCAACGGCGAGGGCGGGCGGAACCAGGATGCCGAAGAGGTGGTGCGGGCCGTGACCGATGAGATCGTCAAGCACCTGGATTCCTGATGCCATCGCGGTAGCGGCAAGCGCTCGTTTTTTTGAGGGGCCGGCACGGTCCGAGAATTCCCTTGGCGATTATGCGAGGGGCGCCAGCCTGCACTTACCATGATCGAATGCAGCCAAGCACGCAGGGATAGCATCGAGTCACGCTCAGGCCGTCCTCTTATCCTCGATCCCCGTCTGGTAGCAATCATTGCGGTGATCACCACGGCGGCACATAGCGACGGGGCGATCACGACGATCTCGACGGTTACCGTGGAGACGGTAAACTTCGTATCCGACGCGGATTCCGACCTCAACGTCATTCCCTCCAATTCCGTCATGTCCTTCATCGGGAGTCCGGATTTTACGGCGGCGGCCTACGCGGATGGGGGCGGCATTGTTGCCGTCAGCCTGGATGCTTCCGCCGAGTTGGAGCTCGAGTCCATCGCCAGTTTCAGTTCGCATGATTTAAACGCGACGAACTCACCGGCTACGGCGGAACTGGGCTTCGCAATCAACCCCGGAATCCTTAGGCTGACCTCTGCGAATTCGAGCTTGTCGTACTCCATTCTAGTCATGGCCGAGACGAGCGCCGGTGCGCTTGGGACCTGGGAGTCGAGCGGAACGCTCACCGCCGATGCCAACGGCGAGGTGACTTGGACCAAGAGCGGGGTGGATCTCGGAACTCCGGCCGGCGGATCCGTCATTCCAAGCGGGGAAGTGGCGATTCCGGCGTTCATCGCGCTGTGGACTCCCGGGGTCATTCTGGGCAACGACGTATTGGTTATCGAATACGACATGAGTCTGAAACTGGATGCCGCCGGCGCAGATTATGTGGAGGGAGCGTCCGCCAATATTGCAGATCCCTTCGACGTTTCCGGGGCCTCGCCGGCCATCACTTCCGTTACGTTTCGACCCGTTCCCGAGCCCAGCGGGCTTGTTCTGCTTTGCGTCGAGGCGGGAACAATCTCCCGTCGCCGCCGCCGCTCGGCGTGAGGCATCACTCTCGACCTGCGCCCTGATTTTTTCGAGCGGGTGAGTTTGGCGTATCGGGACCCCGGGGCCGAGAAGGCGGTCAAGGCGGGGGAGATTCTGGCCGGATGCCCGGAATTTCCGGCCCATTAGGGCCCCCTGATCTTTACGGTCACTTTACAGACCGATCCCGCGCGGAGGGGTATTCTCTCCGGCAACGAAGCGGAGTACCATATTATGAAGAGATCGACCTTTTTCCGAAACGCGGTGTTGCTGGGCGGCGGGAGCCTCCTCTGGATTCCCAGCGCGAGCGCCCACGGTCCCCATCATCACCACCACCCCTGGATCCTGTCCCACGTGCGGCCCATCCCGCGGCCCGTGCCCCAGCCCATCGGTCCGGTGGAGGTGCGCTCCATCGCCGCTTCGGTCTCGATCCAGGACCAGATCGCGAAGACCAACCTGGTGGTCACCTTTTTCAATCCGGCGGGCCGGCAGCAGGAAGGACAGGTTCTGCTGCCGGTTCCGTCCGGAGCGGTCCTGAAATCGTTCGCGATGGAGGGCGCCAACACGAAGTTCGAGGCCTTCTTCGAACCGGAAGACATCTTCACGAACAAGTTCCAGGAGGTTGGAAAGGGGATAGTGGTCCAGCCCTCGCCTCTCCTGTCGGGGTTGCCGGACTTCGTGCAACTGCATTTCGAGATCGACGGCTCGACGCGCGAAGTTCGCTCGCCGCAGGTCCCGGTGGGCAACGAGCGGGACCTGGCGGAGAGTTCGGGGATCTCCGCGAAATACCTCGATGCGACCGCCGCCAAGCTCGCCGTGCTGAAGGTTCTGCTGGCCAAGCCCGGTGCGATGAGCCGGGCCAGCGGGTCCACCAACCTCGATCAGATCTGTGCAAAATTTGCCACCGTCAACGACGCCTATCTGAAAAAGGACCTGGCGTGGAATTTGCCGGACCAATCCTCGGTTGAGCGAAAGGAGGCCTCGGTGAGGCAGGCCCGGGGACAGAACAAGGTCCAGGTCACGCGGTTGAAGAAGTACCAGGAGGACGTCGCCATCATCGAAAAATCGAAGCGGGCCGAGGTCTACCTCGACAACGCGCAACGGGCGATCCCCAAGCAGGTGCTGCCGAACGCGCCCGGCAACGTCGCGGCGCAGGGCGCGGCGAAGGGGCCGCAGGCCACAGAGGAGCAGCCGGTCGCGTCATTGGACCAGGATGCGGCCGGTTCGCTGCTGGTGGAAATCAATACGCGGATCTCGCCCTTTCAACCAATCTGGCTCGGGGACGACCTGATGGCAGTGCGGGAGGTCAGGGCGGGCGGGACGGTTCGCTACCAGGGCGTCTGGCTCCATGCCGGGCAGCTCTCGAAGTACCTTCTGGCCTCAGCGGCCGACCTCCTGCCGGACGCCGGGCTGGAGCGGATCGCCGAGGTGTCCGCCACCACCCTGCCGGGCGCCTTCAAGCTCAGTCTCGACGAACTGTCCAACGATCCGCTTTCTCTCGTGACGTTTCCGTGGCGACTGCAGGTCGGCGAATCGGCGCTGGCGGCGTCGGTGGGTTGGACGGCCCTGCGCATCTCGCTCCTAGTTGGATGGATTGCGCTGCTCCTGGCCCTGATAGCATCGGCGGTCCTGGTACGGGGGGTGATGAAGCTCAGTGATCGCCGCGCCACCTTCGTTTCCTCGGTGACCCACGAACTCCGGACGCCGCTCACCACCTTCCATCTCTATTCCGACATGCTGGCGGAGGGCATGGTGCAGGATGAAGAGAAGAAGAAGGGGTATCTCACCACCATGCGCCGCGAGGCGGAGCGATTGAATCACCTCGTCGAGAACGTGCTGGCCTACTCGCGGGTGGAGCGCGGCAGCGCCCGGGCGCACCACGAAAAGGTGTCGCTCG
>CAUZKZ010000524.1:0-3849 GCA_963580345.1 Verrucomicrobiia bacterium | reverse complement strand
CCATCGATGACGTTGCCAAACAGGCGCCCGGCGAAGGGCCCTTCTGCGCCCTTCTCAATGTTCATCCCCCCGTCGTGTGTTACGGTCACGGGCGTGGCTGTTCCGGCCGTATCGTTCATGACCCCCGAAGTGATGCCGCCAAAAGCCCCTATTGGGCCTAGTTCAAAGCCATTCCAGAAGTCGGTGGTGGCGGCACCCGGGTAGGGCGCATTATCGCCGGCTCCGCTGCCGTCCGTGTCGACGGATGGGTCGTAAACGGTCCCACCGACGGCTATGAAGTCCACGTTGATGACGTCACCGGACGCCGGGGTGGACAGCACCGCGCAGATGACAACTGTTATTGCTGAAAGAATGTTATTGCGATTCATGGCTTGGTCCTTTCTTAATGTTCGGCCCACGATTCTGAGAAGACCTACCGGCCTCAGCAATCTTATTCACTTGGCCATCCTGGGGTTTCCGGCCGGCGGGAAACGACCCAGCTTAAGCCGGCGCCACGAGGTTGGGCCCGGGGGTCTTGAAGACGAAGTGCTAGTGGTTGCTCATGAGGACCCACGCCAACAGCACCCAGCCACTCTTCTCCACAACCTCCTCAAGAGTCCCCTCGAATCCATTACGATCGTTCTCATCGAGCACGATGTCCTCCCGTCGGTCGCCGCCCGCCAAAACGTGATAGATCGCGTTCTCGGGGCTCACTCTCTCCAGTAGTAGATGAATCCCCGGTCGAATCCGGCGATGACCTCCCACTGCCCGTCCTTGTCGAAATCGACCGGTTCACACATGACGTAGTGAGTAAAGGGCGGGAGACGAACGCCTCTCAACAAGATCCGATGGTCGTCCCGTTCCATCACGAGCTTCCCGTCACGGATCCCCCGGTTGTGGAAGAAAAACTGATCAGTCTGCGTGATGGGCGGCGAACAAATGATGTCCGGCTTGCCGTCGTGATCCCAGTCGCATACCACGATCTTCGTGCGACCGGTATGTCGCCATTGCCCGGAGACGACAAACGGATCGCCATCGGGAGCCAGCACGGTGACGGCCTCCTTGAGCTTCATTGCGCCCGCTTCGTCACGGTAGCGCTGCCACCAGCACAAATGGCCTTTGCCGTTGGCGCCGACCAGGTCAGGCAACCCGTCGCCATCGAGGTCTCCCACGCCGGGCCGGGTCCGCCAGGCAGCGGAGACCGGTTTTCCTGCTCCAGCACCGCAGGGCAGCGGCCCGCGGGCGGTAAGTCTTGGCTTTGTCCGGCTGCCAATGTTCTCGAACCACAGGTAGGTCTCGATCATTGAACCACAGATCAGATCCAGATCGCCGTCGTTGTCCCAGTCCTCCACGGTCGGATTGGAATAACCCCACATCCACTCCACCGGGCCCTGCAAACTCTCGTTTCGATACAGGCTGATTGGTTGCCCGTCCGCCTCCACCCACTCCGGCGCCGCCCAACGGCCGGGACCACCGGCGGGATCAATGTTCTTGAAAAACCAGATCCAGCCGTCCTGGCCACCGACAATCAAATCAATCTTTCCGTCCCCGTCCCAGTCCACCGCGTCGGGCACGCTCATGTCGTCCAGGCGGAGTTCGGCATTGCGAAAGGGAATCGACCGCACTGGACCGAAGGCGAACGGGTTCTTCCTATCCAGCTGCACGGTCTCGCTGGCCACCGGTCCTCCAAGCCGAAGGTGCATCAATCCGTCGCCATCCCGAAACGCGAAGAAAGTGCGGTTCTGGTAGGGCAACCCCTCCTGACCGTCGAACGTCAGGGCGCGGCCGCCGTCCAACCGTGGTGCTCCTCCCGCTTCGCCCCGGTTCAAGAAGAGAACTGCCCGATCGATGGTGCCGACCAGCAAGTCAGGCTTACCATCGTCATCGAAGTCCGCCACCACGGGTTCGGCGCGGTCAAAGAACGTGATCGCCCGGCCGCCAGGATCGGTCCTCACCAGGGATCCGTGTGAGAAGCTCGGTTTCTGGTTGTCTCCCACGTTGCGATGCAGCCAGACGGTGGCGGTGACGTCGCGGGCCAGCCAGGTGCCGTCGATCCAGCCCTTGCCGAATCCGATGCCATCTGTTTTCGGCAAGTAGCGTTCCGCCAGCCCCACGCTTCGCGTTCCAACTAACAGGTCCGTGCGACCGTCGCCGTCGAAATCGGTGAGCCAACAGCACGGAACCTCTTCGCCATTTTCGGGATGCGGCAGGTTCCCGCCGAGCGCCGCTTTCAGCATGCCGCGCTTCTGGAACCTGCGAATCCCCTCGGTGGTGGCGTCGGCGAACCACGCGTATCCATCCGGCTCACGCTCCGGACCGCGGCGTGGGTATTCAAAAACCCCCTCGCGATGCGAATCGTGCTGGGCACCTTGCTCATCGATGCCGTGGTCCGCAATTATGTCACGATCATCTCGGAGTACTATCGCCTTATCAGGCTTCCGGAGTGGTCCTTCGGACTGCTCGGCGCCGCCAGCGCCGCAGTCGGTTTCTTCGTCCCGACCATCGCGAAATGGAGCGGGAAGCGCTACTCGCCCCGGGCGAATCTTGCCCTCGTGGCCACCATCGTCTTCCTTTGTCTCCTCGCCGTCATTCCCGCCATTCCCTACTTCTTTCTCCCGGTCGTGATCCTTTTCACGTCCTTCAGCTTCCTGGAATTCATCAGCAGCAGCACCCTCAACAAGCTGGCGGATTCTTCGCAGCGGGCCACCGTCCTCAGCGTCAAGGGACTGTGCTGGAATTTCGGATACGGCGCCCTCGCGCTCGGCTACGCCGGTGCCCTGGGCTGGTTCGAGTCGCGGGAAGGCTCCCCCGGCGCGGCCCTCAAGCTCGCCCTCCCCTGGCAAGCGGCCTGGTTCGCCATCACGATTGTCCTCTTTTTCCTCATTTTCTGGCGATCGGCCCGCCCCTCGTCGTCACAGTGACCAACCTCATCACCATGTCGTTTTCGGACCGCTGATGCGTTCCACGCGGTGATCCATTATCTTTTTGGCCTCTTCCTCGCTTTCGCGTTTACGTTCCCCCGGAGAACTTGCTCCTGCCCGGAAGATAGCACCCCCCCGGCCGGGATCTCCGCCTCCCTTTCGGAATCTTGTTCAAATTTTGCCCACCGATTCACTTGTCAGCTGCGCCGCTTGGGCGGAAGGTGCCGCGCTGTGTTTCGTTTCCTGCCTCTGATCCTCGCACCCGCTCTCCTCTCCGCCCAATCGGCGCCGTGGCCCAGCGAGTTCAAGATCCGGCCGGTCAAGGTCGTCACGTCCACCGACGAGGAGAGCGGAAACCAGGTGGTCCTCACCAACCACTTCCGGATCGAGTCGGAATCCGAGATCAGCCGCCCCGATTTCGAGCGCTTCGCGACAGTGGTGGAGTCCGTCCCCCAACTCATCGAGAAGTTCCCGCTCCAACTCTGGGCGCCGCCCGCCAAAAAGCAGATCGGCATCCTCATTTGCGAGGACGAAGCAAGTTACCTCGAGGCCGGAGGCCAGGAAGCGACCATCGGATGGTACGACGGTCGCCGGCGCCACATCTTGATCCGGGCCGACTTCTTCCTCCGGCCCCCGCCCACCCGGCCGACCCGCCTGGCGCCCCGGCCCAACCAGGACATCCTCGTCCACGAGCTCGTCCACATGAGCATGCACGGAATCCTCATTCACACCCCGCCGTGGTTCTACGAGGGATTCGCGGAATACATCTCGGCCTGCCACAAGAACAACGGCCGCTATACCTTTCACGACGTCGGAACCTCCATCCGCGACCGGATCCGCAAACTCATCGGGACCACCGAAGACGGAACCATCAGCCTCCTTCCCGTCGAAAAGATCCTCGCTCTCGATCACCAGGCCTGGGTCGATACCGCCCACGAAGAAATCAACG
>CAUZKZ010000523.1:0-3849 GCA_963580345.1 Verrucomicrobiia bacterium | reverse complement strand
GCCACCGCGCCACCGCTCCATCGCTCCATCGCTTTGGCCCCGATTCCCGGGGGCCGGCCGATCTATTCCATCTCCGCTTCCATCGAAACTCCCCCCACAAACCGCCCTGGCACCTCATGGATGGAGCACGTCGCGCTTGAGGTCCCGCATCGTGCACAGGGAACTGACGACGCCCCGCATTCGCCGCGCCCCGCTTTCCCGCTTCTTACCAAAGTAGTCCCGCGTCAACTCAAAGACTTGATCCACAAAACGCGCGCTTCCAATCACCAGGCCATCCACGAAATACCGCGATCGACACCGGATCAGCTCCGCCTCGCTGAGGCTCCCGCCCCGCGCGAGCACACGTGTCACATGCTCCCTTGAAGTGTTCTACTGGACTGTCCCTCTCTCTCAGCTCCAGAAAGTCGCCGAGCAGCTCCTCGATTTCGTCACCACCAACCCGCTCGCGAAAACGTGGTTCACAGCGCCGTGAATCGGTCGTTTCTACGCGCGTTCGCGTGCGCAGCAGACTGCATCGCGGATCGCCACATCCGCAGCGGAATCGTGATCTGACCGTATGACCTGAGCGTCAGGCTTGCGCCGGAGGTGCGCCGGAGTGTAGAAACGGGCTGGTGAAACCTCCGATTATCCGATTCGCCGTCATTCTCGGCCTCCTCGGCGCCTTCCGCGTTGTCGGGAGCGCCCCCGCCGCCGAACCCTACGACCCGAGCCGCTTCGAGCGCGAAGTCCTCGTCCCGGCGAGTCGCGACGCGCTCCAGCTCGAGGTCCTGCCGAACGGCGACATCGTATTCGCCGAATTCTGGGGTGGTGTGAAGCGATGGGACGCGAAGACGCGCGCGGTGGTCACGCTCGGCCACGTGCCCGCCTACGCGAAAGGTGAGGTGGGATTGTTAGGAATGGCGGTGGCGCCGGATTTCCTCGACACCGGCTTTCTCTATGCGTTGTTCTGCCCGGACAAGAAGCGGGGGACGATGCGGGTTAGCCGTTTCACCGTGAAGGACGGCGAGATGGCTCCAGAGTCCGAAAAGCAGCTCTTGGAATGGCCGTACGACACCGAGCACGTCTTCCACATGGGCGGCGCGATGTTCATGGACGGCAAGGGCGACCTCTACATCGGCAACGGCGACAACTGCCACTGGAACCCCGGCCTGCCGATCGACCTCCGGCCCGGCCGAAAGAACTGGGATGCCCTGCGCTCAGCCGGCAACTCGCGCGACCTGCGAGGCAAGATCCTGCGCATCCACCCGAAGCCCGAGGGCGGCTACAAAACACCGCAAGACAACCTATTTGCCGACGGCAAAGACGGAGCTCCGGAAATATTCGCGATGGGTGTGCGCAACCCGTTTCGCATGACCGTGGACGATACCACCGGCGTGCTCTACTTCGGCGATGTCGGTCCAAACTTGCTGCCGGAGTTGGGAGTCACGCCCGCCGGCTACGACGAAATCAACGCGACCTCGAAGGCCGGAAATTTCGGCTGGCCGCTATTCATCGGACCGAACGAAGCCTACCCGATCTTCGATTTCGAAGAGAAAAAGGTGATCCGGACCTTTGATCCTGACAAACCCATAAACCCTTCGCCAAACAACACCGGCGCCAAGGATCTGCCACCCGCCAAACCGGCCTTGATCTGGTATGCGACCACGCCGTCGGCAGAATTTCCGACGCTCGGCAGCGGTGGGCGCTCGATCATGGCCGGCCCGGTCTACCACTTCGACGCCTCGAGCGACACCGCGGTCCGCCTGCCGAAGGAACTCGACGGCAAGCTCTTCATTTACGAGTGGATGCGGAACTGGATTCAGACCGTCGATCTGGATTCCGATGGGCCGAAAATCACGCCGTTCTTGCCGGACTGGAACCTGCGCCGCCCGGTCGACATGAAGCTCGGGCCGGACGGCGCGCTCTACATGATCGAGTACGGCGACCGCTGGTGGGAGAACTCTGACAGCCGAATCGCGCGCATAGTTTACCGGCGCGGCAACCGGCCTCCGGTGGCGTCGTTCGCCGCGAGCGCGTCCGCCGGCCGGCACCCGCTCACTGTCGAGCTCGATGCCAGCGCTTCGACAGATCCGGACGGCGACGAGCTTCAGTTCAAGTGGAAGCAGTCCCGACGAGGCGATTCGTCCGTGGCCGTCGATCGAGGCGACTTCAAGAAAATCAAACTGACCTTCCTCGAGCCCGGGTCATACGAGGTCCGGCTAACGGTTCGCGATCCGGGTGGTGCGAAGAATGCGATCAACCAGACCATCCACGTTGGCAACGCCCGGCCGGAGGTCCGTTTCGAGTCGCCCGCGCAGGGTTCGTTTTTCAATTGGGGCGAGCCGATTCCGTACAAGGTGGCGGTCGCTGACGCCGACGGCGAGGTCGCTCCCGAGCGCACCGCCGTGCAGGGCGAATTCCGCAGCCGCCGATTTCTGACCGACGAAGACGCCGAGCTCACCAATCCGGGCCTGACGCTGATGCGCGGCAGCACCTGCTTCGCCTGTCATCTCTCGGACGCCCCGTCAGCGGGGCCGCCGTATGAAGCCGTCGCGAAAAAGTACCAGGACGACGCGAAGGCGCGCGATGTGCTCGCGGAGAAAGTCGTCCGCGGCGGAACCGGCATCTGGGGCAAGTTGCCGATGCCGCCTCACCCGCAGCACACGATCGAGCAAACCGGGGCGATGATCGACTGGATTCTGTCCCTCAGCCAGAATGCTGCCAGCGCGCCGAGACCGGGCGCCGAAGGCAGCTATCCCGCGCCGCGACAGCCGGAGATTCGTGTGAACGAGGGCGTGCTCGTCCTGACTGCGGGCTACACCGACGGCGGCGCCGAGGGAGCCCCGCCGCTGCGAGGCGAGGCGCAGGTGGTGCTCCACTCGCGGCGAAAAAAGGCGGCCCTCTACGACGAGAACCACGGCATGCAGTACGTCGAACAGGTCGAGGCCGAGAAGGGCATCATCGGGCACTTCGAGGACGGCGATCACATTGTGTTCCGCGATTTGAATCTCGACGGGATCAAGCGCGTCGTCGTCCGCGCCGGCGGCCTGAGCGAAGCGACCGGCACGCTGGAGCTGCGCCACGGTTCGCCGAATGGAAAGCTGCTCGCATCCGTCGAGGTCAAGCCGACGGGCGACGCCGAGTTCCCGGAAATCCCGACCGAGCTCTCGACGGCGGCCGGTTTGATCAACTTGTGCGTGGTGGCACGGCTCGAGAAAGAAGGACAAGTGCTAGGGCTGAACTGGATCGAGTTTCCGGCAGACTGAGCGCGAGCCCGCGCCGGAAATTTGCGACGCTCTGAAGAAAGTGGCTGGAGCTTTAGCTCGAGCGGGAGCCGCGAGGCGATGCCGTTCTGGACGGCCAATGGTTCGACGTAGACCAGACCGGGCTTTTCAGCCCGGGCGAGCAGCGAACCGGCTGAAAAGCCCGTTGCTGCGTCGCCCGCAACGAAGCGCTTGTTAGCCTAACTTGATGCCAACGGGCTTGGAATCGAGTTCGAGATCACGAGCCACCAGCGAGGGTCTGCACCCTCACCTACACCGGGTCCAAAAGGGCTGGAAAAACTGGGCTGTAAATGGAATTTCTTGGAATTCTTAGCAAGAGAGGGGCCGCATTCGAGCAACTCACTCGTCGCGCCTTGTGAACCGCCTTACCGGGTGGCGAGGCCAGGGGCGCACCGACTACCGCGTAGTTCCGGCCATTCCCTCCTCAAACCGCGGTCGCAACAGGTGAATCACGAGAGCTGCTTGAAGGTTAACCCGACTTTCGCTATTCAGGATGATTTGGGGCCGCAACCGTTGAATTTGCGTTCAATCGGTTAGAAGGTCTCCACCACAGGCGTGGTTGCTCGGATGGTCTGTCAGTCGATCG
>CAUZKZ010000522.1:0-3864 GCA_963580345.1 Verrucomicrobiia bacterium | reverse complement strand
CTGCAATCCCTCCGGGATCGGGATCCTACCCCGCTCATTGACCCCGGGGTGTCGCTGCGCTCAACCCCGCGCTAAATTTCTATGATCCCTCCGGGATCGAGAGACCGGACTAACCTTGTGGCATTCGAGCTAGGCGTCGGATAGGTCGGACCAGTTGGACCAGTTGGACCAGTTGGAGGGGTGAGGCGGGGCGGGGCTCTCAGGCGTCGACCACCGCGAACTTGAGTTCGGCCGAGGAGACCACTTCGCCGTTCACGAGGCACTGGCAGTCCGCCACGCCGACGCTGCGCTTGAGCTTCACGATTTCGGCCTCGATGAAGAGGGTATCACCCGGAAAGACCGGGCGGCGAAATTTGACGCGATCGGCCGACATGAAGTACCCGATTTTTCCTTCGTTATCGGGGAGGCGCAGGACCAGGACCGAGGCCGCCTGCGCCATGGCCTCGAGTTGCAACACGCCCGGCATGACGGGGTGGCCCGGGAAGTGCCCCTGGAAGAAGGGCTCGTTATAGGTGACGTTTTTGACCGCCGTGCACTTCAATTCGCTGGAAAAGTCCATGACGCGATCGATGAGCAGGAAGGGCGCGCGGTGCGGGAGGATCCGGAAGATGTCCTTGGTGCTCAGGACGGCCTCGTTTTGCGGCAGCTGGAAGGGCGGCACCATGGAGCGCATGCGGGTGTACTCCTTCTTGAGGATACCGGCCATCCGGGTGTTGGGACCGTGGCCGGGCGCCACCGCAATGACGTGTCCCGTGATGCGTTTGCCCGAGAGCAGCAGGTCGCCGATGAGATCCAGGGCCTTGTGCCGCGCGAACTCGTTATCGAAGCGCATGGGCTCCTTGGAGAGGACCTCTTCTCCGCGAATCACGACTGCGTTCTCGAGGGAACCGCCCTTGATGAGTCCCTGGTCGAGAAGGGGCTTGATGTCTTCGTAGAAGGTGAAGGTCCGGGCCGGCGCGATTTCCTCTTCGTAGACTTCGGGGGTCACTTCGCTGGAGAAGTACTGTGTAAAGTTCCCGGTTCGGCTGAGGTTGGTGACCGAAACGCGAAAGCTCCGGTGGGGAACGATCGTGATGTGAGAGCCGTTGCCACTGTCGTAGTGAATCGGCTCGCGGATCTCCCAGGTTTTGCGGGGAGCGTCCTGTTCCGCAATTCCGGCTTTCTTGATGAGTTCCACGAAGGGCCGCGAGGAGCCGTCGCCGATGGGGGGTTCGTTGGCGTCCATCTCGATGAGGGCGTTATCGACACCCATCCCGGTGAGAGCGGAGAGGACGTGTTCGACGGTATGGACCCGCACCGAACCGGATGCCAGGGTGGTGGCGCGCTCGACTTTCTCGACCCGATCGACGTCGGCATCGATGAAGGGCTGATCCGACAGATCGATGCGGCGGAATTTGAATCCGTGCCCCGCCGGGGCGGGCTTGATGGTGAGGGTGACCTTTTCGCCGGTGTGGAGGGAGGTGCCCTCGAGGGTGGCGGGGCCGGCCAAGGTATGTTCTCTGTCGGTCCGTTGGTTTGCCGTGATGTTCTTGTTAGGCGGCGAGGGGTTCATGGTCGGCATGGCGGGAGAGTAGGTGGCGAGGGATCGGTGGCAAGTTGGGACTGAGGGAAGGGGGGGGAGGGGGCTGAGTGTTCAGACTGGCGCAGATCAGCTGCCGGCCACCGACCACCGCGGGCACGTCGTTCCCCGACACGAAGAGCCCCCACCGCGCCGGGCGATGGGGGCTCTGGAGAAAGGGCCGCTCCTGTCCTTGCGCTCAGCGACCGAGGGTTGGGAAGCTGGTCCTGACGCGGTAGAAGCCTTCGGGATCTGCGTTGTGCAACTCGTCGTCGACATCGCCGTCGCCGTCGCCGTCGAGATCCGGAGTGCAGATCACGAACGGATTGAGATCGATGGCGTAGGTGTCGAGGCAGGTGTAGATCGGATTGGGATCCCCGGCGTTGATGCAGGGCGAGCCCTCCAACAGTTCGTAGCCGGAGCCCACCAGCGGATCGACGGATATACTGCCGATGCCGGGCGTGATGACGGCGCCGCCTTGCGCGTTGTAATTGCCGAAGCCCTGGTTGTTCCAGGCGTTGTTGAAGGTGAGATCGGGGGTGGCGCCGGCGCCCAGTCCGGAGATTCCGGGGGTGTTGTTGGAAACATCCCGGATCACGAAGGGGAGAAGCACATCGCGGAGCGCGCTTCCGCCGAGGTTGGGATTGGCCGCGAAGGTGGTTCCGCTGAGGGCCTGGGTGGCTCCGGGGTTGACGTTGACGGCGACACCCAGCGGGGCGGAAATCAACAGGATTCCCGCTGCCAGCAGGGCGGCGCGGCGGAGTGCAAATGCAGAAGGTGCCGGTTTCATGGATTGTGCATGGTTTGATTTGTCCGAGTTAAAGCGGGGGAACGAGCGGTCTGACCATTTGCGCCGGTTCGGTGAATCGGGACGCGGAGGAACGTTTTTCGACAATTCGGCGATACGACAGAATCCCTAAGTTCGGCAAGCGGATCGGGGCAAGGGCATATTGCGAACCAGTCGGATTCGCGGAATTTTCGCGAATTGCGGCGGAGCCTCCACATCCCCCGTTGTGCTGAGGCCCTTGAGCAGGTAACGTCTGTTCCCGGGAACATGAATTCAACCATCGCGGTGCGCACAGACATCCGGCTCGTCGACGAGTCTGCGGACTGGATGGTGGTGGAGAAGCCGGCGCCCCTGATTGTGCATCCGACCAGCGCGAAGAAGGAGCCGACCCTGTTGGGGGAAGTGAATGCGCTGCTGGCGGCGCGCGGCGAGGAGACCGGGACGCTCTCGATCCTGAATCGCCTCGATCGCGAGACGAGCGGGTTGGTCTTGTTCTCGCGCACCCCGGAAGCGGCCCGGGAGTTCGGGAAAGCCATGGAGCGCCGCGAGATCGGCAAGCACTACGAGGCCATCGTGGCGGGGTGGCCGGAGTGGGAGCGCTGCGAGATCGAGGCCTCGATCCTGAGGCGGGGCGCGGTGGAGAACTCCCCGATCTGGTTGAAACAAATGGTGCACGACAACGGGCGGCGGTGCTACACGGAGGTGGAGGTGGTGCGACGGTTCGAGAACCGCCATGGGAGGTTCGGGTTGCTGCGGGCCCGGCCGACAACGGGACGCACCCACCAGATCCGGGTCCACCTCGCGCACGTGGGACACCCGATCGTGGGTGACAAGATTTACGGGCCGGACGAAGGGTGCTACCTGGAGTTTATCGAGTCGGGGTGGAGCGACGAACTGGAGACGCGCCTCTTGCTCAGGCGACAGGCTCTCCACGCCACCGGGCTCTCGGTGCCGTGGAAGGGGCGGCGACTGGAATGGGAGTCGCCCCTGCCGGAGGACCTGGCCGCGTTCGTGGCGGACCGGGATTGATCGGAAGAGGCGCAAACCACGATGGTAAGCCATGGCTTCGCTGGAGGAGATTGTCGCGCACTTGAATGCCGAACTGCGCATTGACGAAATTCCCGACTACCCGGGCGCCCACAACGGGTTGCAGATGCAGGGCCGGGGAAGGGTGCAACGCGTGGCGGCGGCGGTGGATGCCTCGCTACCGGTCGTGCGCCGGGCGGCGGAGGCCGGGGCGGATCTGCTCATTGTTCATCACGGCATGTTCTGGAGCGGGGCAAGGCCGGTGACCGGCGCCACCTACGAAAAGTACAAGACCGCGATGGAGGCCGGTCTCGGGATCTATAGCTGCCACATCCCGCTCGACGTTCATCCCGTGCTTGGAAACAACGCCTGCCTGGTGGGAGGGTTGGGACTGCGGGACCCCGAGCCCTTCTTCGAGTGGAAGGGAATAGAATTGGGATTGCGGGGAACCTTTGACGGATCGCTCGACGACCTGACAGAACGGGCCGGCCTG
>CAUZKZ010000521.1:0-3865 GCA_963580345.1 Verrucomicrobiia bacterium | reverse complement strand
TGAACAGGAGGGCGCGCAGGTTGGGGAGGGGAAAGTTGGATGGAAACGGATCGCCCGCCCGGCCCGGGCATCGGCGCGCGGCCGGGTGCGTGAAATAAGATGACTGGATTTTTGCGTTGGCGGAGAGCACCGTGGCGGGGTGAGAGGAATCGCCCTGGTTTCCTGTTGCCTGCTTGGAGCCACCGCGGCGGCACAGCTCCCCGACATCGCGACGGTCGAGGCCGACTTGACGGTGCCGAAGATGGGGGGAACCGAACCGGGCCCGGGAAAAAGGGTGAAACAGACCCTCGAAAGTTACGCCGGGACGGAAGTTTACCACGCCCTCTATCTTCCCACCGACTGGGAGCCGGGAAGGAAGTATCCCATCCTCGTCGAGTTTGCCGGAAACGGTCCCTACAAAAACAAGTTCGAAGACATCAGCACCGGACGGGTGGAGGGGAGCAAGCTCGGCTACGGAATCTCGGGCGGGAAGGGGTACATTTGGCTTTGCCTGCCCTATCTGAATAGTGAGGGGACCGCCAATGTCACGCGATGGTGGGGGAGCAAGCCGGACTACGAGCCCCAACCGACGATCAAGTACTGCGTGAAAGCCGTGAAGTCGATCTCCGCCACTTACTGGGGTGATGCAAAGCGGATGGTGCTCTGCGGATTCTCGCGGGGTGCGATCGCGTGCAACTTCATCGGCCTGCACGACGACGAGGTCGCGGAACTCTGGAAGGCTTTCATCCCGTACAGCCACTACGACGGCGTGCATGTGGGCTGGCCCTACCCCGGCGCAGACCGGGCCGCGGCCTTGAAACGGTTGCAGCGTCTCGGGGACCGGCCGCAATTCATCTGCGGGGAAGGTGGCAACGCCCATCTAACCGCCCGCTACCTGCGCGAGACCGGCGTGAAGGGAGAATTCACGATTCGCGGGACCGGGTTTCGCAACCACAACGACGCCTGGGTCCTGCGGCCCTCGCCGGTGCGGAAGGAGTTGCGGGAGTGGCTGGGGAAGGTGATGGAAAAGTGAGTTTGCTCCCTCCCCATATGCCAGATGGCTCTTCGGGGACGGCTTGACGCGCCGTGGGTGCGGAACCTGGCCCTTTGAACGAGCCTACTTCTTCACCCAGTCCGGATTCCTTTGTGGCAGCTTCGCCTCGGTTTCCATCAGGCGTTTCAGAAGGAGCGCATCCAGTTCCGTCACCTTTTCCGGCATGGTCGCGGCGAGGTTGTTTTTCTCTCCGAGGTCCGTGGAGAGGTCGAAGAGTTCGGAGGGGCCGGCCCAAAACTTGATCAGCTTGAGATTGCCTTTGCGAATGATGCTGTACGGTCCCGGATTGTGGCGGTAGTGCGGGAAGTGCCAGAGGAGCTCGTCGCGATCGAGTTTCTTTTCACCGCCGGATTTCAGGTGGGGAAGAAGTGAGAGCCCGTCGATCGGGCGGGTGCTGGTGGAAGAAGGACCGGTCGCGGCGAGGACGGTCGGGAAGATGTCGATCGAACACACCGGCATGTCGCTCACCTTGCCGGCGGGAATGGCGCCGGGCCAGCGCGCGAGAAAGGGCACCCGGATGCCGCCTTCGTAGGCGTATCCCTTCCCGCTGCGGAGCGGGGCGTTCTCGGTGGGCGCTCCGCCGTTATCGAGTCCACCGTTGTCGCTGGTGAAGATGACGAGGGTGTTCTTGTCGATGTCGAGATCCTCGAGGGTGGCGAGGATCTGTTTCGTGCTATCGTCGACCGATTCCACCATGGCGGCGTAGCGCGCGTGGACGTCCTTCTTGCCCTCGCGCTGGTACTTGGCCGCCACCTCCTTGAGGGCCTGGATGGGAGTGTGCACCGCGTAGTGCCCGACCATCAGGAAGAAGGGTTGCTTCTTTTTGTGCCAGCCGCGGATGAGGGCTTCCGCTTCATCCCCTTCGCG
The DNA here is from genome assembly GCA_963580345.1 of Verrucomicrobiia bacterium. Lineage (GTDB taxonomy): Bacteria > Verrucomicrobiota > Verrucomicrobiia > Verrucomicrobiales > Akkermansiaceae > Roseibacillus_B. Next base: position 1,965 of record CAUZKZ010000521.1, on the reverse strand, counting down.
GTGCGTGAGGTACTCGCCCTTCCGGCGTCCCGGGAGGTTGTGGATGCCCTTGCGCAGGGTTTCGTGGCGGCCCTTGGGCTGGTTGTAGGGATCGAAGTAGCTTGGCGGTTGGCCGTAGTCGCAGCCCCCCTTGTTCTCGTCGTAGCCCTGCCCGGGTGGATACCAGGCCGGATCACCGAGGTGCCACTTCCCGATGTAGCCGCTTTGATAGCCGCGGTCCTTCAGGGCTTCCGCGATCGTGATCTCTTCGTGTTCCATCCAGAAGGGATTCGGGGGGCAGAGGAGCTGCCGGTTCTTTCCGCCCACGTAGGCAGTGGGATTCTCTTCCGGGGTGCCGAGGTTGCCGCGCTGAAAGAGGGAGCGGATCCAGTCCGTCACGCCCACCCGGTGCGGGTAGCGCCCGGTTTGCAGAGAGGCCCGGGTCGGAGAACACACCGCACAGGCGGCGTATCCGTTCGTGAAGCGCATGCCCTCCTTTGCGAGCCGATCGACCGCGGGCGTCTTGTAGTAGTCGCTCCCCTGGCAGCTCAGGTCCATCCAGCCAAGGTCGTCGACCAGGATGACGATGACGTTCGGTTTGGCCTGTCCCGGCGAAAGAATGGTGGTGGCGAGGAGGCAGACGAGGAGTGCGAGCAACCGCTTCATGGAAAGATTCTGAGAGGCAGCAGGCGGGAGGTCAACGCGGAGGGCCGCGCGCAAGGGAGCGTGGTTAATTCTTCTCCCTCTCGGCGAGCGCCTTGCGGGCAGCCCCGAAATTCTCGTTCTCGGCTCGATGGGGCGCTTCCATTTCCTTCTTCTCGTCCGCGGTGGCGGGATCCCGTTCAGGTCCCGTCTCTTCTTCGGAACCTGCCTGAACCGGGCGGCCGGAGATTACGCGGCCTTTCCCACCACCAACTGATCGATCAGGGCGGAGGTATCCTCGAGGCTCTTGTCGCTGCCCTCGCGAGTGGCCCACCCGGAGAAGCCGACATCCTTCAGCGCCGCGCGGAGCTTGTCCCAATTCACGTCACCCTCGCCGAGGCGGCAGAACCCGTTCTTCTTGCCCCAGTCCTTCACATCGAGCTTCACGGTGCGCGGGCCGAGAGTGTGGATCCACTCTTCGGCCGGAGCGAACTTCTGCATGTTACCGATGTCGAAGTAGGCGCCGACCCACGGATTCTCGAACTCGTCGAGGTAGTCGCGAAACTTTTCGGGCGATTCGCAGAAGCCGTTCCAGACCGTCTCGATCAGGATGCGCACCCCGAGCCGGCTGGCGAGAGGGAGGACCTTGCGCACCTCCGCGATGGAGCGGTGCCAGACGTGATCGTGGGTCTCGTCGGCGCCGCTGACTCTCCCCGGGACAAGCAGGACCGCCGATCCGCCCAGGCGGTGCGTGTCGCGGATATTTTGCTCCATCATCTTCAGTCCCTTGGCGCGGGTCGCTTCGTCGGGACTGCTCAATCGCGTCCCCCAGTGCCAGCCGCACACCATTCCGTGAAACATGACTCCCGTCTCGCGGGAAGCGGCGGCGTAGGCGTCGGCCTCGCCGGCGTTGCCGCTCTCCACCCCGTCGAAGCCCAGCCCCTTGAGGCGTTTGAAGAAATCGAGGGGCGACTCACCGTTCTGTCTCCCTCCCTTGAGGGCCTTGAAGATGCGGCCTTCCAGGGAGGGACCGGCCGTCTTTTCGTTCCGGGCCTGAGCTTGGGAACCGGCCAGGGCCCCGGCGGCAACGAGGCTGGAGGTCTGGAGGAAGTGGCGGCGAGTGTGTGGGGCAGTCATGGGATAATCTTCGGTTCGGTTTAGGATTGAGGCGGGGCGGTCGTGAGGGTGGGGGCAGCATGCGAGGAGTTTGGGCATTCAACTATACTTCTCGGCATTAGGATTTCGGAATCTCAAAGGTCTGGAAATTCTCTGTCACCAAGCTCTGCAAGTATGGGCGGTTCTCCCCAGCGAGCGAATCGATAAACTCATCGATCGTCGTCATGA
>CAUZKZ010000520.1:0-3866 GCA_963580345.1 Verrucomicrobiia bacterium | reverse complement strand
CCTGATTGGACAAGGGGCCCGCAGTTCCGAATCGCAGGAAAAAGCTCTGCTCGAGCAGCGCTCCAGTTCACGCCCATCCTCTTCCTCGCGCGCGTCCCGCAGAACCAAGGATTCCCGCGACTCGCGCTCCAAGTTTCCGACCACCAGTCGGACCGGGCGAATTGTCGGGGCCAACTCACCCCGCCAGGCCGTTACCGAATTGGCCCAGCTCATCGATCCGGTGGAACGCGCCAAGGGCTTCCTCGCGCTGATCGAAACTCTGGAGGCAGATGAATTTCTCGACGTGGTCGCCGACTTCCGTGCGCTCGGCATCACCGAGCAGCGCATGAGCGAATACGGCATGCTGCTCCATGCCTGGGCCAAGGCAGATCCCGAAGGCGCACTCGGCTACGCCATGAAGAATACCGGCACTCCCTTTGCCCGCCAAGCGATCATGACCAGTTGGTCCACCGATGATCCCGAGGCTGCGATTGCCTTTGCCCGTGCCAATCACGAAGGCGAGGGCGCCAACCCCCTCTTGGTTGGGATCATCCGTGGCATTGCTCCCGCCGATCTCAGTCGAGCCACCGGCCTCCTTCAAGACCTTCCCTACAGCCGCGAACGCGGTGACGCCCTGCAGAGCATCTTGCCCTTCGTGATGGAGAATGGAGTCGACATCGCCCTCACCTGGACCGCTGGCATCGCTGACGCGCAGCTCAAGAGCGGTGCTATCACCTATATCATGAGCGATCTCGCTGACAGTGATCCGATGCGAGCTGCTGAACTGCTCATCACCCTCGGCGACAACGACGCAGCGGTGCGGGTGGCGGATGATGTCGCAGGCTCTCTTGCCCGCGTTGATCTCGAGGAGGCCAAAAACTGGTCGGCAGGATTGGATGACGACCTTCGGGCCGAAGCCGTGGAAGGAATCATCGGCCATTATGCCTCGCAGGATCCGGTGGCCGCTTCCGAGTGGTTGGGATCCCTCGCTGGAACGACCAACCTCGATTCTGCCATTCGCCAGTTCGCCTGGAGAAGCCAGGGTTCGCAACCAGAACTGGCCGCAGACTGGATCGGCCAAATCCAAAGTCCCGAGCGTCGCAATGAGATGTACAACAGTGTCCTCTCGCGCTGGTTGCGCAGCGACCCCGCCTCCGCGGAGCAATGGATTCAAGCGACTCCCGACTTGCCAGAGGGTGTGCGCGAGCTGCCCAACCGCCTCCGACCAAACACCACTGGGGAGGATAGGCAACCCAACTAAACCATGCTAATGAACCCCGTATGATGAGACGTGTAACCCTCACCCTGATCCTTGCACTTGGCGCCCACACCCCCGCATCAGGGTGCCGGAAACAGGGTGCGGGATGGGGGACTACTGCACGCTGAACCGGAAGAAGGCGGCGTTGTCAGCAGGCGCGAACTCAAGGCAGACGCTTCCATCAACCACCGATAAGGATTCAGGGTTCACGGTAAAGGGTTCACGGTAAAGGGTGCACCTCCCTTACTGCTTGTTTGCTGTCGGGTTGTCTGACTCCGCGTTCGACCCTCCCCCCGTAAGGCTCTTTAGCTCTTTCAGCCAATTGGGCGCTTCCGAATGGGCAAGATTTTCGCGGATGATACGCCCGAGAGTCTGGAGAGACGACGCCGCGTTCGGTCCTAAGAGCAGGGCGTCTCGATTCTTGCCCCAATGTAAGATAGGGAGGCGGTCCTTCCTGAAGTCTTCCTCCGAGACTTTCTTCTGACGAGTATCCTCGCGCTGCTGGTCTCTTTTGCGGTCCCGGCTGTCGAGGCCAAAGCGACGGGTGAGATTTTCTGGAATTCCTGCAGGAAGGTCGACCGGGAGGCCGAGTGCTCCCCCGCGACCTGCAACCACAAGGGTTTTGCTCTCATGAACGATGCGCTTGTCCCAGGCTGCCTGTAACGCGGGATGGTTTTTTTCTTTACGAAAGTGCGGGAGAATCACCACATCGTAGACTGTGCTGATCGGCAGCGGCGCGTCTATCCACGTCTCCAGCGGCGGCATGGTCAGGGTCAGTTTGAGACGATCCGCGAACACCGAATCGAGAGCTGGCGTGATGAGAATTCGCCGTTGACCTTCGAGCTTGTCGAAGTCTCTAGTTAGATAATCGTAGTAGTCGATCAGCAGCGGCATCACTTTCTTCACTCCGGCCGCTTCGTCCCTCTCGAGAGCAACCGCAAGGGTAAGCAGCAGGAACTTCGCTTGGTATTGCAGGGCGGCCACGTGTTCGGTGCTCTTGAGTCGATCCTCGTTGCGCTCCCGCCACTCTCGCCATTCGGACTCGCGTTTTCCCACGGCGTCGAACTGCAGTTCCTTGATAGAGGCCATGTAGTATTGATAGGTGGCCTTGGGGCTTTTGAGAATGGCCTGCAGAGTGCTGACAGCGCGTGAGTTATTGGTGGCAGAGCCGCCGTGCAACTTTTGATGTAGCTCTTCGATCATCTGATCGACCTGCGTCTTCTCCGCGGGGGTGAGGCTTTGGGCAGAGCTGGAGCTATAAACCAGCATTGTTGCGGAGAATGCGATGGCGGGGAGCATGTTAAGCGTTCTTATCATGCCGGTAGGGATACCACACTGCCGAACGTAAGGGAAGGCCAGCCCCCCGTCAGGGTGCAGGAAACAGGGTGCGGGGAAGCCGCGCCCCCTGAATCCTGCCGAAGCAGATTCCAGATGCTCCGCCGGTCACTCTCCTTCAAACACACCCCGGACTGCTCCTGGATAGGGCCCTGGCCGGTTGCGCCCGATTTTTGGAAAGAAAGTGAATCTTCCTGTAACCGGTGCGGATCGAGTTTCGAACTCCCAAATGAAGGCCCGATTCTGATCGGGTCCGAACTCATCTAAGCTATGAAAATGAAACAAATTCTCTTGATTGGAGGCGGGACCGCCTTTGGAGCCATCGTCGCCGTCGTCATCATGAAGGCCCAGCCCACCGGGGAAGAAAGCGCCGCCAATCCGGAGCCTGCGGCCTCACCCAAAGTGGCCGCGGTTGATCCGGATCCCAAGGAGGGCGACGGCCAGTCAAATCAGGAACCTGCTGCAGGGAACATCCTTGGGCAAATCGCCGAGGCCAATCCTGAGATCGATCTCGCGGAACTGGAGGGACGGCGGGACGAATTCCGGAGTGCGATGCGCGAACGTCAGATGGAGCGGTTGACGAGCAAGATGGCCAAATGGAGCGCCGCCCTGGGTCTCGAAGAAGGCCAGCGGGAGGAGCTCCTTGAGATCGCGGACGCCCAGTTCGAAGAGCTGGAGACCCTCACGGTCAACGCAGAGGGCGGGGATTCCGCTCTCATTTCCGAGTCGGCGAAGCGCGCCATGGCCATCATGAGCGGGAGGGCTCTCGAAGAATCGATGGCGGAACTTCTCACCCCAAGTCAGAAGGTGACCTACCAGGAGTTTGGCGAGAGGCAGGACCAAAGTCGCGCCGAAGCCCGAACCCTTCGCCAACTCGCGGGACTCCAGGAAGACCTGATGCTCACCCCCGAACAACGCAACGATGTCTACGGTGTTTTGCACGAGAACTCGCTGGCCGAGATTCAGGGGAAATCCGACATTAGCTCGCTGATTGAATCCTTTGCCTCCCAGGCCGGAGTGACCATCGACCCCGCGCTCCAGGGTGTGATTTCGGGCCTTGCCAATCGCGGGCTCGAAGGACTGGCCTCAGGCCAGGCCTTGGACCGCGAGTCGATCGAGGAATTTGCCACGGGTGCGGTCACCGAGTCCGTCGAACAACAAGTCGAGCAACTCCGTCCGGTCCTGACCGAAGACCAGCTGCAGCTCTACCGGAGCCAGCTGGAAGGTCGGATTGGCAACCTCATGCGAAGAGGGCAGCCCCGCGAGTAAACTTGAGTCATTGACGACCTTCGAC
>CAUZKZ010000519.1:0-3866 GCA_963580345.1 Verrucomicrobiia bacterium | reverse complement strand
TCCGCGTTCGCGGCGTCCAACCGCGCCTTCAGTCGCGCCTTCGCCTCTTGCTCCTCCACCGTTAATGGTCTCTCTCGCGACGCCAGCGACGCCTTTTCCTCCGCGTCCACCAGATGAAACTCCTCCATGATCGGGTCGCCCTCCCCGAGATAGCGGTAGGCATCGGTGAGGCTCAAATTTGTCATTGTGACAATTTTGAGGATCTCATCCCGCTTGCGGTAGAGGTTCATGTAACGCGCCCGCGCCTTGTCGCTAAAGCTCAGGTGCTCTTTGCACCAAGGTCCGAACTCGCCGTGCTTCAGCTTCGCCTTTTGCTCCTCCAGCAAGCGCCCAATTTCGATTGCCATTTTCACGGTCTTTCGCGCCAGTCCGACAAGCTCCTCGTGGCGGGAGTTGATCTCGGCGGCGAGGTCGAGGGGCTTCGCCTTGGCTGGGCGGGTTCGCTTGGTTGCCGGCGCGCTCATGCCTTCCGCGCCCTCCGCACGCTCCAGGCTTCTACGGGCCTCGGGTTGGCTATGTGCTCGGTCCAACTCGGAACATGCTCCTTGGATTCCTTCGGGTTTTCCGCTACGCTCGCCGAGCCTTCCCGCTCCGACTGGCCCCGGTTGCGGCCAAGCTCGGGGCTTCTTTTTTGTCCTGGTTTCATTGGCTTGCCTCCTCGGTGTGACGTTTCCAGTCGGCCCCGAACCTCATGCCCAACGCCACGATCACCGGCACGTAATCCCGTGGTGAGATGAGGCGCTCAATTTCGACGAATGCCTCGGGCGGAATGCGGAGGCAATCGGTCGGCTCGTCGTATTCAATGGCGGCTTTGAGAGAGGCCGAAATCTGGTCGATCTGCGCGCCGATCTCGGCCCGAGCGAGGACTTCTCGGGAGCTCATTTCTGGGCTCCTCCTTTCCGGTCCGCCTTGGGTGCGGGCTTATCGACGCGCTGCCTCTCAGCTTGCTGATTCTCTCGAAGGTCTTCGAGGTAGTGCTTCAGACTGCTCCAAACAATCAGTCGAACTCCCCGGCTGCAGCCCTCTCGGTGCTCCACGAAGGATTCGACCGGGGGGTCGAAGTTATTTGCTGCGCAGGGCAGGATGAGCGTATTCAGGCCCGACCGGCTAATTCCGGTGCGGGGACAATAGGTGCCGGGTTTTGGCAGTCGGATTGTATACGGGTCACTTGATTCAACCATGATGCCGGGGACTCAGCGAAATCCCGGCATGTCCTAGTTGGTGGAGATTGCCTTCAACCTCACCAAGAAGAATCATATTAGGTTGACTGTCAGCTCGTTACAGCGAGAGGTAAATTCCGATGTTTTTTTTGTCGCCGGGGAGTCGCCTCGGCTTGCGAGTGCCTTCGATGCCGTCAAGGCCAAGTGCTTGCAGTGCTCGCGTGAAGTCCCCGGAGTCGATTCCGTCACCGCGATCCTCGCTGCTGGGGGGATTTACAGTTGTCCAAAAGCCTGAAATTTTAGCCTCTGCCTTGGCGTGAAGATCCTTGCGGCACGGAATAGAGTGATGCTCCTGAACGAATTGCCTGAAGCTCAGGAGGGTGAGCCAGACGGCGGTTTCAGCCTTCTGCGCAATAACTGAGTGATCGTTCTGAAATCTGATAGGGCCGGGGGCGATATAGTCCGGGGTGCTTTTACACTCAAGCGCATCGGCGTGATTGCGAAACCAGTCAGGAGAGAGGGCTCGTTCGGCGAAATGCCTGCCAAGGTCGCCGTAGAATCGTTCAATGTCTTGCGGTCCAGAATCGGGACCAGGCACATGTCCTCTCAACCCCGTGACGGGATCAGTTGCCTCGATAAAGCGGCGTCGAATAGCCAGCTTCAACTCGAATAGTAAGTCGCACCAGGCCTCGCCGGGGACAGAGCGCCCATGGTCTAGCTTGTAGCGCAGCCCTGCCGCGCTGGGACGGATAAACGGCATTAGGAACCGCATGAACTTAGAGTCACCCGCCTTCATCCCTTCGCCCTGACCAATACGGATGGCCGCTTCGTTGTAAGACTGCGGAAGGTGCTCTCCCAGCCACTCCTTTTCGGTGATGAGCCACTGCTCGAACATCGGTCAGGCAGCGGGGTAGGCGACTTTGATCGATGGGAGTTTATCAATGGCGGCTTGCAGTTGCTCCCGATTCAGGTGCGTGTAGATCGCATGGCTTGCTGCGTCGGTGTGCGCGGCAAGTTCCTGCCGAATCTCTGCGGCGACGCCTCGGTTAGCCAGTCCCGTGACAAATCCATGCCGAAGACTGTGAAAGGTCCGCACTCCTAGTTCTCCACCTGGGAGCAGCACTTCGCGCTCGACTCCAGCGCTCTCCATTAGCTTTCGAAACCTGAGCGAGTGGGTTGAGGTGCTCAGTACAGAGAGACTCGGGAAGACATCTCCCTTGCCGTTACCACGCGCATCAAGATGATCGAAGAATGCGAAGACTTCGGCTCGCATGGGAATTGCCGTCACCTTGCGGCGTCTTCCTTTCGCCCTCCGTTGCTTGGTGGTCGCAAGAACGAATTGCTTTTTATCAAGATCGACCTGCTCCCACGATAGCCGCGTGACGTCACCCAATCTTAGGCCGGTAAAGAAACTTAGAAGGACGACACCTTTCCACTCGATGGTCTCGGCTTGATTGACCAACAGCTGAACCTCCGCAGGCGAGAACGGGGCGCGGGTTTCTGAATCCTCCTCTGGGAGTCGCTCGACAGAGCTGGCCACGTTTCGAAGGAGCAACCCGTCTCTCATTGCAGAATTCAGGCAGGTCCGGAAGTCATCCATCTTTTGGTTGATGGTAGACGTTTTAGGGAGGGATGTTCCTCTGTTCTTCATAGCCCGCAGGGCAGACTGCGCTCGCCGAACGTGATCAGAGGTCAGGAGTTCGAGAGGTTTGTCTGCCACGTCGCCGAGGCACTTCAGGATGTGTCTTATCGACAAGCTGAAGCGACGAAGCGAGGAGTCCTTGACGTGGTGCTGACGATCCTCCAGCCAAGCCTCCGTCCAAGACCGGACCGTATGGAGGGCCATCCCAATTGGATCGTACACGCGTTGGAGATCGATCAGATATGCGCGGGCCGCGTCATGGGTCAGCCGGCCTTTGGCGCCGTCGCGATTTGCTCGCTGAATTAATTCGAGGGCCTCACGCTGCTCGGGAGGGCTTCCCTGCCTGCGTTGCCGCGCGACTTCCTTTTTCCAGCCTGCGAGGATTTCCTCGGCCTCGGCTTTCGACTCCGCTCCAGTGCTTCGATAACGCCGAGTCCCTTCCGTATCGGTGTAGGACGCCTGCCAGAACTTGCTCCTCCTACGTTTGTGCACACCCATGACAACGAAAAGTGTCAACAACGGCGGCGTATGTCAACGTTCAAGGATGTTGTCAATTCGTTAAATCACTCGCTATAAGCATATTACAACGAATGTTGTTGTGGTTTTGCGGCCGGGAAGTGAAAGCTTCCCGGCCGCTCCCCTTTAAGGGGGGCGAGCCGTGAGGAAACGAGCGGGCGAGGGGAGAGCGGAGCGGGGTGGGTTATTAGGTTCTGGCCGCGCCCTGGCCCGCTGGAGCCGGGAGTAGGTGTTTTGGCTGGCAATGGGCCGGGCCAGGGAGCGGTGGGTGCCACCGACCACGGCTCCGCGGCCCGAGACCTCCGTCCAATGATTCAGATCATTGCTCTGGACCAGCTTCCAGCCATCGTCGGGAAGAGCCCAGGAAATGATGACGGCGTCGTCCCCCTCGGGCTGCAGACGGGGTGGGGCGATGCGATCCAGCCCGACTTTCACGATTCGGGAAGATTTGAGGGAGCGGACCCCTGTTTTTCAGGGGTCGGACTCGAAAGGTCTCCCCCACAACTACGATTTGCTTTGGTCCTGGTGGCGGATCTCTGGTGGGGGTT
>CAUZKZ010000518.1:0-3914 GCA_963580345.1 Verrucomicrobiia bacterium | reverse complement strand
AGCTCGGAGTGAAATACTACCGTTGGCTACGACTCGCACTCTACCAAGCCACTTGCTGGGAAGAGTCTCTCGACCAGCTACGCGCCCTTTACGCCGATTATTGATCCTGAGTTTCGGACACCGATGTATTCACGAGCCGATAACGGAAGTTGCCCTCGCCGATCACGACGGGCTCCGCGGGCGGCACGTAATCCTTCGCGGCGGGATGCCTCTCATGGGCAAGCGTAGTTCCGTGCAGGCTCACACAAATCAAGATCAACCGCAGCGTCCTGTTCATCGCGACCGATCTTCGTAAGGCACGTGAGCGTGTCGAGTCTTCGATCGTTTTTTCGTTCACCCGCAAGTCCGTGACCTCGCTGCCAGCGCAGGCGGCAAGCGGGCGGCCTACACCAATCCAAAGGACAATTCAATCCACGTCATCGACGGAGTCGCGCAAAAGAAAACGCGGATCATGCCCGGGAGGGGCTACAGCCTGACGTGGCTTTCGGCGGACGATGAGACGTAAGTAAGGCCGCTCGTTTTTTGGATCGTGACAGTCGGAATGAGCGCAGCCTACGCTGGCTCGATCATGAAGGCCTCTTTCCTTGCCCTGCTCCCTGTCACCACGGCAATTCAGGCCGCCAAACCTGTCGAGATTGGCTCGCAAAGAGAGCTTTTTGTAGATCACCACCTGATCGAGCGCCTGGAGGGCGCGCGTCTCGCTTTGCACCGGCCTCAACCCCGCGAGATCGTTTTCAAGTTCGATCAGCCGTGGGAAGGGATCTACAGCGGGTACGAGACGATTCTCAAGGACGGCGACAAGTTCCGGTTTTACTACCGCGGGATGCCGGAGGCGAAGCATGACTTCGACACGGAGGTGACCTGCGTGTCGGAGAGCACTGACGGAATTCACTGGACCCGACCGAAACTGGGCGTCTACGAAGTGCGCGGGACCAAGGCGAACAACGTCGTGCTGGCCCGGAGCCGCGGCTGCCACAATCTCGCCCCCTTCATTGACACAAATCCCGCCTGCCCGCCCGATCAGCGCTACAAGGCCATGGGCGGCACCGGGGCGCCGGGCCTCCTCGGGTTCACCTCCGCCGACGGGTTGCGCTGGAGGCAGGTCCAGGAGAAACCCGTCATCACGAAGGGCGCCTTCGATTCGCAGAACAATGCGTTCTGGTCCGTCAGCGAAAACCAGTACGTCTGCTACTTCCGCGTCTTCCGCGATGGCAAGCGCTGGATCGCGCGCGCCACCTCCAAGGATTTCACCAACTGGTCCGACCCGGTCGACCTCGAACTGGGAAATAAGCCCCGCGAGCATCTCTACACCAACCAGTTCGATCCCTACTTGCGGGCCCCGCAGATTTACCTCGGTCTTCCAACCCGCTTTCTTCCCGGCCGCCGCGTCGTGACCGCGGAGGAAGCCCGCAGGATCAAAACCCCGACCGAGTGGGACTACGTCAGCGACTGCACCGACATCCAGCTCACCGCGGCGCGGGGCGGCACCAACTTTTCCCGCATTTTCCTCGAGGCTTTCATCCGGCCCGGGGCCGACCTTCGCAATTGGACCTCACGCTCAAGCTACGCCGCCCGCGGCATCGTGCAGACCGGTGATCGCGAGCTGTCGCTCTACGTGAAGCACCAAGGCGGCTATCAATCGATCCACCTCAAGCGCTACACGATCCGGCCCGATGGATTCATCTCCGTGAATGCGCCCTACCAAGGTGGTGAGCTGGTGACCAGGCCCCTCACCTTCCATGGCTCGAAACTTTCCCTGAACATGGCCACCTCCGCGGCGGGCGGCCTCTGGGTCGAGATCCAATCCCCGGACGGCAAACCCATCGATGGTTTCGCTCTCAACGATTGCTCCGAGATCATCGGGGATCGCCTTGCCCACCAGGTCCGCTGGAAGCCCGGTGCCAACCTCGGCGCCTTGCGCGGCAAGCCGGTCCGCCTGCGATTTCGCTTGAAGGACGCCGACCTCTACTCGTTTCAATTCACGGGTTCGTAGCGGCGCGGGATTCCCTTGCCATCCCCCGTTTCCATTTGGTTACTCGAATCGGCACAAGCAGCGACATGGAAGCACTCAACAACAAGGTTGTCCTCGTGGTGGGGGGCAGCACCGGGATCGGACTCGGCATCGCCCGGGCCATGGCCGCGGAAGGCGCCCGCGTCGTGATCGCGGCGCGAACCGAAATGACCCTGCAGGCTGCGGTGGAGCAAGCCGGGGTCCCTCTCACCGCAAAGACCTGCGACGTGAGCGATCGCGCACAGGTCAACGAGCTGATGGCGTGGACCGAGCGGGAGGCGGGCCCCATCGAGATCCTCGTCTTTTGCGCGGGGGTGAACAGCCCCAGGCGCAGCTTCGCGGACCTCGACCCTGAGGACTTCGATCGAATCATGGCGATCAACGCCGGCGGTGCCTTCAACTGCTTTCACGCCGTGCTTCCCGCCATGCGAACGCGCAAGGACGGGCTCATCATTAACGTTGTTTCGCTGTCGGGCCTGCGCACTTTCCCGCTCGGGGGGGTGCCCTACTCGGCCTCCAAGTACGCCCAGGCTTCCCTCGGCTCCATGGCCAACCTCGAGGCGCTGCCCGATGGCGTGCGCGTCACCAACCTTTTTCCCGGCGAAACCAACACCCCCATCCTCGACCGGCGGCCGGTGCCGGTTTCCGAGGAACGCAAGGCGCAGTGTGTGCAGCCCGAGGACATCGCTGCCATCGCGGTCGCCATCGCCAAGCTCCCACCCCGCGCCAACGTCCCCGAGATCGTCATCACCCCGCCACACACGCCCCTGCAGTAAGCACGTGCGCCCGTAGAATATTCGGTTCGTCCTCATGTCCCTGCCCGGCATCAAACTCTTCGATCTCTCCGGCCGCACCGCCCTTGTCACCGGCGGGTCCAAGGGCCTCGGAAAGGCGATGGCCGCCGGCTTGGCTTCCGCCGGCGCCAAGGTCGTCCTCGCCAGCCGTCACGGCCACGAAGCACAAGCCGCCGCAGACGAGATTGCCGCCGCCCACGGTCACGACGCGATCGGAGTCGAAGCCGACATCACCATCCCGGAACAGATCGACGCCATGGTCGCGGTGGCCCGGGAGCGGTTCGGGCCCATCGACATCCTTCTCAACAGCGCCGCCATCAACACCCGCGGACCCATCGAAGAAATCACCCTCGCACAGTTCGAGGATCTCATGCGCATCAACGTCACCGGCACCTGGCTGTGCTGCAAGGCCGTCATCCCCCACATGAAGAAAGCGGGGTGGGGCCGCATCATCAACATGGCGAGCGCCGTCGGCCTGGTCGGGATTCCCGATCGGACCCCCTACGCTTCCAGCAAGGGCGCCATCGTGCAGATGACCCGCACCCTCGGACTCGAGCTCGCAGGGCACGGCATCGTGGTCAATGCCATCTGTCCCGGCCCCTTCCTCACCGAAATCAACGCCCCCATCGCAAACTCGGACGAGGCCCGGAAATTCATCCTGGACCGCACCGCCCTCCGCCGTTGGGGCGAACTCCCCGAAATCCAGGGCGCCGCCATCTTCCTCGCCAGCGAGGCCGCCAGCTACACTACCGGCAGCATGCTCGCCGTGGACGGCGGCTGGACCGCACAGTGAAATCGACCGGCAACCGCCCCGGCCCCCATCTCCCCTCCGGGTAGTCCTCCTCGGCTGGTCTGTCCAAGATCGCACTTGAAGAAGGGCCTGCCTCGGGGCCGAAATCTAGCTCTCTATCGAGGTCTCCATCGGGTCAGGTCTCCATCGGGGTCTCCATCGAGGTCTCCATCGGGTCTGTCCCTCTATTGAGTCCGTCCCTCTATTGAGTCCGGGGTCGTCCCTCTATTGGGTCTCCATCGGGTCGGTCTCCATCGGGTCTGTCCCTCTATTGAGTCCACATCGGTGTCCGAAACTCAGGATCAATAATCGGCGTAAA
>CAUZKZ010000517.1:0-3929 GCA_963580345.1 Verrucomicrobiia bacterium | reverse complement strand
TGGCAAAGGCCGATCAGGACACCGCCAGTGCCGACCCCGCCAACTGGCGGACCAGCGCGGAAGTGGGTGGGACTCCCGGCACCGAGAACTTTCCGACCGGGTCGGGCACCAGCCCGGAGCTGGTGCCGGTGCCGATCGATGCGACCTGGCGCTACAACGAGAGCGGGGCGGCCCTCCCGGCGGGCTGGGCGGGTAGCGCCCACCCGGTGGACGGCGCGCAGTGGTTTGAGGGCCCGGCACTGCTCGGCTTCGAGACCTCCTCGCTGCCGGAGCCCCTCCAGACCACCTTCGCCAATCCGGCCGCCAACGCCATCATCACTTACTACTTCGAGATCGATTTCAATCTCACCGCCGCCCAGGCGGCGAACGTCGACCGCCTCATTCTGAACCACGTGATCGATGACGGGGCGGTCTTCTACCTCAACGGAGCGGAGCTCACCCGTTTCAACATGAACGCCGGGGCGGTGAATGCTTCCACCGTCAGCGCCGCCTCGATTCGCAATGCGTCCTACCAGGGACCGTTCGACCTGCCCACCGGCGGGCTGGTGGCAGGCCCCAACCGCCTCTCGGTGGAAGTGCACCAGCAGGCCGCCGACAGCAGCGACATCGTTCTCGGGGCGAAGCTGAGCATGACGCAGTCGCTCGACCCGAATTCGCAGGCGCCCTTTGTGATCAGTGAGATTTCGGGAACCAATGACGCCGATTTCCGGGTCGAGATCGCCAACTTGAGCGGGAGCACCGAGGACATCGGCGAGTTCGTGCTGGCCTCGCGCGGGGCGGTGGACTCGAATTACACCCTTCCGGCCGGGCTCACGATTGGCGGCGATGATTTCCTGGTTTTGGACGAAGCGACGCTGGGGTTCCGGCCCGACAATGGGGATCGGCTCTTCCTGTTTGCGCCGTTGCGGCAGTCCCTCCTCCACGCCGCCCGTCCCGACGACCTCCCGCGGGCCTGGTCAGCGGAGCACGGGAAGATGCTGGTTCCGGACGGCCCGAGCTTTGGGGCCGCGAACAGCTTCACGATCAACCAGGACGTCGTGATCAACGAGATCATGTACCACTTTCGGGAGGATCCCGGCACCCAGGGGGTGGACGGGCTGTTCGATACCCTGGAACTCATCAGGCTGGAAAGCATGTGGCGCTACAACGAAAGCGGGGCGGATCTCGGGGCGAACTGGCAAGACAGCGAGCACCTCGTCAACGGAGTGGACTGGCTGCAGGGCCACGGGGCGCTGGGCTTCGAGCCCGGGAGCCTCCCGGAACCGATCCGGACCACCTTCGCCAATCCGGCCGCGAACGCGATTGTGACCTATTATTTCGAAACGGAATTCAACCTCACCGCGGAGGAGCTGGCGGGCAATCCGCAGCTGTCCCTCCTCCACCTGGTGGACGACGGGGCCATTTTTTACCTCAACGGGGTGGAGGTGGAGCGTTACAACCTGCCCTTCGGGGCGGTCACGGCGGCCACCCTGGCCAGCACCTCGGTGCGCAACGCCGACTTCGAGGGGCCGATTTTGCTGCCGACCGGCGCCCTGGTGGAGGGGACGAACCGCTTTTCGGTCGAGGTGCACCAGGAGAATCCGGCCAGCACCGATGTGGTCTTTGCACTCGAGTTGAATGCCATCATCGAACTGGCTCCGCCGAGTAATCCGCAGCCCATCGTGGAGCGGGACGAAGAGTGGGTGGAGCTTTTCAACAAGGGCGCGCAGGAAGTGGACCTGACCGGCTGGTCGCTGGACGGGGGCATCGATTACTTCTTTCCGGCCGGCACCAGGATTCCGGCCGGCGGATTCCTGGTGGTGGCGAAGGATACCGCCGCCCTGGCCGCCAAGTACCCGGCCCTGGCGGGGTCGATCGTGGGCGACTTCGCGAACCGCCTCAACAACGCCCGCGACCTGATCCGCCTGGAAGACGCGGTGGAGAACCCGGTCGACGAGGTCATCTACTGCGAAGGCGGGCGTTGGCCGGAATTGGCCGATGGGCGCGGGCCAAGCCTCGAACTGCGCGACCCGGATGCCGACAACGCCAATCCGGGGGCCTGGGCAGCCAGTGACGAGACCGGCAAGCAGGGATGGCAGACCATCACCTACCGGGACCGGGGCGGGCAGAGTTACGGGCTGACGAACTGGAACGAATTCCGGCTCGGGATGTTGCAGGCCGGAGAAGTGCTGATTGACGACGTGAGCGTGGTGCGCGATCCGGACGGGGCTGCGCAGGAGCTGATCCAGAACGGCTCCTTCAGCTCCGGGGCGAACACCTGGCGCCTCCTCGGCAATCACCGGCACACGAGCGTGATCGCGGAGCCCGGCAATCCGGGCAACGAAGTCCTGCACCTCGTCGCGACGGGGGCCACCGACACCCGGCACAACCACCTCGAGACCACCTTCGTCAACAACACCGCGATCCTGTCGACCACCGTTTACGAAGTCTCCTTCCGCGCCCGCTGGCTGGCGGGGTCGAATCAGCTGAACTCGCGCTGCTACTACCAGCGGCTGGCGCGGACCACGCCGCTGGACCGCCCGGAAGATTGCGGCACGCCCGGAGCGCCGAACTCGCAGCTCACCTCCAACCTGGGACCGACCATCTCGAACCTGCGGCACGATCCGCCGGTGCCCGCCGTCAATGCGCCGATTCTCGTCACGGCCGACTTGGCCGATCCGGACGGTCTCGGGACCACCGTTTTGAAGGCGCGCTACAACGAAGGAGTCATCTCGAACCATCTCTTTACCATTGATGCGGACGGTCGCGGGCAGGGGACGCTGCCCGGGGCGGGGGCCGGAACCGTCATTCAGTTCTGGCTCGAGATGACCGACGGGCTGGGCGCCACCTCCCTGGCGCCCGCCGGGGGTCCCGACTCGCGGGCCCTCATCCAGGTCGAGGACGGCCAGGGCACCGGGCTGCCGATGCAGGAAATCCGCCTCATCATGCTGAACTCGGACCGCAGTTTCCTGCTGCAGACCCTGAACCTGATGAGCAACGAGCGGCTGGGCGGGACTGCGATCTACAACCGGCGAACCATCACCTACGACGTGGGAGTGCGCTTGCGGGGCAGCGGGGCCGGGCGGGCCCGGGACGGGAGCAATTACCAGAGTTTCAACATTGCCTTTCCCGACGATCAGCTCTTCCGGGGCGTGCACGGTAGTGTCGGGGCGGATCGCTCGGGTCGCTCGCCGGTGGTGCGGCGGATGGATGAGATTTACGTGAAGCACATGTTCAACGCCGCCGCGGTGCCGTGCATGTACGACGACCTGGTGCACATGATCGGACCGAGTTCGACCTACAACGGGGTTGCGATCCTGCAGATGGCGCGCTATGGAAGCGTGTTCGCCTCTTCGCAGTTCGAGGACGGGGACAAGGGCAGCGTCTTCAACGTGGACATTACCTACGACCCGGTCTCGAGCCAGGGCGGGGTGGAGGGATTCAAGCCGCCGGTCCCCTTTACCCACATCGGAACGGACTTTCGGGATCTCGGTGACAGCGAAGAGGACTACCGGCCCCCGTTCGAACTCCGCACCGGGCGGCGGCGGGACGATTACTCGGGGTTGATCAAGTTCAACCAGGTCATGTCGGCGTCCCAGCCGGAGTTCGAGGCGAACATCGAAAGCGTGATGGACATCGACGAGTGGTGTCGCTACACGGCGCTCACCCTGCTGTGCGGGATCGGCGACACCTACGTGAACGGCGGCCTGAAGCACAACATCCGCGTTTACGTTCCGCCGGACGGCAACGGGGTGGCAGCCCTCTCCTGGGATGCCGACTTTGTGTTCAGTGCCGGGACGAGCGCGTCGGTATTGCCGGCCGGGGCCCTGAACCTCTCGCGCATGACCTCCATTCCGAAGTACCGACGGCTCTACTGGGGGCACCTGCAGGACATCGTGACCACCACCTTCAACGCCGGCTACATGAGCGACTGGTTGGCGCACTACGGC
>CAUZKZ010000516.1:0-3938 GCA_963580345.1 Verrucomicrobiia bacterium | reverse complement strand
TTTGAGATTCCGAAATCCTAATGCCGAGAAGTATAAATCAACGCAAAATCAGGACTTCCAGAAGCTCCGACAGACCCTATGGGATGGCTGTGAATTTATTTCACAAATCGTCACCCGTTTACGAACCGGGCACACCATGGCAATCTATCGCAGCCATGCGGCCGACTGAAGCACCATCTATCCTTCCCATCGATGAAAAGCGGGATGGGAGCCTGCAGATCATTTCGCGGTTCCGACCTGACGCCACCAGGAGATAGTCAACCGATACGAAGTTCGATGCGACGTCGGGTAGCGGAACGCCTTCGAGACGGTGTGGCAATTCCTTCATTCGTGGCCATTCGTGTACCATTCGTCGAAATTCGTGTCTGAGGAGATAGGATTGTTCACGAATTGACGCGAATTCGCTTCGCCCCCGCGAATTTTCACGAAGTGAGCCAACGTGCAGGGGGGTTCCACACAGCCCCCTTCGCCTTCCGACCGGGCCAGCTAGGGTTTGGAACCCTGCTCCTCAACAATTTCACCCATGGTATGGTCGCGATAGCGGAGAAACTTCCAGGTGTCGGTGCGAAAGGGGGCCGCGGGAAGACCTTCCCGGTTGTAGAGGTTGGCGCGGACGGGGTTGCCTGAAAAGGCGTAGCGGACCGCGACCGGTTTTGCGACCTCGGAGGACGAGACAAGGACCTTGTTGTCCCGGATGACCGCCTCGGCCCAGTGCCATTTCTGGTCCGCGCCGGCGATCGCAAACCCATCGAGCTTGTCGACCGGTTTCGGCATTTCAGTGCTGCGGGGACCGGGCTTCCTCGCCGCCATCAGTCCGCCGCCGACATGATCGAAGGTCAGCTCGATCTTATTGCCGACGACTTTCATCGATTTGTAGAGCGGTCCGCCATGGACAAGGGTTGTCCTGCCGTAGTCCTTTGCCAGGGCACGAAGCGCGAGCCGCCTGCCCACGTCGTGTTTGTTTTTCGGATGGATGTCATTCGCTTCCCCGACGTCGATGGTAACGGCCATGCCCGAGTTCTTGACGGTGGCGACGACCTTGCCCTGTGCTTCGCGCACCCTGGCCCATCCGTCCCCGCCTTGCGGATTGTTGGTTGACGAGCCGAAACCAGGCAACTGCACGAAATAGAACGGGAAATCGCCCTGGTTCCACACCTTTCGCCATCCCTCGATCAGGGCCCGCTTCTTTCGCAGGTACGACGCGCCTTCATATCCGTTCGACTCGCCCTGGTACCAGATGGCGCCACGAATCGCATAGGGCACCAGCTGATGAATCACGCCGTTATAGATCACCGAGCTCCTGAAATGAGGCAGCCGGGTGAGCGGACCCATCGGCAGGTCCTTGACGACAGCCATAGCTTCCGGAGGGATCCACGGTTCGACCGGACTTCCACCCCAGGCGGCGGCGACCAGCCCGATCGGCACGTCCAGCTCAACGTGAAGCTGGCGGCCGAAGTGGTATCCCACTCCCGTAAAGTGGTTGGCAGCTTCCGGACCGCACACCTGCCAGCCCGAACCTGCATCTTTCACCGAGGAGGCCCGATCCGGAGGACGTGGCGTAACGACAATCTCGCTTCCGTTTTCGTTCAGTCCCACGGCGGCGCCCTCGTCGCCGAGCGGCCTCCCAGCCATGGCCGTCGGGAGCCAGAGGTGGCGCATTTCGGGGAAGTCGGCTCCGTCGACTTCGCGCAGCGGTTCGCCCATGGAGGCGTTCACTTTCATCGCCATGTTCGATTGGCCGGAGACGATCCACACCTCGCCGATCAGCACGTTCTTCAACTCCACCACGCTGCCGCCGCGGATCGAGAGGGTGAGCGGTCCGCCGGCCTTCTGCGGCGGGAGGGTAACGAGCCACTTGCCGTTCCGGCCGGCCCTCGCGCTGGCCCTGGCCTCGCCGAGCACCACCGTCACCTCCCGGCCGGGTTCGTCCCAGCCCCAGATCGGCAACGGCTTGTCCCGCTGCAACACCATGTTGTCGCCGATCACCCGCGGCAGTTGGACCTCGGCCGGTCCGGTGACCGCCGCCGCCAGGAGCAGGAGGGGAACCAGACCCAGAGAAAATTGATGTTTCTGCATGATGAACTTCTCCCTGCGAACCGGGATTCTTCAGGAAATCGCCGGCGGGCTAGGGTCGAGATCCCGGCTCATCAACAATTTCACCCATGGTATGGTCGCGATAGCGGAGAAATTTCCAGGTGTCGGTGCGAAAGGGAGCAGCGGGAAGACCTTCCCGATTGTAGAGGTTGGCGCGGACGGGGTTGCCTGAGAAGGCGTAACGGACCGCGACCGGTTTTGCGACCTCGGGGGACGAGACAAGGACCTTGTCGTCCTCGATGATTGCCCTGGCCCAGTGCCATTTCTGGTCTGCGCCGGCGATCGCGAACCCGTCGAGCTTGTCGACCGGCTTCGGCATTTCAGGGCTGCGGGGGCCGGGCTTCCTCGCCGCCATCAATCCTCCCCCGACATGATCGAAGGACAGCTCGATGGTTTGGCCGGCCGCTTTCATCGATTTGAAGAGCGGTCCGCTATGGACCAGGGACTTCCTGCCGTAGTCCCTCGCCAACGCCCAGAGCGCGAGCCGCCTGCCCACGTCGATTTTATTCATCGGATGGATATCATTCGCTTCCCCGATGTCGATGGTGATGGCCATGCCGGAATTCTTGACGGTGGCTGCGACCTTGCCTTGCGCTTCTCGCACCCTGGCCCATCCGTCCCCGCCCTGCGGATCGTCGGTCGGCGATTGGTAACCGGGCAACTGCACGAAATAAAACGGGAAATCACCCTGGTTCCACGCCTTGCGCCATCCCTCGATGAGGGCCCGTTTCTTGCGCAGGTAAGATTCACCTTCAAATCCGTTCGACTCGCCCTGGTACCAGATGGCGCCGCGAATCGCATAGGGCAATAGCGGATGGATCATGGCGTTGTAAGTCACCGAGCTCCTGAAATGAGGTCTCTGCGTGAGCGGGCCCATCGGCTGGTCCTTGACTTGCGCCATGGCGTCCGGAGCGATCCACGGTTCGACCGGGCTTCCACCCCAGGTGGCGGTGACCAGCCCCACCGGCACGTTCAGCTCACCATGAAGCTTGCGGGCGAAGTGGTATCCCACCGCCGTAAAGCGGCTGGCGGCTTCCGGACCGGACACCTGCCAGCCCGAACCTGCATCGTTCAGGTTAGCGGCCCGATCCGGGGGGCGCGGCGTGATGACAACCTCCCTGCCGACTTCATTCCGTCCTGCCACGGCCCCTTCGTTGCCAAGCGGCCTCGCGGCCATGACGTGCGGGATCCAGAGGTGGCGGATCCCGGGGAGATCGGCCCCGGGGATTTCGGCCCGGGGGCCCAATGGTGGGTCTCCAACTTGGTGAACCAGCGCCTCCATGTTCGACTGGCCGGAGACGATCCACACCTCGCCGATCAGCACGTTCTTCAGTTCCACCACGCTGCTGCCGCGGATCGAGAGGGGGTACGGTCCGCCGGCCTTTTGCGCCGGCAGCCTCACCAGCCACTTACCGTTCTTACCGGCGGTGGCAGTGGCGCTGGCCTCGCCGAGCGCCACCGTCACTTCCTGTCCGATCTCGTCCCAGCCCCAGATCGGAAGCGGCTTGTCCCGCTGCAACACCATGTTGTTGCCGATCACCCGCGGCAGTTGGACGTCGGCATGTACGGTATACGCCGACGCCAGAGCCAAGAGGGGAACCCAAACCAGCGCTCGTAGGTGTTTCTGCATGATGAACTTTTCCAGGTGAGGGAGGTGATAGGACTTTTGAACCCAGCCCCCGCCTATCTTGACGCGCTCGGACTGTGAACTATGGTAATTCGCGGATTCAATTTGCTAAAGAATAATCTGGAACCGCAGAACAGGACGGCATTTTTGTTCTGAACGAAGCCCTCCAACCCTTGGAATCACGGGGGTTTGGTCAGAACGAAAATGCGTAAAACGT
>CAUZKZ010000515.1:0-3941 GCA_963580345.1 Verrucomicrobiia bacterium | reverse complement strand
CAGGAAGTCGTTGAAGTCGAAGTGGCCCTTCTCCAACCGCTTGGCGGCCTTGGCGGCCTTCTCTTCGTCGATCCTTTCGGCGACCTGTTCGACCATCGAAATCGTGTCGCCCATGTCAAGGATGCGGCCTGCCATCCGGTCGGGGTGAAATTCGGCGAGCTGCTCGAGTTTTTCACCCTCGCCGATGTACTTGATCGGTTTCCCGGTGACGGCGCGCATTGAGAGGGCCGCGCCACCACGGGCGTCTCCGTCGAGCTTGGTAAGGATAATTCCGCTCAGGCTGACGGCCTGGTCGAAGGTCCTGGCGACCGAGACAGCCTGCTGTCCGGTGGCGGCGTCCGCCACCAGGAGGGTTTCCTTGGGTTGGAGAAACTCGTGAAGTTCCCGCAGTTCCTTCAAGAGATCCTGGTCGATTTCCTGGCGTCCGGCCGTATCGAAGATGATGAGGGAGCCGCTTTGCTTCTCGGCCCACTTGAGGGCCCCCTTGGCGACCTTGATCACGTTCTTCTCTCCGGCCTCGGGAGTGTAGCAGGGCACCCCGGCCTGTTCCGCGAGGGAGGCGAGCTGGTCGATGGCGGCGGGGCGATAGAGGTCGCAAGCCACGAGGAGGGGGCGACGTCCGTCTTTCTTGAGGCGCAGGGCCAGCTTCCCGGCGGTGGTGGTCTTGCCGGCTCCGTTGAGACCGCAAAGAAGGATACGGGCGGGAGGATTGAGATCGAGCGGAACCTTGGCTCCCCCCAGCAAGGCGGTGAGCTCGTCGTGGAAGATCTTGACGATCTGCTCCCCGGGCTTGATCGACTTGAGAACGTCGGCTCCGACCGCTCTTTTCTTGATTCCTTCGATGAAGGTTTGCGCGACCTTGTACTCGACATCGGCCTCGAGGAGGGAGAGCCGGATCTCGCGGAGGGCGTCCGAGATATTCTTTTCGGAAATGCGTCCCAGTCCGCGGATATTGCGGAACGTCTGGTCGAGATTTTCGGCGAGGGAGGAGAACATCGAGATGAGCTAC
This sequence comes from Verrucomicrobiia bacterium, assembly GCA_963580345.1. Taxonomy (GTDB): domain Bacteria; phylum Verrucomicrobiota; class Verrucomicrobiia; order Verrucomicrobiales; family Akkermansiaceae; genus Roseibacillus_B. The sequence goes on along the minus strand of CAUZKZ010000515.1, from coordinate 2,932 downwards.
TGGTTATTCGTTATTGGAAGGCTGTTGGATGGCGGCGTCCCGGCCGGCAGGGTGGGGTGGCGCGGAAAATTCTGAAGACCGTACACTGTATCCTGAATACTGTACACTGAATACTGTACACTGCATTTCACTCCCCCCCGGCCTGGTAGGCGGCTTCGCGTTCGATGAGGAAGCTCCAGCGCATGGGAATTTCGTGCTGGGTTTTCCCCTTGAGGCGCCACTGCACATGGACTTCGCACATCCGGTGCCGCAGGCGGCGGTTGACAGTCCAGGAGTAGCTGGCGTTGTCGGGATTGTAATGGGCTTGGACCTGGCCGAATCCCGAGACGCGCATCACGAGGCTGGCGGGATTGAGGTTTTGCACGCCGGAGAGATCAGCCTTGATGGAGGGGAGGCGGGACTCGATGCGGCTTCCGGGCTCCGGTTGCACGGGATGGGGCGTGGTTTGCACGACGGCGCCCGGCACCGCGGCGTCTCCGCTGGTGGCCTTGAAGGTGGTCGCGAGTTCGAAGTGGAGATCGGAATTGCCGTGGATGATGTAGCGGGGCAGGGAGCGGTTGTCGAAGTTGCGCCGAATTTTGCCGGGCAGAACGGTGAAAAGGAGCTTGTAGCCGAACTCGTCGGCGATCGGGTACATATCCTGGTTGAAGTAGCCGCCCGCGTAGGCGAAGGTCGTGATGGGTTGCTTGAACTTCTGCTCGAGAAAGACCTTCGAGTCGCCGAACTCCCTGCGCAGGAAGGTGTCGTAAGCCTTGGGGCCTTTTTGTGCGTGGCGCTTGATGGTGACGGGGAAGGGGTGCGAGACGGAGTGGCTGCCGATCGAGCATCGGTGCTCCTGCATCTCCCTGATCATCCCGGAGGTCAGGGCCCGCCCGCCGCCATCCACGTAGTTTGTGTAGAGGTAGATCGTGAAGGGATAATTGAATTCCTTGAGGACGGGGAAGGCGTCGGTGTAGACCGATTTCCAGCCGTCGTCGATCGTGATCAGGACGGCGCGGGGCGGGATCGATTTTTCGCCCTTTTTCCAGGCGATGAAGTCCGAGAGCGAGATGACGGGCAGGCCGAGGTTCTTGACGGCCTCCATCTGCTTGCGAAAGGTGGCGGTCCGAATCCGCATTTCGGAGGGCGGCTGGGTGGGGGAGAATTCATGGTAGCCCAGCACCGCCACCCGGGTGCCGTCGTCGGCGGGAAGCTGGGGTGCGACCGCGGGAGGAGGAACGTCAGCGGCACCACCGGGAAGATCCTGGTGAGCATGAGCCAAGACCGACGCGAAGGCGAAGATAGCAAGAAAGGTGCGGGTGGTCATCGGGACGGGGCGAGTCTAGCCGAAACGGGCCGGATTTCTAGGCGGAATGCCCAAACGACCCGAAAGTGCGCCCACATATCACGGGCCGATTTCCAGATTTTTTTTTTTCGGGGCCGACAAGCAAGGACCCAACCCTCACGGCTCGCGGCAATTGAGATTTGGGAGACGGGCTCTGAGAATCCCTGGAAATCGGGGGTGAATTTTTTGAGAGGGGGGCGCCGAGGTTCACCCCCGGGCCGGGTTGACCTGGGCCTCGAGGTTGGCATCGAGCAACTCGCGGCGGAGGTTGGTTCCGCGAACGCGGCTCCAGATCAGGACGATCGGGGAAGCGACGAAAATGGAGGAGTAGGTTCCCACCACGACGCCGGCCATGATGGCAAAGGAGAAGGCTCGGAGGGAGGGGCCGCCGAAGATGTAGAGTACCAGGACCGCCACGAAGGTGGTCACGGAGGTCAGCACGGTCCGGGACAGGGTGGCGTTGATGGCGACGTTCATGACGTCTTCCACTTCCCCGCGCTTCAGGCGCAGGCTCTCCCGGATGCGGTCAAACACCACGATTGTGTCGTTGATGGAATACCCGGCAATGGCCAAAAAGGCGCCGACGTGAATGAGGGATAGTTCGTGCCCCCACAAGATAACCACGCCGACAACGATCACGATATCGTGGAAGAGTGCTGCGAAGGCACCCACCGCAAAGGAGAACTCAAAGCGAATCGTGATATAGATCAGGATCCCGACGAGTCCAAGCCCAAGGGCGAGGATGGAGTTGACGAGGAAATCCTTGCCGAGGCTGGCCTCCACCGTGTCGCGGGAGGACCCGACTTTCCAGGGCGATTCGATTTCTTCCTTCGCCTCGGTTGCGTCTTTGTCGCCGTCGGGGGCGGGAGTGGCGTCGGGGGCAGGGTCCGGAGCGGGCGCCACACCCGCGTCCGCCTTCTGCGCGAGGAGAGGAATCATCACCCGCAAATGCTCCACGATTTGCTCGGCATCCTCTTCCGCGCAGCGGATCGAGAGGATGTTCTCATTGCTGGGAGGCGGCTCGGTTTCGTTTTGGATGATGGGAAGCTTGGTGAGCGAGAGATCGGCCAGGGCGGACTGCACTTCGGACTCCTTCACGACCTGGTCCTCGGTCTGGAACTGCACGAGGGCGCCGCCGGCGAAGTCGATCCCGAGGGCGCGCTCCTGCTTGACGCCCACCAGGACCAGGCAGCCGATTAGCAGAGATCCCGATATGGTAAAAGCCAGTCGGCGCAGCGACATGAACCTGATGGTCTTCTCCGGAACGAGCTGCATGAACTTGAGATTCTTGACGAGCTTGCCCTCGGTGCCCCACCAGAAGAGGACGCGCGTGGCGACGAGGGCGGCGAACATGGAGGCCAGGATGCCGATCGTGAGAGTGATGGCGAAGCCCTTGACCGTCCCCGAGGCGCGCCAGAAGAGGATGACGGCGGTGATGAGAGTGGTGATGTTGGCGTCGAAGATGGCGGTGAAGGCCTTCTCGTAGGCGGCCTGGATGGCGGCCCCAATCGATTTGCCGGTCCGCAATTCCTCCCGCAATCGTTCATAGATCAGGACGTTGGCATCCACCGCCACCCCGATGGTGAGAATGATCCCCGCGATTCCCGG
>CAUZKZ010000514.1:0-3999 GCA_963580345.1 Verrucomicrobiia bacterium | reverse complement strand
ACCCACCTACGGCGCCCCGCCCATGGGTCCTTTTGCCGCCCTCGCCACCTCGCCCCGCCTGTGGCGCACCGCCATGACCATGTCCCGGGCCATGAACTACCTCCCCATCCACGTCGCGCCCGTGGCCCCCCTCCAGGCCTGGCTTCACCAGCGCACCCTCCCCGAATGGCGCGGCGGGACCCTCCGCAAATGGCTCAAGAAGCGGGAAGAATGACGACCACAGAGAACGCAGAAAGAGCAGAGGTTTTTGATGAACGAATTCGGGCCGAAAGACTATCCTCACGCCGAGCTCACCAAGAAAGTGATCGGCGCTGCCATCTCGGTGCAGAAACACCTCAAACCCGGACTGGACGAGAAGCTCTACGAGCGTGCCATGTGCATCGAGTTGGGAGAGCTGGGTATTCCCTTCGAACAACAGGCCAAGTTCCCCGTCCACTACAAGGGCCACTTTGTCGGAAAACCCGTCCCCGATCTCGTCGTCGAAAACAAGCTGGTGGTCGATACCCAGGTCGTCGCAGCATTCACCCCTGTTCATGAGGCACAGATCCTCGGCTACCTTGCTGTCACGGGCTGCCAGGTCGGCCTTCTCCTCAACTTCAAGACAATCCCACTTGGAAAAAAACGAATCATCAAAACCCGCTAGAATCTCTGCGCCTCTCTGCGCACTCAGTGGTTCCCACCCAAAAAAACCGAATGCAACTAGACCCCATCTGCCTCCACGGTGGCCAGGCCCCGGACCCCGCCACCCACTCCCAACTCAACGAGAAGGCGCAGGCCGAAGCTGGGATCACCCCCGAACTGGTCCGGCTCGCGGTCGGCATCGAGCACCGCGACGACATTCTGGCCGACCTCGCCCAGGCCACGGCCTGATCCTTGCCACTCCCGATCCGGAACCATGTCCTCCCGAGACGAAATCTTCGCCCGCATCAAGGCCGCCGCTCCTCCCCCGGAGCAACGCGTTGCTCTTCCCGAGTACGACGACGAGGAGATCCTCTCCGCACCCCACCTCGAGGGTGACGATCTGTGGGAGATCTTCGCCCGCAATTTCGCCGCCGTGAACGGGCGCACCATGACCAGCGTCGCAGCCCTGGCCTCCTTCCTGCTCGAGCGGGAGCTCACCACCGGCTACTGCGATCCGGCGTGGATGAGCAAAGCCGGCAAACCGCTGGAAAAAGCCGGGCTCCTGATCGAAACCGGGTTCGATCGCACCCGCTACGACGATTACCAGTTCGGAATCACCCGCGCCACCGGGGCCATTGCGGAAAGCGGGAGCCTCATCCTCGACGACGATCTGACCTCCGATCGGCTCGCCGCCCTTTCCCCTTGGGTGCACATCGGGATCCTGAATCCTGCCGACCTGATCCGCACCATCCCCGAAGCCATCGCCCGCCTCGGCGACTCCCCCAACATCATCTGGGCCACCGGTCCGTCCAAGACCGCCGACGTGGAGGGCATTCTCATCGAGGGGGTCCACGGTCCGGGAGAGGAAATCGCGCTCCTGCTCAGGTAGGGTAGCCGCCAACCTCATCCGGAGATTGCCCATTCTCCAACCCGCCGGCTCCGGATAAGTTCCAACCTCGGCTTTTCAAGGGGCGGTTCTCAATCCCCCCGCTCCCGAGACACGACCCGTCGAGTCCTGGAACTTTGGTCCGGCAAGTGACGGCAGCCGGAGATCCCGGAATGTTTTTGGGGGACGCTCCAAGCCTGCTCTCCCTCTCCGTCCCTTGAATTGCGCGAAATCTTCCCCATACTCCCTCCGTGCCTTCCCTCCAAATCCCCGAACGGATGGGCGCCATTCTCCTGCCGGACTGCACCCTCTTTCCCCACGGAGCTCTGCCTCTGCACATCTTCGAAGAACGCTACCGCCGCATGCTGAGCGAAGCGCTGGAAGGTGATTGCTTGTTCTGCGTCGGGTCTCTCACCAGCGAAGAAAGCACCAACCTTGGCGAGTGCACCGCTCCGATCGGCACGGCCAGCCTCATCCGCGCCTCCCGGGAGCACCCCGATGGACGCTCCGATCTCATCCTCCACGGCGTCTGCCGGGTCCGGTTTTGCGAATGGCTTCCCGGGAAGCCCTATCCCTTCGCCCGCATCGAACCCCTGGTCTCCGTCAATCTTCCCGAAAAGGAGTCCATCCGGCAGGCCAAGCGCCTGCGCGAAGTGGTCGAAAGGGTGCTCCTCGGTTTCCCCAAGGAGGTCATCACGCAAGTGCGCGACCTCCTCGACCGCGCCACCGACCCACCGATCATGGCCGACGCCGTCGCGCAGCAGTTCGTCCACGACCCCGCCCTGCGCCGGGAACTCCTGGAAGAACCCGATGTCGCCAGTCGCATCGACCTCCTCATTGACCACCTCCGGAACCTGCGCTCCGGTAAGAGCTAAACCCGCTATCCGCCGGTCTGCATCTTCCCGTCAAGCAAGGCGCCTTCCTCCATTTTCAGGCTCTTGGTCGTGATGTCTCCCTTCAGCTCCGAATTCGCTTTCAATTCGCAGCGCTCGGAATGAATCGAGCCCTCTACCTTTCCGAACATCTTCACTTCCCCCGCTCTCACGTCCCCCTTGATCCTGGCATTTTCGCCGATCGTCACCGTGCCCTTCTCGGACACGATCTCCCCCTCCACCTTCCCATCAATAATCATGGGATTCGAAAATTTGATGGTGCCAATGATTTCGATCCCCTGGGCGAGGACGTTTGTGTTGTTGGACATTGGGGTTAAATCGCCAATTCCGGACCGAAATGCAATCAGGGAGTTCTCAAAGTTCACGGAGCCGAACTATGTATCGCGATTCTGATCACAATCGCACCGCGGGACCCCGGTGGGCAGGCTGAGAGGCAGCTCCTCCACGGCACGAGATCTCCAGCTCTGCCTGACAATCAACACTTCCACACAAAAACCCCGGGATCTCCACTCCGCAGCGTGGCGGCCCCTTTCCTTGTCGGGTTCAGGGCGGGTCTCCCAGCGCGAGCAGGGAGATCTCGCGGAACTCGAAGCGGTAGCTCTCCTCCCGCAGCAGAATCTTTCCTGCCCCTTTTGGTCCGCCCTCGGCCCGGTTGACCTCCGTGCCATTCACGTAGACCGCTGCGGTTCCGCCCGTCACCTCCACCCGCATTTCGTGCCACATCCCGGCCCCGTCTCCCACCTCGCCGTGGCGCGGCTGGGAAAACCCGATCCTGGCCCCGCCCGCTTCCGCTTTAAAATCGCCGATCACATAAAGGTCCCCGCACTTGTTGGGACGGAGTTGGATCTCGAGGTATTCCCCGCCGTCACCTCTCCGGTTTGCCCCCTTCCCCTTTTCTCCTTCCGGGGTGAGCATCACTCCGATCCCGCTGTCGGAGGCTTGCTCCGGGGCACGAAATCGCACCACCAGGATTTAGTCATCGTAAGCCCCATTGGTCCGAAGATCGCCAGGACCTCTTCCCGGGCAGACCAGCACCCCCTTCTTGACCGCCCAACCCGTCGCGCGGGGCACAACGGCCACCCCGCGGCGAAACGGCGTCCACCCGGTGAGATCCCGCCCGTTGAAAAGCCGGGTCCACTCCGTCTCTCCCGCTCGTCCCGTGATCTTGCGATCATCCTGTCCCAACCAGGCCCGCCACTTCTTCTCCACTTCCACCCGCTTCTCGCGCGAAGCCATCGGATCGTAGTCGAGGTCCTGGCCGGTGAGCCCGCGCAAGGCCTTCCAGGCTCTGACCCGTTCGACCGTGTCTTCCGAGCCGAGGAACTCCGCCAGGACCGCCACGCCTTCGCTCGCGCCCATGTTCCCCAGCGAGATGGCGGCGCGGAGGCGCACCCCCCGGATCTCATCTTGCAACATCCGCTTCGCGAGCTGCTGTCCTCCCGGCCCCAGCTTCTCGGCCGCCCCCGCCGCCATTCGCCGGCGCAGCGGATCCTTGCTTTCAGATCACAGCCATCCCATAGGGTCTGTCGGAGCTTCTGGAAGTCCTGATTTTGCGTTGATTTAGAGTGGTTCTGGGGTTTTGGAATTTTCGAATTTCCG
>CAUZKZ010000513.1:0-4000 GCA_963580345.1 Verrucomicrobiia bacterium | reverse complement strand
AACGGCCTTCTTTTACCTCACCCTGGCGGCCGCCGGCTCCGGGGTGGCGTTTTTCTTCGTTCCGCTCAACGCCTTCCTGCAGGACGAGTGCGATCCGGCCCAGCGTGGCAACGTTCTGGCCGCCTCAAACCTGCTGAACTGTCTCGCGATGGTGGGAGCGGTTCTGATCCAGCTCATCATGATCAAGCTGGGGCTGGAATCGAAGCTGCAGTTTCTCCTGATCGGCCTCACGGCGCTTCCGGCCACCTGGTACGTGATGCGTCTGCTGCCGCGGGCGTTTGTGAAGCTGCTGGTCATGAGTGCCCTGCGCGCCTTCTACCGCATCGAACCGATCCACGCGGACCGGCTGCCGGCCAAGGGCGGGGTGCTGCTGACGCCGAATCACATCAGTTACCTCGACGCCCTGATCCTGACCGCCGCCAGTCCGCGGCCGGTGCGCTTCCTGATGATCAGCCACTATTTCAAGCTGCCCCTGGTCGGGAAGATTGCGAAGCTCTTCGACACTATCCCGATCTCGACCACGGGTGCCAAGGATGCGATCCGGATCGCGGCAAGGGCGCTGGAAGGGGGCAGCGTGGTGTGCATTTTCCCGGAGGGCACCCTCTCCCGCAGCGGGTTCCTGGGCGATGTAAAGAGGGGTTTCGCGATCATCGCGCGTCGCGCCGGGTGTCCGGTCCAGGCCGTCTACCTGGACGGCCTCTGGAAGTCGATCTTCTCCGCGGAGCGTGGGAGATTCTTCTGGAAGCTGCCCCGCACCGTCCCGTTTGGAGTGCGCGTCGCCTTCGGCAAACCGCAGGCGCCGGACGAAACGAGCGCTGGGGAGGTGAAACGCGACCTGAACGCGCTGGCCGGCACCGTCTTTGCCCGGCGGCGGGAAACCGCTCCCAACCTCGCAGCCTTTCTCGATCGCCGCACCGGCAAGGCGCGGGCGTTGGCATGGCGGGGGGATGAGGGCTTGCAGTCGTGCACCTGGTGGGAGGTGAAGCAGGTCGTGGCGGGAAATCTGAATCCCGCCGGGGTGGCCCGCGGGCACGAGGGCGCGGCGCAATGGCTGGCTGGGTGGGGTGAGCTGGCGGAGCTGCCGGAGGCCGAACTGCGCCGCCTCATTCTCAACGCCCACCAGTTGGCCGACCCCCACGATCTCGGAAGCGGGAAGTCGGCGGTGCTGATTGATAGCGAGGCGTCCGTGACGGTGCGGCGGGTGTGGGGGATGCTCCTGCCGGTCCTGGTGCGAACCTGCGCGGTTTCATTTGGGCCGCAGGATGACGCCGCGAGCTTCGCGCAACTGTGCGAACCGCACCAGGGGCTCGAACTGCGCGACTTGGTGGGAACGCAGCGGATGGGAGAACTGGTGGGATGCGGGCATGCGGGTCGCGGGCACCTTTGCTTTTACCGATTCGGGGGCGGACCGCAATCCGAAGGAGAGGCCGCGGCGGGCCTCTTTGCCTGTCACGAAGCCCACCACCGCATTCTCAGCCTCTCGATCTCGCATGCGCCCCTCACTCGCAAGCACGATGGCGAGGAACCCGGCTGGAAGGAGGGCTCCTATGGACGGCTGCTGACCGGATTCGTGGCGAGAGAGGCGGACGGAACGTTGGAACTCGAAGGCGATATGCTCGAAAGCCGAATTGAACTCCCCGGGTGGTCGGTGGATGAGTGCGGGTTCCTCTGGCCCGGCGGAGGAGTGTAATCCCGGATTCTCAGGACGCGCGCCTTGAACTCGAAGAAAAACCCTCGCGCCGAATGCACACAAACTTCCCGGCCGAAGCACTAGTCGCCGGCCTTCAACTCATTCGCCAATTGCTGGACCTTGAGAATGATGTCGGCGGGGTCTTCGGGGAGCGGTTTGATCAGGGCGGTGGTGCCTGGCCCGTTATAGCCTTCGATCTCGCCATCCGCTCCGTCGATGATGATGGTGCGGCCTTCGGGGGAGATTTGGCCGGCGAGGTCGGAGACGATCTTGACGCTCTCGGGCTCGAATTCCTTGGCGATGGCCTTGGCCCGCTCGGCGTCGAAGCCGTAGAGGACGATCTTGGCACCGGCCGGAGGAGTCGGATGGTCGTCGCCCCCGCGGCGGATCTCATCCCTGGGGAAAAACAGGACCGCGGCGACGGCCATCAGGAGGATGACGGCGGCGGCCCCGCTGAAGGCGGGTTGCGCGAAAAGGAGCGAGAGCTTGGCGAAAAATGATTCGGAGCGTTCCTCGGTGGGAATCTGGGAGGGGGTTCTGATCTCACCATACTGGTCCCGGATCCGCTCGCGAAGATCGTCCGGAAGAGCGGGCACGCCATCGGCCTCTTCGGAGTGGAAACTGTTGGCCAGGAGAGCCTTAAGCTCGTCATGGTCGGGTGTTGGAGATTCGGTTTTCATCGTCCTGTAGCCCTCCAACCGCGCTGAGAAGGGTTCATTTTCAAGATTGCAGGCATTTTTGCAGCTTTCCGAGGGCGCCCTCGAGGGTTTCGTTCAGGATCCGGCGTTTCTTGGAAATGGAGTGTCCGGGCTTCAAGCCCAGTTTTCGAAGGATTTCAGGGTCTTCGCAGAGCTCTCCCATCGTGGCGCTCTGGGAGACATGGACCGTGAAAACGAGTTCCCACTCGAAGCTATCGAGGGCTTCCCCGCACTGGCGGTAGATATCGTCAAAGCTGAGCTGGCCTACCTGGCGGTCGGGGTCAGCCCCTTCGTCTTCGAACTGCATGGCGCCCTCCTCCCGCTCGGTGAGGTCCTCGAAGGAACTCTGGGTGTTTGGCTGGTTCTTGAGGGATACCTGCCTGCGCCTCCAGTCGATGGCCCGGAACTGTACCATCTTGGAAAAGAGGGGAACGACCTCCTCGAAGACCACAATGGACTCGATGGGGGCGAGGCCGTCCTTGGCCCGTTCCCGTGCCAGCTCCGCGAAGGTCTCGAGGTAGACGTCCTCCGCGTCATGGCGGATTCAAAATGCTAACGAATAATCCGGAGGCACAGACGATAAGAGCATTTTTGTTCTGAACGAAGCCCTCCACCCTTGGAATCAGGAGGTTTGGTCAGAACGAAAATGCGTAAGTCGTTGCTCAACAGTCATCGGGAATTATTCTTTAACAACTCGAATCCGCCTCCTAAAGAATTTGCTGCGACGGCAGCTAATGGAGTTTCAACCGTGATCGGCGCGGCCGTCAACATAGAATTTACCTGGTTAGCTGGGCAAAGATGTTTGAATCACCGAAACAAGTGGGGGCTTCGATTCATCGAGGAGACTGGCACGATCGGATCCGGCGCACGCCCGCGCGCTGCCCCCGGCTCCGGCTGGCGCCAAAATAATAGGGAAAATCCAGGATTGCCGGGTTTCCGGGGAATCACTCCCATCCCCCGAAATCACGCCGGCATCGGCGGGTGGGGCTGGCTTGGACGCCCCGGCAGCGGGCGCGATTTTTACTTGGTGCTGGTTCCCTCCCACCTTGACGCTAGGTTTCGAGCAATTCCTGCGTGGTGGAATCCGACTCGGAATCCGACACGCGCCGCCTCCGGACGCCATGAAGCGACTCCTCAGCCTCACCCTTCTGCTCGCTGCGGCCCTCCCGGCGCTGGCCGATTCGCACGATAAGAATCGTGTCTACGAACTGCGGACCTACTTTGCGAACAAGGGGAAGCTCGATGCCCTGCACGCCCGCTTCCGCGATCACACCTGCGCGATTTTCGAAAAGCACGGCATCAAGAACGTGGCGTACTGGGTGCCCGTCGATAACAAGGACAACAAGCTGGTCTACATCGTGTCCTATCCGAGCCGGGAGGCGCGGGAGAAGTCCTGGAAAGCATTTCTCGCCGACTCCGCGTGGACCACGGCCTACCGAGCCTCCACCAAGGACGGAGCGCTGGTGGCGAAGGTCGTCGCACAGTTCTTCAAGCCCACCGCTTACTCGCCGAAACTCAAGATCGAGGCCGGGGACTCGGCACGGCTTTTCGAATTGCGCACCTACACCACCAATGAGGGCAAGCTGGCCGACCTCAACAAGCGTTTCCGCGA
>CAUZKZ010000512.1:0-4017 GCA_963580345.1 Verrucomicrobiia bacterium | reverse complement strand
CGGATTTGATCAGCTCTGGGGCGACGACAACGCGCGGGCATGGCTTGGCCTCCTGCGTGCCGCAACCGCCTTGCGCACCGAGCGCTACGATGAACGGCTCGCGCAGCAACTCCTCGCCATGATGCGGCTGACCGGAAACAAGGGTTTCATGGTGAAACACCTCGATGTTCCCTCGCTCGCGCGGAATGGTTGGGAAACTAGTTTCCTCGGCAATCAGGAGGATCTGTCTCCGCACTTCCAGGCCTACGTGCAGGCTTGTTTTCTCTGGGCCGCGCGTGCCACGGGACTTCCCCTGCTGCAGGAGCGTGCTACCAAGGCCATCGCGCGGATGATGGAGGCCTATCCGCACGGCTGGTCGGCGACCAATGATCAGTTCAACCAGGAACGGGCGCGCATGCTGCTGCCCCTGGCATGGCTGGTCCGCCTCGACGACACGCCGAGGCATCGAGAATGGCTGCGGCGAGTGGCCACCGATCTCACCGGTGACATGGATGCCTCCGGAGCTATTCTCACCAAGATCAGCGCGGGTCCCGCCAGCAACGAGGCTTACGGCACGGGGGAAACTACGCTCATTCAGACCAATGGCGATCCTAACACCGACCTCTTCTACACCGCAAACTTCGCCCTCGCCGGTCTGCACGAAGCTGCCGCGGCAACCGGTGAGGCGCTCTACCGCGACGCGGAGGAAAAGCTCGTGCGCTTCTTCTGCCGCGTGCAGGTGAAGAGTGATACCCTGCCCGAATTCGACGGCGGGTGGTTTCGCGGCTTTGACTACCGGCGTTGGGAATACTGGGGCAGCGATGCCGATATCGGCTGGAGCCTCTACAGCATGGAAACGGGCTGGATTCAGGGCGAGGTGCTCGCGGTGCTCGCCCTGCGCCAGATGAAAACCTCGTTGTGGGAATACACTGCCGCCAGCAGCATCCCTGGCCATTTCAAAAAGTGGCGTGGACGCATGTTGCCGGACGCTATCATTGAGAAAGCGAACAAGGCGACAAATCCAGAGCCTCCCGCAGCATCAGCTCCCAAGGCGGCGAAACCGGCGCCTCCCCCAACCCCAGAGCCGGACACCCCGGCGATGCCGGCCAAGCCGCCTGCAACCTGGCTCACCTACCATCTCGCCCATCCGGCCAAAACCGCTCCGGGCGATCCCAATTGCATCTTCTTCTGGAAAGGCCGGTATCACTTTCACTACATCATCGAAGATAAGAACGGCGTCTCCTATGCCCATGTCTCCAGCACGGACATGGTTCACTGGAAGTGGCATCCCACCACCCTCACGCCTGCCAACATGGGCCACCAAATGTTCAGCGGCACCGGATTTCTGACCAGAGAGGGAAAGCCCGCCATCATCTATCACGGCCAGGGGTCAGGAAGGAATCAAATCGCCTTCGCCGAGGACGATCTCCTGGAAAAATGGTCCAAGCCCGTGCCCGTCGATCCGAAAACGAAATCCGGAGCGCTTCCAAAAATGCGCCACTGGGACCCCGACTGCTGGCTCGACGGGAAGACCTACTATGCCGTGTCCGGCGGCAGAGATCCTCATTTGATGAAATCTTCCGACTTGAAAAACTGGGAGTATCTCGGCCACCTGCTCCACGACGAGATACCGGACGTCGGCGTGCCGCGCAACGAGGACATCTCCTGTCCCAACATGTTCCGCCTCGGCGACAAGTGGATGCTCCTCTGCCTGAGTCACTGGCTCGGTTGCCGCTATTACCTGGGCCACTTCAAGGATGAAAAGTATGTGCCGGAATCCCATGGCCTCATGAACTGGTTCAGCGAGTTCGACAAGGGTCATGAAGATGTGGATGTATTCGCTCCCGAGAGCGTCCTCACGCCGGATGGCCGCCGCGTCATGTGGGCCTGGTCGCGCGTGAAAGAACGGCTCAAGGGCGTCCCCATCCAGAGCAGCATTCAATCTCTTCCCCGCGAACTCAGCCTTCCCAAGGACGGCGTCCTGCGCATCCGTCCGCTCCGCGAATTGGAGACCTTGCGCTTCGACGAGAGGAGCGAATCCAATCTGAAGCTGGAGAGTGGCACGTCCTACCGGCTCCGGGAAATCTCGGGCGATGCCCTTGAGATCCGGGTCGTTGTCCAACCCGGGTCCGCGCAGCAATTCGGGGTCCGCCTTTACTGTGACCAGGAAGGCAAGCATGGCTTTCCCATCACCATCGAGCCCGGAAAGAAATCCATGAGCCTGGGCGAAACGCGGGTGCCCTTCGAGTTGAAAGCTGCAGAGAATCTCGATCTGCGAATCTTCCTCGACAAGAACATTATCGAGGTCTTCGCCAACGACCGACAGGCGGCTCTCGCCCCCTGCAAGTACGACCCGAAAAACCTGGGAGTTTTTCTGTTCTGCGGGGAAGGTGCCATTCTGGTGAGGGAGGTGAAAGGCTGGAAAATACGGTCCATTTACGACAACCCTCCACCTGCGCCAGCGCGTTGACCAGGTCCGACCCCGGACGCTCCCCCGGACGCCCTGATCGGAGGTCGCAGAGAACGCGGAGGTTGTGGAACTACGGTTGCATTGTGTCCTCAAATCGCAGACGCTAGCCCATCGGAGAAGGAATTAGGATTATGAGAAGCAGTCATTCAAGACACAGCTTGTTTTTTGCCCTTCGATTGCCTTTGATCGCCGTCATGTTGGCCATATCGCTGACGCCAGGAACGCAGGCAAAAGAGCCGTTCTTTGAGATGCAGGATCTCTTTGGCGCCGTGCGGTTGCCCACGATTGTTATCGCCACTGATGGAACCATCCTGGCTTTCGCAGACGGTTGCCGGCTCTGTCGCCGTAGCGAGGATGGAGGAAAGACCTGGAGTGCAGCTCAAAAAGTGGGAGATTCTCCGGAGGGATATCCCAACGCTGCCAAGGCGATCGTCGATGAAAACACGGGCGATGTTCTGGCCGCCTGCCCCTCGAAAGGATATCAGCACCGAAGCAAAGACCATGGGAAGACCTGGTCCCGCGAGGATATGAAGGTCTTACCGAACCAGGCGGGTCACGGCGCCCTCGACGGAGTCCCGGTTTATACATTGGGATCGGAAGGAGGCATCACCCTGAAGATTGGGAAACACAAAGGGCGGCTTCTCATGCCGGTCCGATTCTGGCCGCTGCCTCTTGAGAAAGAGGGGAACGCGGATGAACACTGGCCCTATTGCTACAACACGGCGATTTACAGCAACGACGGTGGAAAGACCTGGCAGGTAGCCGAGCCCGTGCAAACCGGGACGGGCGAGGGAACCTTGGCGGAACTATCGGACGGCCGGATCTATTACAACTCGCGTTCCCATATGTCAGTGGATCACCGCCGCCGGATCGCCTGGAGCCACGATGGCGGGCAGCATTTTGCCGACTGGAGCGTATCGGACGAATTGTTGGAGAGCGCCGCCTTCGCTTCCAAGTTCGCGACTCAGCGAGGTTATGGCTGCAACGCGGGCCTGGCGCGTATGCCGTCAGAATCGGTCAAACAGAAGGATGTCTTGTTGTTCAGCACGCCCGATAATCCCGGGGGGCGCCACCGAGTGAACATGACGGTGTGGGTGAGCCTGGACGGGGCGGCTTCCTGGGTGAAGAAGCGCTTGATTCACAAAGGACGAGGCGATTATTCATCCCTGACCGTCGGGAAGGACGGCATGATCTATCTCCTGTTCGAAAGGGATGGCATCAAGCAGATGAGCCTGGCGCGTTTCAACCTGGCATGGCTTCTCCAAGGTGAGACGCTTGAGAAGTAGTAAGTGATGGGGAGGGTGTGTCTTCCGGCTTTCACAGGAATAGGTGTCAGGTGAGAATGCCACGTGGATAAACGTAGGCCAGCCATGCGAAGCAGGTATCCGTCCCAATACCTGGACCCCGCCTCGCCTCTTGGACGCGCAAGGCCCTCCTCCCAAGAAGAAAGAAACTTCCGTCCATGCCGTCCACTCGCCACATACGTCGTCTTCGCTGGCGAACAACACGCAGGGAAACTGTCTTCTTGCCTCTCCTTTGCCTTCCCTTGCGCTTCGTCGCCTCGCCAG
>CAUZKZ010000511.1:0-4060 GCA_963580345.1 Verrucomicrobiia bacterium | reverse complement strand
GACCCCACCGGTGGCGTGCGGGAGAAAGTGCCTACACTACCCCTCCCCCTGACAGACCCCCACTCGTTGATTCTTTTCCAAGCAACCTTTCGAGTTGCGCTGAATTCATAGGCGGTTTCATCTACCCGCCATGAACGCGCTGCGAGTTGCATCCGTCCAGTTTCAACACCTGCCCGGCGACAAGGAGGCCAATTTAGCCACCGTTCGATCATTCGCGGCTCAAGCCGCCGCCGAACAGGTTGACCTCTTGGTTTTTCCAGAGATGTGCATCACGGGATACTGGCACCTGCGGAACCTGTCCCGTGAGGAAATTGATGCTTTGGCCGAGCCTGTTCCCGACGGTCCCTCGACCGAAGTCCTGCTTTCACTTGCTTCCGAGCATGGCATGACGATTGGGGCGGGCCTGATCGAGCGAGGGGATGACGGGCGACTGTACAATGCCTACGTCGTGGCCATGCCGGATGGCCGGACTGTTTGCCATCGCAAATTGCACACTTTCATCAGCGAGTACATGGACTCGGGCTCAGACTACACCGTGTTCGATCTTCCGGACGGCACCAAGGCGGGCATTCTCATCTGCTACGATTGCAACATCGGGGAAAACGTTCGCTCCACCGCCCTGCGCGGCGCCGAGGTGTTGCTGGCTCCACACCAGACCGGAGGGTGCGACACGCCGAGCCCCCGTTGCATGGGAGCCATTGATCTCGGGCTTTGGAAGAACAGGAAAGAGGATTCCGAGGCCATCGAGGCTGAGTTCAAGGGTCCCAAGGGACGAGAATGGTTGATGAAATGGTTGCCCGCCAGAGCCCACGACAACGGAATCTTTCTTATCTTCAGCAACGGGGTAGGACAGGACGACAACGAAGTGCGTACGGGCAACGCCATGATCCTCGACCCCTATGGCGACGTCCTTGCAGAGACTTGGAAGGCGGGCGACGACATGGTGGTGGCCGACCTCGATCCGGCCGTTCGAAAAATGTGTACCGGGGTTCGCTGGATCAGGAGCCGTCGCCCCGAGTTGTATCAGCAATTGATCGAATCGACGGGCCGCGAGCGCGACACCCGACACGTGCGGTTTTCCCGCGAGGACGAGGAATAGGGAAGCCCTAGTCGACGTAGGCTGGTTGATGGCAAGATCTGCTTGGAGTTCGCGCCTACCGACGATGCCGCCTTCTTCCGGTTCAGCGTGCAGTAACCCCGCACCCTGTTTCCTGCACCCTGATGGGTGGCTCCGGTGCCTGCTTCCCCTACCTCTGGCAGTGTGGCAGGGCTGGGATTGCCAGTAAATCGCTTTTCCAGCCCTGAATTCATGGAGCTTCAGGAGGCGGGGTAGGTGGGGGTGCAGAATGTCTTGATCGGATGATTCTCGTTGGGGAGCCCTCCTTGAGACGTGCGGTTGATCAGTTCTGTGAGCATTACCACCGGGAACGCAACCACCAGGGCTTGGAGAATAACATCATTCAGCCGGAGTTTGGATCGGCGGAAAAAGGGGAGGTGAACTGCCGCAAGCGGCTTGGCGGATTGCTTCGCTACTACTACCGGGATGCCGCATGACCCATGAACTACCAGCGATTCCAGTTTTCGGACACTACGCGGATCGAGAATGTGCTATCGGAAGTTCGGTAGTGAACTGGAGTGGGAGACCCCCTGATCATGTCATCACGCAGCGCCGTCGGCGACGCCCCGTGAGCTTGACATCGGGGGGTCCGAAATTCACTGTCACGATTATGAGCAGTGGCAACCGTTTCCATTTCTGGCTGATTCCAGGTTCGCTCTTGTGCTTGGGCCTGCTCTCATCATCCGCTCTCGCCGATTTCATGACCGGGTTCGAATCCGACGAAGGCTACGTCGGAGCACCGGGTTCGGCCGGAACTACCGGCGGAGCGAGCCAACTGATTCCGCAGAACGGCTGGTTCAAGCAATTCGGTAATGACTTTGATGTGCACACTTACGCCGGCGTTCAGATCCCGTGGACTCCGCCCTCTCGCGGACCGGAGCTCTACCCCGTCGCGCCAAAGACCTTTCCCTTGAATCCCCATGGCGGGGAACAATTCATCGCTCTCGGAACCAGCGACGGAGGAGGCGGCGGACGCGACCAGATTGCGGTGACTTACTCTGCGGAACTGGTGGAAGTCAGCGTCGATTTCTGCAATGCTTCCGAGCACGATTTTCCCAATTACCAGGGCAGCATCCTGGCTCGCGATGCGGGCGGTCACATGGTGGGGATCTACACCAGCGCGGGCTCGGACGAGCCTCTTCTGCAGCCTCTGAATCCGCCCAACTCGGGGCCATGGGCCATCAGCGTGTTGGCCTACGACGCGGTCGGCGAAGAACTCGACGAGGATATCCTCGATCGTTTCTACCGGTTCGATGGTGTGGAGGGCTTCGACAATCTACCCCGAGAGAGCTGGCACCGCATCGGCTTCGTGATGGATCTGGATCCGGCGAGCCCTTCCTTCCGGCAGATCACGCAGTTGAAGACGCAGGATCTGACCACCGGCCAGATATGGATTATGGACAATCCCCGCGCTTTTGCCGGGACGCCCCGGGAATCGCCCATGCACCTGCGGGGAGGGGCGACGGGCACCGAGGTGCCGGATCTCCTCGGGCTCTACAACGTCGGGAACGGCCAGATTTCGATGTTCGACAACGTCTACGTCGGCCCGCCCTACGATTGGAGCCGGCCCGGCGGCGCTCGTCCCCAACTGCAGGTCACTCATGAGCCCACCGCCGACACCCTCAGCATCGCCTGGGAAAGCCAGGCCGGCATGCTCTACACCCTGCGCAGTGTCGTTGATCCGTCTTCCACCGATCCCAAGGATTGGCCCATTTACGACGGCAACATGGACCTCACGCCCACTCCGCCCACCAACACCCTCACCATTCCGCTGCCGCCGGAAACAATACGGCTCTTTGTGGTCGAGGAGTTCCCCGCACCCCCGGTCACGGTCTTCACGGACAACTTCGAGGACGGCCAGGGTGACTGGACGACCGGTGGAGATGACGGATCGAATCCCTTCACGAACTGGGAATTCGGCTCCCCCACGGTGGTCGGACCGGCTTCTGCCAACAGCGGAGCAAACTGTTTCGGGACCAACCTCTCCGCGGATTACGCGAACCTTTCCGACCTCTGGCTTCGCTCGCCGCCGATCGACCTCACGGCGGCAGCGGGGGCCACCCTGAACTTCTCGCACTACGTGGATATCGAGGAGGGCTTCGACTTTGGGGAAGTCAGGTTGCTGGACGCCGACGCCGCCCTTGCGGAATTGGCCGTCCTTGAAATGACGATCGACGGGAACAATCCCATCGGTTGGGAACCGTTCAGCAAAGCCCTGCCGGCCGGCGCGCTCGGAAAGAACGTCGTGCTCGAGTTCCGCTTCGATTCCGACGATATCTCGGAACCCACCCAGGCCGGCTGGTACATCGATGACGTCGTGGTTACTACTCCGGCTCCGTAGCGAATCCCTTTCACAGGCAATCCGCTACCTTTGTAAGGCGCCCCCGCCCCCTGCCCCCCAGGCGCAGGGGGCAAGCGGGGAGAGGGGGCTTAGTGCCTCACCCCTGCACCCCCACCTTCCCCGGTTCCTCAGGCTCCAGGAAGCCCGGCTTGAAAAAGCGAATTCCTAGCAATTCCTTGCCCCCGCCCATGGACTCGCATAGGCTGTTGGCTGGGTTTCACTGGCACGAGAGGCTGCAGACATGAACCTTATCGGCAAAATTTTCAGTTTCATTGTTGGTCTCGCGGTGATCCTTGGGGGGCTGGCATGCGTTGTCTGGTTTGCCGGGAGCCTCCTGGTTTACTGCCTGCTGGACCGGCCGATCTGGGAGGTGGCGATCCTGCTCGGGGTCACCCTCTTTGTTTTCATCTGGTTTTGCGTTTCGATCGTCCGCAGGAGGCCGTCTCGGGACAGCGCGCGCAAACTCCAGGATGACGATAACTGGGGCGAGGACAGAGAGGAACTGGAGGATTATCTCGATGAGATCGAGGAAGAGCTGAGGGAAGCCCGGCGTGAGGGTAAGGAGAAAGAGATCAAAGGGCTCGAGGAGGGGCGCAAGGACA
>CAUZKZ010000510.1:0-4073 GCA_963580345.1 Verrucomicrobiia bacterium | reverse complement strand
ACTTCTTGCCCAGGTGCGGCATGGCATTGGTCGAGCAGCTCCGGCCGCGCACCGGGTAGAGGATGTCGTTCTCGTACTCCGCTTCCACGATCCGCTTGCGGCCGGCATTCTCGAAGTCGCCGTAATAAATGAGGACCGGCTTCCCGGGACTGGGGTGGTACTTCGTGTTCAAGCCGAAGTTGGTGGCGACATAGTCGAGGTCACCGTCGCGGTCGAAGTCGCTCGCCGCGATGCCGTTCCACCACCCGGTGAGATCCACAAGTCCTGCCGCCTCGCTTTGGTCGCTGAGTTTCCCGTTCGTGTTGCGGTAGAATTTCACCGGGCCCCAGTCGTGGGTCACGAGGAGGTCCTGCCACCCGTCGCGGTCTACGTCGGACCACAGGGCGCTGGTGACGAGCCCGCCCTTCCGCAGCCCGGGCGCGAGGGCCGCGGTCTGGTCCGTGAAGCGTCCACCCTCGTTTCGCAGCAGGATGCTGGCGGGGGTGGCCGGGTACTCGCCGGGCACCAGCCGTCCCCCCACGAAGAGATCGAGGTCGCCGTCGCGGTCGAAGTCCGCGGCGCTCACCACCCCACCCGCGACGCGGTTGCCGGGAAGGGGGTCCTTCGAGGCGCGCCTCAGGGTGCCTTTGCCGTCGTTCAAGTAGAGCCGGTCGTCGAGGAACGCGGTGTCCTTCCCGAACTCGTACCCGCCACTCACCACGAAGAGGTCGAGATCCCTATCCCCATCGGTATCGAGCCACAGACCGGCCATGTCCTCCCGGTTCTTGTCCGCCTCGAGGGCCGGGGCCGGCAGGCGGACAAACTTGCTGCGGCCTTCATTGCGCCAGAGCTGGCCGGGCTGACCGTATCCGCTGCCCATCCAGAAATCGTCGTCGCCGTCGCCGTCGAGGTCTCCCCAGGCCTGGCCTGGTCCGAACCGCGACAGCTTGTGCGGCAGGAGCGGCTGCCGGGCGTAGTCGTCATACTCGTTTTCGCTGTGGAAGGCTCCTGCCAGGTTTTTGCTTTCGACGTAGAGCGGCGCACTCTTCCGCATGCGAGGCGTCGGGAGGGCGCCCTTCCCGGCCGGTTCCGTGATTGTGAGGCGCTGGTTGGCGGCCACCGCCTCGAATTCCTGGCGGTGTCCGCTCGGCCAATCGACGATGAGACGGTCCACCACCGCGACGTCGCCGAGACCGAAATGCACCACCGGCTGGTTGGAGCTGAGGTAGCCCCGCACCGGGGTAAGCTCGCGAATCTGCTTCCCGGCCGCAGTCTCGAGGGTCAACTGCGCGCCGAGTCCGAAGGTATTGCGGTGCCGCCCCTTCAAGCGAATCACGAGCCGTTTCCCGCGGTGGGAATTGTTGCGGTAGATGGTGGCGGCCTCTTCCGCGTTGGCGACCACCAGGTCGAGGTCGCCGTCGCCGTCGAGGTCGGCGTGAGCCGCCGCGAAACTCATGCCGACCTGAGCGAGTCCCCACTCCTTGCTGACGTCCTCGAAGGCGAGATCCCCCCGGTTTCGGTAGGCCAGGTTCTGCTCCCGCAGCTCCGGCGTGCCGGCCCGCAGGTGGCGGTCCCATTCGGTCTCGTACACCTTCGGGACGGCCTCCAGGTTGTCGGGTTCGTTGAAGTCTCGCGTCATCCCGTTGGTGAAATAGACGTCGGGCCGCCCGTCGTTGTCGAAGTCGGCCAGCTTCACGGTCCAGGTCCAGTCCGAATTGGCAAGCCCGGACAGGTGGGCCCCCTCCAGGAACCGCTCGGTGCCGGAATTCACGAAGAGGGCGTTGCGCATGTACTGTTGCGGGTTGGCGGTGCGCAGGAAGTCGGCCCTGATGCCCATCGCGCCCATCGCGGTCTTCTGCTTGAAGTGGTTGGTGCCGGACATGTCAGCAATCAGGAAATCGGGCATCGCGTCTCCGTTCAAGTCCGCGAAGTCCGCACCCATCGAGAACCACGTGACGTGCGGGCCGACGGTCTTCACCACGTTGGCAAAGGTCCCGTCGCGGTTGTTGTGGTAGACGCAGTCGGGGTCGTCCAGGTCATTGCCGACCCAGAGGTCGGGCCAGCCGTCCTGGTCGTAGTCGAACCACGTGGCAGACAGTCCGAAGCCGCCGGGCACGATACCGGCCTCCTTGCCGACCTCGGTGAACTTCCAGCTTCCGTCCTCGCCGGGACCGTCATTGCGCAGGAGACGGTCGTCCTGACCGATCTTGAACAACTTGAAGAAGGGCAGGCCGTCGGGGCGCTTGCCGTCCTGGCGCACCGTGAAATAGCGCCCCCATTTCTCGTCCCGCCAGATCACGTTGATCCGGTTCGCGTCGAGCCGGAGTTCGACCGCGTCGTTGAAGAGAGGTTGCCCGAATTCGGAGTAGAAGCGATTGCAGAGCAGGTAGAGGTCGAGGTCGCCATCGCGGTCGTAATCGCTGAAGGTTGGCATCTGGCTGGCACTGACGATATCCAGGCCGAAGAGCCGGGCCTTTTCCTCGAATGTCCCGTCGCCCTTGTTCACGAAGAGGAAGTTCGGGGCGCCGTAATTCGCGACGTAAATGTCGAGATCTCCATCGCCGTCGAGGTCCGCCATGGCGGCCCCGGCGCTCCAGGAACCGCCGCCGTCCACCCCGGCCTTGGCGGTGATATCCTGGAAAGTGAACTCCCCGCTCTGCCGGAAGAGGCGATTCGCGGCGGGCCCGTTCGTGAAGTAGAGATCGCACCGCCCGTCGCCGTCCACGTCCCCGATCGCCACTCCCCCCACCGCCATGGCGGCGGCGTAGAGGTGTTCGAGGGGATGGCCCGCCACCAGGGCGTTCACGAACTCCACCCCGGTGTCGGCCGGGTTCAAGGCCGTGAACAGGGCGGCCCCGGGACCGGCTGCGGCCGCGGCGCGAAGCGGTTCCCCCACCAATCCTTCGGCGCCGGCCGGGGTGCCCGGCAACAGCGCCACACCGGCCGCCAGGCGGAGGAACATGAAAATCTTGGAAAGGGACATCGGGCCAACGGGTTGGGTGAGAGGCGCTAGCTAGCACATCAATTGCGCCTTGTCATCCCGCGAGGAGGGAGGTGCGCGTTTTGAGCGGAGGGGCGACGCCCGCAAACAGTTCCCGAACCGAGCACCGCGCCGTGCCCCACCCGTTGCCGCGGACGGCGAGGCCGAGCAGACAGGCTTTCGCCGCCTCAAGCCGTCCCCTTTTCCATTCGCCGGTGCGGAATCCCCACTTCCGTGAACCCTTCCCCCACCCGCCGGTACCCGAGCTTTTCGTAAAACCCCACCGCCACGTCCCGCGCATTGAGCTCAATTCTCCGGATCCCCTCGCTCCCCAGCCAGTCTTCCACGCCCTCCAACAATCTTCGGCCGTAGCCCGTGCCTTGCAGCTCCGGCTCGACCGCCATCTGCCGAATCTTGGCGCGCCCTTCGCCCAGCGGCCTCACCACCAGGCAAGCCACCAGTTTTCCGTCCTCCCACATTCCGAAGTGCTTTTCCTTGAGCTCCCAGCCGCGCTCTTCATCGGTCCACTCCACCCCCAACGGTTTTCGCAGGACGCGATAACGCAGGGCCAGGGCCGATTCGTACTCTTGCGATCCGACTGGAAAGAGCCGCACTTGCATCGAATCCCTATTTCCAAGCCACCGGCTGCGTCCAGGCCTGCTCCTTCTGATCCTTGAAGGAAGGATTCGGATGCAGCTGCGAAGAGGTCACCGTCGCCCGAACGTAGAGTTCGTCGCCTTCCAGGGTGTAGGCCGGCTCCAGGCCTTCCACCGTCGCGAGCACCTCCCCGGGGACCGCCCCCTCCCCTTCGCGCGTTCCGATAAACTGCGTCGAGAAGGTGACTCCCTCCCGGGCCTTGATCCGCACCGAATAGGTCTCCTTCGCGAGGGCGAAGTCCTCCAGCTCCACCCCCGAGGAGGCGTAAAATTCTCCCTTCTCCATGGCCTCGATGAGCGCCTCCGCTTCCAGCTTTTCGGCTCGCACCACCACCCAGCCCCGCCCCGGCGACACGTTCCCGCCGTGGTAGTAGTGCGAGTCGTCGGTCGCCACTCCGTAAAGCGGCTGCGCCTTCAGTTTCCCGAGCCGGATCGCGTTCGCCAGGTCCCAGAGCTGC
>CAUZKZ010000509.1:0-4084 GCA_963580345.1 Verrucomicrobiia bacterium | reverse complement strand
GACTGTCACCTGCAGGTTTCTCGAAGACGAGAGTCCGCACGTCAGGCGAGCCGCCCTGATCGCCTGTGTTGAAATGGAATCCAGTGAATTGCGAGCCGAGCAACTCACCCCCCACCTGGCCTCGAAGAAACCCGCTCTCCGGGCCGAAGCCCTGCGACTCGCCACGACCCGGCCCGAGTGGGGAGGATCACTCGTTGGCTATTTGAAAACCTCGCTGGAGGCAGAGGAAGTTTCCCCGGCACTCGCCGATGCGCTTGTGGAGTTCTCGAATGATGCGAAGGTGCAGGCTCTGCTTGCCGATGCGCTCCGCAGGGAGACGACTCGTGCGCTTGCACTCGAGGTGATTGGGCGGTCCGAATTGAAGTCGACCCCGGCCAGTTGGCAGGCGGCCTTGCGCTCTCAACTCCAGACCTCACCCGATGCAGTGCTGATCGAGACCATCGGACGGCTTCACGACGAGGGCCGACTTGAGGCGACCGCATTCACGGTCGACTGGCTAAAGCTCGCGAGCGTGAAAGCGCTGGACACGGCGACGCGTCTGGCTGCTCTCGATCTTGCGGCCCGGGTCAGTGCAACCCCATTGACGGACGCCCTGTTCGGCCTCCTCGTCGAGCAATTCGATCCCGCGGTGGCCGTTTCGCAACGGGTCAAGGCGGCCAAAATCCTCGGAAGGGTGACCCTCAACAGTTCCCAACAACGGACGTGTGTCAATCTTGTCTCGAAGGCCGGTCCTCTGGAAATCGGCTCCCTTCTGGGTGCTTTCCGAGCTGGTGCCGATGACAAGACTCTCGACCTGCTCGCGACGGCTCTCTCCGGCTCTCCCGGTTTTTTCAGTCTTTCAGAGAAGCAACTCGACTCCATTTTCCGAGCACACGGGGGAGCGAGACCCCTGATCGAAAGGATCCGCCGAGCGGCATCTCAACGCGAGGAACGCCTCGACGGACTGGTCGCCACCGTTGCTACCAAGTCAGGCGATCCGAATCGTGGCAAAGTCGCTTTCGCGAAGGCCACCTGTATCGTTTGTCACAAGGCGAAGGGAGAGGGCGGAATTCTGGGGCCCGATCTCAGCACGCTTGGCGCGGTCCGGAGCGAGCGCGATTTGCTCGAGGCCATCGCCTTTCCCAGTGCCACCTTCGCCCGCGGATACGAGCCATTCGTTGTCACCATGAAAGATGGCTCAAAAAGATTGGGCCGTCTCGGTCGGGAGACCAAAGAATCTCTCGAACTCATCGATGCCGCCGGCCAGTCTTCCCGCATTCCCGCGAAGCAGATCACCGGACGAGAAATGGCCTCGGTGTCGCTGATGCCTCCCGGGTTGGAACGATTGTTGACCCCGCAGGAACTGGCGGACTTGGTCGCTTACCTGAAGAGGTTGAAGTGACGAGAGGGGGAGACGCTGAATCGGTGGTTCGAACGGGCAATCAAGGCTGAGCGCCTGGATCGGCTAGTTTTTTTGAAACCGTCCAAGAACCGGCTGCGCCTCTCCCTTTGTCGCGTTGGAGTCCGGTGGGACCGGCATGTCCAGGGCCCACAGGGTTCCATTGAGCAAGAGGCGGCGGAAGGCGGGTAACTGGAAGTCACGGGGATCTCCGAGGGAGGTGTAGAAAACGCGGCGCCCTTCCTTGGTGTTGATCCAGGCGACGGATTCCATGGTGGGTTGCCCCTTCACGTGCCCTTCTAGCTTTTGGTAGTAATCAGTTTGTATTCAGTCATAATGGTTGTCAGTTTCGCGGGTTCCACCCCCGCCTGACAACCCCATGTCATCTAGCAATGACTGCGCTCCTGTTTCGTTCCCTTATTCCACGATGAGAACAAAACCAATGAAGGTGCCGTCGGTCGGCTGCCGGCTGGGTGGGTCCCTCGTCGTTGCCTGCGGCGTCCTTAATGGGCTCGGACTGCCGCTACCACTCAAGGCGGACCCGATCATCACGGAGTTTCTGGCTGCCAATACAAGTGGCCTTGTCGATGAGGACGGGGATCGGCCGGACTGGGTGGAGATTCACAATCCTGATCCAACTCCCTTCTCCCTGAACGGCAGTTACCTGACCGACGACCCGAACGACCTCCAGAAGTGGAGGTTCCCCGACATCACCCTGGAGCCGGACGACTACCTTGTGATCTTCGCCTCGCGCAAGAATCGTGCGATTGCCGGTGACGAACTACACGCAAACTTCGCGCTGTCCCGGCCCGGCGACTTTCTCGCCCTGGTCAACTCCGATGGCACGACCATCGTGAGCGAGTTTGCTCCGGTGTTCCCCGAACAGTTCGCGGATATTTCCTACGGAACCACCACGATGGGAACTATTCCGGAAGGATTCTTTGAAATCCCAACCCCGGGAGCGCCCAACGG
This sequence comes from Verrucomicrobiia bacterium, assembly GCA_963580345.1. GTDB lineage: Bacteria > Verrucomicrobiota > Verrucomicrobiia > Verrucomicrobiales > Akkermansiaceae > Roseibacillus_B. The sequence goes on along the minus strand of CAUZKZ010000509.1, from coordinate 1,734 downwards.
ACCGGCCAAACACTCGGCGGTTGTGGTCGAGTTCTCCAGCCCCGGTCAGACCTACAGCAGAAATTTTCGGCTCGTCCTCTCCACTACGATGCCGGAGGCCACCATTCGCTATACCACCGACGGGTCTCTCCCTACCAGCGCCTCGCCGGAATATTTGAGCAGAAAGCCGATCCCCATCATCAGGACGATACAAGTTCGGGCCCGCGCCTTCGCTCCGGGAGCGCTTGACGGTCCGGTGCGCACCGAGACGTATTTCAAGCTGGCGAGGGACCTGGAGGACTTCACCTCCGACCTTCCGCTGGTCGTGATCGACAGCCTCGGCAGCGGAGCCCCGCCGGGGTCGGGCGCCAGCAATTTCAAGATGATGGCGATGGCGGTTTTTGAAACCAAAGAAGACGGGCGCAGCTCCCTGCTCAACCCCCCGGACCTCGTCAGCCGGGTAGCGGTCCGCAAGCGGGGATCGAGCACGGCGGGAAACCCGAAGTACTCGATGCGTCTCGAAACCCGGGATGAGTTTGACGAAGACCGGGAGCTCCGCCTCTTCGGCATGCCGCCCGAGGCGGACTGGGTCCTGAGCGGCCGCTACCAATTCGATCGGGCTCTGATCCGCAACGCATTCATGTACGGCCTGAGCAACCAGATCGGCCGCTATGCCGCGCGCACCCAGTTCGTGGAGGTGATCCACGACACCGACAGCGACGACGTGCTGGCTTTCAGCGACTACTTTGGGGTCTACACCTTCATGGAACAGCTCAAACGTGATCCCAATCGGATTGATATCGCGGAACTCAACGCGGGCGACCGGGGGGAACCCGAGGTTACGGGAGGATACATCCTCAAGATCGATCGATCGGATCCCGGAGGCGGGGGCTTTTCGGCGGGTGGCCAGAGCCTGCAGTACAACGAGCCCGATGCCTCCGAAATCACAGCCCGGCAGAAAGCTTATCTCTCAAGATACATCGACGAGATGGCTGATTCACTCACCCGGTCCGACCCGCGGACGGGATACCAGGCCTACATCGATTCCGGAGCATGGATCGACGAGCACATCCTGCGGACCCTGAGCAAGGACCCCGATGGTCTCCGCCTGAGCACCTACCTCATCAAGGACCGGGGCGGAAAACTGGCCTTTGGCCCGGTCTGGGACTTCGACCGAACCATCGGCTGCGATAGCGATGCGCGGGCCTTCGATCCGAACAGCTGGGCCCCCGCGGACTTCTACTTCACCCAGACCTGGTGGAGCCGTCTTCTGGGTAACAGCGCCAGGAACGGCGGCGGGGGAAGCAATCCCGACTTCTGGCAGGAATACACGGAACGTTGGTGCGAACTACGCCAGGGCGCCTTGAGCATCGGCAACATGCACGCCTTCGTCGATGAGCTGGCGGCCCAGATCGCTGAGAGCCAAGAGCGCAATTTCAACCGCTGGGGGACTGTCCGCCCGAACGGCGGGCAGTTTGCACGGGGCCTAACGGGGTGGAGGGGAGAAGTCCAACACATGAAGGGATGGCTCCAGGCGCGGGTCCTATTTATCGATGGGCTTTTCCTGCCCGCTCCGACCTTCAGTCAAGAGGGCGGTGCGGTGTCCGGGGGATTTGAATTCAGTCTCGATGCCGAGCGCGGGAGCGTGGTCTATACCATCGATGGGTCGGATCCACGTCTGCCGGGTGGTGCGAGATCGCCCGATTCCCGCCGGACCGGGCCAGGGCGCGCGATCGTCGTGAATGAAACCGTGGA
>CAUZKZ010000508.1:0-4098 GCA_963580345.1 Verrucomicrobiia bacterium | reverse complement strand
CTCTCGGCGAAGGGTTACTTCTGCCAGCCTTATCACTCTTGGGAGAAGGGTGGTGTGGAGAACTTTAACGGCCTGGTGAGGCAGTATTTCCCGAAGGGCAGCGACTTCAGCGCGATCACATCCTCCAGCCTCCAGAGAGTGGAGGATCAGATCAATGAGAGGCCGCGCAAGATCCTCCGATATGATTCCCCATCAGAACTAGAACATAAACTCGCAGCGTGAACGAGATCGTGTCCCCTCTGTTAGATAATATTCTTTAGAATTTTGAATTCGCCCACCGCGAAATGTCTAAGCATGCCGTTCATGAAAAGAACCCCGATGTTATCCGCGGCTATTTCCTCGTTTTTCGTCGTGCTGGCGCCACCGCCATCGGCTCAGAATCCCGCCGACATCGGCACCCAGCGCCAGCTATTCGTCGATGGATTCCTGATTGAATCCCTCGGGGGCGAAGCGCGGCAAAGCCTGCAACACCCCACTCCCCGTGAAATCGTCCTGGTTTGCGATCGGCCGTGGGAGGGCAACGGACTGAACTACGTGACCGTGTTCGAGGATGGCAATCTCTACAGGATGTACTACCGGGGCGCCGAGTACGACCGGGGCGTCACGCCGATGCACGAGCAGGTCTACTGCTATGCCGAGAGCCGTGACGGAGTCAACTGGACTCGCCCGAATCTCGGACTGGTTGCGTTCGACGGCTCGAAGGACAACAACATCATCCTCAGCGAAAAGGACAAGGAACTGGGCTACATCGGGCACAACTTCAGTCCTTTTCTCGACCGGAACCCCGGCGTTTCGAAATCGGAGCGCTTCAAGGCAATCGGTGGCGGACCACTCTTCGCGATGATCTCGGCGGACGGGATCCGGTGGAAGAAGGCCGGCAACAATCCCATCATCACGGTCGGTGACTTCGATTCGCACAACCTGGCCTTCTGGGACGTGGTTCGCGGGGAGTACCGCGCCTATCATCGCAAAAGCCGGAACGGACGCGACATCATGACGGAAACGTCCAAGGCCTTCGCCGGGGGATGGAGCGAGCCGGTCTTTCTCGAATACACCCCGGGCCGCGGCGGACAGCTTTATACGAATGGAATTCTTCAGTATGAGCGGGCGCCGAATTTCTTTCTCGGTTTTCCGACTCGTTATGAAGACCGCGGCTTGACGCCCTCCACCCGGCACCTCCCGCAGTGGGACTACCGGCAGTTTCGGAGCAAGATTTCGAAGCGCGAAGGAACGGCGGTCACCGAAGGGCTTTTCATGGCCAGCCGCGACGGGAAGAACTTCCGGGTCTTCGAGGAGGCCTTCATCCGGCCCGGCCTCCGGACGCGCGATAGCTGGTTTTACGGCGACAATTACCAGAACAACGGACTGGTTGTGACGAAATCAAGCGTTGCCCCGGATGCCCCGGACGAATTGTCGATGTACGTGACGGAGGCGACGCTCCAGAATGAAAAACCGGCCAAGCTGCGAAGGTACACGCTGCGGTTGGACGGATTCGTGTCAATCAACGCCACCATGAAAGGCGGAACGCTGATCACCAAGTCCCTCCGCTTTTCGGGGAAGACGCTGACCCTGAACTATTCAAGCTCGGCCCGCGGCGGCATTCGCGTCGCGATCACAGATCCGTCCGGAAAACCCTTCCCGGGCTACGCTCTCGACGATTGTCCCTGGATCTATGGCGACTCCCTGGATCGCGAGGTCGAGTGGTCCCGCGGGGAGACGGTGACTCCGGACCTGTCCGCGATCGCAGGGAAACCGGTTCGATTGTTGTTTGAACTCAAGGATGCGGATCTCTACTCGTTCAAATTCGAGTAGATCTCGGTCCGGGACTCACCAACTCGAGACCGCACTTTCGCGCCCAGGTGCATGCCCATATCGCGGCCGGTGCCCGGACGCCTGACAGTATTGATGGCATTGCGATCGATGCCAGGGATTTCCGTTTCACAGTGAAGGGCAAAGAACCGGACCCTGCCGAGGCGGCCGTTCGCTGGGTTATCGGAGGAAAAGCGGAATGAGCTGGCCGCTCCATCCGCGCTTGCTGGCGGCAAAGGCTTTTCTTAGAAGGGGCGTTGCCCCAGGTAGGTCGAGTTGCGCCGCTGGCGCGACGACCAGAAGAATATCATGACGCAGAGAATATTTGGATACGAGCGATTCAGTGGCTTGGCATTTGCTGTTGCCCTGCTCCCCCTGACCATGGCGATGGTGGCGGCCGAACCGGTTGGTGTTCCCTGGGCCTGCCACATCATCGACGAGTCATCACGGGGCGCAGACGGCGTGAAGCTTGCAGACCTCAACGGCGATGGATTGATGGACATTGCGACCGGGTGGGAAGAGGGCGGCGTGACGCGGGTCTGTCTCAATCCCGGCCCCGAGAGATCAATGGCGAAGTGGCCGGCGGTCACGGCAGGCAAGACGCCGGACGTGGAAGATGCCGTCTTCGTCGACCTGGATGACGATGGATTCCTGGATGTCGTCAGTTGCAGTGAGGGGGAGACCAGGAGGATCTTCGTCCACTGGGCTCCGAAGAACCGCGAGGATTTCCTGACAGCCGGCAAGTGGCGGCAGAAGGTCCTGCCCGACTCCCGGAAGCACGCTCAGCAGTGGATGTTTGCCTGGCCCATGCAGGTCGATGGCAGGAACGGAGTGGATCTCGTCGCGGGGTCAAAAGGAAAGAACGCACAGGTCGGCTGGTTTGAAGCGCCGAAGGACGGACGCCAGCTCGACGGATACAAATGGCACCCCATGTCTCCGGCAGGCTGGATCATGTCGATCTGGAAACGCGACATGGACGGAGACGGTGATCTCGATGTTGTCGTGTCAGACCGCATGGGAAAGCTTCGCGGTTGCCGCTGGCTCGAGAATCCCGGGGCCGGCCCGGCGCAGGCAAGGCCGTGGCAGAGCCACATGATGGGTGCTGCCGACAAGGAAGTCCTGAGCATGACGCTCGCGGACCTGGATGGCGATGGCCTGGAGGACGCGGTCGTAGCCGTCTCGGACATGAAGATCGTCTACCTCAAGCGTCTGGACAAGACGGGCTTGAAATGGCAGTCCCATGTGATTTCGGCTGATTTCAACGCGGGAAACACCCGGGCGGTTGTGGTGGCTGACGTCAACAAGGACAAACGACAGGACTTGGTCTTCACCACCTGGAACGCAAAGGACAAGCACGGGGTGCTCTGGCTGGAGTACAAGGAAAGCCCGTTAGAGAAGAACTGGAGAGCGCACCAGATCAGCGGGACCGGGAAAGGAATCAAATACGATCGGATCGAAATGCTGGACTTGGATGGAGACGGAGATCTCGACCTGCTCACTTGTGAGGAGCAAGAGGGAAACCGTGGAATGGGCGTTCTCTGGTATGAGAATCCCAGAGGAGGACCGGAGCCGAAATAAGCGGCGGCTCCGCGAAGGGGCTGCCGTGTCAACTGATCGGGCAGAGGGATTGAACCCCGGCCGGGACTTCCGACCCGCATTTAATCGGGCCGCGAGAACGAAGAGGGCCTGGTTCAGGGGCCCGGGTTGGTGGGGGTGCAGGGGTCTTCGCTGCGCTACGCCCTCCCACCGGGGGGCGGACCCTGACCTGTCGACCTGTCCCTTTGTTCCCCAAATCATCAATCAATCCGATCAAATCTTCGGGGCCTGCGGACAAGGGTCAACCCCCCTTGTTTCCAGGGATCCAAGCTGTATTTGATGAAGGATGCCGATCTGACGGAGCGCACAAGAAAACTTTGCGTTTCTATCTTGACGGGGGGGGGCACGCTACCAGTGGAAATCTGATTCAGATTCACTGCGAGAGGCAGCGCCATCGTGGTGTTATTCTGAGTAGTTGCTACAAAACAACAAAACACAAAAGGAACCTAATCATGACCACTCGAAACATCATGGGAAGAATTGGCAAAGGCACAGGAGCGATGCTCATCATCGTTGCAGGGCTAATGGGAACGGCTACGAACGCCGACGCAGCCCTGGCATTGCGGTTAGGAGACTGTTGAAATACCTCCGTTCGGCGAGAATCGAATTTGCTGATGGTAGCGGAGTTGGTTAAGGTTCGTTAATGATCCGCAAGAAGACTCTCCCCGCGCAGGAAGAACTCTGGGTAGCCCG
>CAUZKZ010000507.1:0-4134 GCA_963580345.1 Verrucomicrobiia bacterium | reverse complement strand
AATTACTGGAAGTATAGTGCAGTCCGCGGAAATTCGAAAATTCCAAACCCCCAGAACCACTCTAAATCAACGCAAAATCAGGACTTCCAGAAGCTCCGACAGACCCTATGGGATGGCTGTGATTTAGGATTGCCGATGGCGGGGAGATAGTCATTACTTGCAATCGCTGGAGGGCTGTTTCCCACGTCCACCTTGCGCCCCTGTTTGTTCCTTTTCGGAAAGTTTCATCCCGTCTTGGGAACAGCACCCTCAATTCTCTTAACTTCCAGAATCATGGCAGATCCATACCTTGCAGAAATCGTAATGTTCGGGGGCAACTTTGCGCCCCGCGGCTGGGCCTTTTGTGACGGCCAGTTGCTGGCCATCTCCTCCCATACCGCCCTCTTCAGCCTCCTGGGCACCACCTTCGGGGGTGATGGCCGGACCACCTTTGGCTTGCCCGAACTTCGCGGACGCACCGCGATCCACCCCGGCAACGGTCCGGGGCTTACTCACAGAAGGTTGGGAGAAAGGGGCGGCCAGGAAAGCGTGTTCCTGAACACAGCCCAGATTCCGTCCCACGCTCATACGTTCAATCCGCCCGCGAATAATACCGGCAACGGCACCAATGGGGATGAAGCGAGTCCGACCAATGGCTACCCGGGTCCCGCTACCACCGACTTTTACTTTGAAGCGTCGAACACGACGATGGGGCAGGGCACCACCGGCAATCAAGGTGGCGGTCAGAATCACACCAACATGCAGCCCTATATCGGGATTTACCACATCATCGCCATCCAGGGAACCTTCCCTTCCCGAAGCTGAACTGCGAACCCCCAAGCGCCCCTCTCCTTATCCACGGTTTCATGCCCTATTGGGGACAGCGCCTTAACCCTCTTAACCTCCAAAATCATGGCAGATCCATTCATGGCAGAAATCATAATGTTCGGCGGCAACTTTGCGCCCCGCGGCTGGGCCTTTTGTGACGGGCAGTTGCTTTCGATCAATAATTACCAGGCCCTTTTCAGCCTCCTGGGCACCACCTTCGGGGGTGACGGCCGGACCAGCTTCGGCTTGCCCGAACTTCGCGGGCGCACCGCGATCCACCCCGGCACTGGTCCGGGGCTTACTAACAGAAGGTTGGGAGAAAGGTCTGGCCAGGAAACCGTGATCCTGAACACAAACCAGATTGCGTCCCACGCTCATACCTTCAATCCGCCCGCGAATAATACCGGCAACGGCACCAATGGGGATGAAGCGGTTCCGACCAATGGCTACCCGGGTCCCGCTACCACCGACTTTTACTTTGAAGCGACCAACACCACGATGGGGCAGGGCACCACGAACAATGCGGGCGGCAATCAGGCTCACACCAATATGCAGCCCTTCATTGGGATCTACCACATCATCGCCCTCCAGGGAGTATTCCCTTCGCGAAACTGAACCGCGAATCCAATCCTTTGCCTTGTGCGATATTGGATCGATCGGTCGAGCGCACGGGAAACCCACCCCCATTTTTGCATCATGAAACGTTTAGCCTTTGCAGCGAGCTTGCTCGGAATCACCCCCGTCTTCGGCGGACCCCCGGCCCTCCCGGTCAGCGAGAACTTTACCACGGACGGAGAAGGATCGAGCTATTTCTCGAACCACGCCGGCTCCGGTGCCGATGTCTTCGAGCGTGCCACCACCAATCCGCCCTTCGGCTTCGGGGGCGCCCTCCTCGGAGCCGACGGTCCGATGTGGGCCATGGAGGATGTGGACGCCGTCGCTTCGCCCTTCGGCGTCTGGACCCTCAAGACGATCACCGGGGCAGGGAGCTTCGCCGGTCGCGAGGTGACCATCAAGTTCGCGGAGTACCGCAACGATGGCCGGATCGATCCCGACGATAAAATCCTGATTCAATATGCCTTCGAAGGCGATATCTCGGAGTCGGGCACCCCCGGGAGCGGTGACTACACCACGATCGGGGGGCTTTATGCCGACGATTCCGTCGTTCTGCCCTTCAACGGCGCACACCTGCGGGAGGATACGAATAACGACGGCTCGGCCAGCATCGAGGAGGCGGGGCAAATTGTCGACCGCACCTTCCGCGATTTCGTCTTCAACGTTCCCAATGGCGGGACCGATCTCTCGATCCGAATTATCTGCGATATCGACGGTGGTTCCGAGGAGGTCGCCTTCGACGATATTCGAGTCACGGGCATCATCGCCACCACCGAGACACCCGTGCTATCGGCTATCGAAGGAGGGGCGGCGACCTTCAATGAGGGCGGTGCGGCGGTCCAGATCACCAACGCTCTCGAAATTTCAGATGCCGACAGCGCGGACCTGACCGGAGCCACGGTCAGCATCACCTCCAACTTCGATGGGAGCGAGGATGTCCTGCAGTTTACCAATCAAAATGGGATCAGCGGCAATTACGATAGCGGAACGGGCGTTCTCACCCTGAGCGGCACGGCCAGCTTGTTGAACTACCGCAACGCCCTGCGCTCCGTCGATTATTTCAATTCCGACACCTCGGACGCCGTCATGGCGACGCGAACCATCAGCTTCCAGGTCACCGACGACCAGAGCAACACGAGTATCGCGGTCAGCCGGGGCGTGGACGTCAACACCGCCCTGAGCCCGCCGACGACGCTCCCGCTCGGTGGCTACTGTGAGAGCTTCGAGACCGACGGGGAAGGCACCCGCTACGGATCGAATCATGCCGTGGTGAATCCCAGCAGCGACTTCTTCGAACGCTTCGACACGACCTCGCCGCCGGCCGGATACTTCGGCCCCGCCATCGCGGGACCCGCCCTGGACGGAACCTTCGCCTGGGTCTCGGAGGACACGCAGGGGACCACCGGGGGGACCGGGATGGTCACCCTGGCGCCTCTCACCGTGACGGGGTACAGCTCTCTGAGTGTCTCCATGGCCCTCGAGCAGGCCCGCACTGGTGACATCGACCAATGGGAGAACACGGACTTCGTGAAGGTCCTCATCTCCATGGACGGCTCGCCCTTTACGGCGATCGGAGCCTTTTACGGCGATGACAGCAACGGCGGCAATGGGCTCCTGCGGGAGGATACCGACCTGAATGGCGTCTCGAGCGACCTCGACGGCGGACTCGAGGTGCCGGACGAGTTGACCGACTATACCTTCCCGATCCTGATCACGGGGACGACCCTGGTGGTCCGGGTCGAGGTGAACAGCAATGCTTCCGAGGAACTGGCCTTCGACAACATCTGCATCGACGGAGTCTTCGGTCCGGCCAACGAGCCGCCGGTCCTGGCGAACATTGAAGGAGGTCCCATCTCGTACGCGGAAGGCGATCCGGCCGTAAACATCACGGGAACCCTCACCGTTAGCGACAATGACGACACCGATCTGGAGAGTGCGACGGTCGAGATTATCAGCGGATTTGATGCCTCCGAGGATCAACTCCTCTTCTCCGACCAGAACGGGATCACGGGGAACATCGTGGGGGATACCCTGACGCTTTCCGGGACCTCGAGCCTCGCCAACTACGAGGCGGCCCTGCGTTCGGTGCAATACAACAACACCGACCTGGTCGACCCGTCGCCCGCCACCCGCGTGGTCGAGTTCATCGCGAATGACGGAACCACCAACGGAAACTCGGTGCAACGGAGTATCGAGGTCACCCCGGTGTTGAACGACCCGGTCTCGATCACCACGAGCGGAGTCTGCGAGAGTTTCGAAACGGACGGGGAGGGAAGCCGGCATGCTTCCAGTCACGGAATTTCCGGCAACGACTACTTTGAACGAGTCACGGCGGCCACCCCGCCGGCGGGATTTCAGGGCGGAGCAATCTCCGGGCCCGGATTGGACGGGACCTTCGCATGGGCGGCTGAAGATTCCGTCAACCTCATTGGGGGCGAAGCGGTGCTGCTGCTCGCTCCCTACAGCATCACCAGATTCACCGATCTGAATGTCTCCATCGCGCTCGAGAGTCCGCGACTGAATGATCCGGTGCTCCTCCGCTGGGAGCCGGAGGACGGACTCGCCATCGACGTTTCGATCGACGGCGGGCCCTTCACGATGATCGGAAACTTCCGGGGAGACAGCGGCGTTCCGGGAACCGCCGGCGAGCTTCGACAGGACCTCGATTTGGACGGGGACGCCAGCGACGGCGACGGCGGGGCGACCGTTCCG
>CAUZKZ010000506.1:0-4143 GCA_963580345.1 Verrucomicrobiia bacterium | reverse complement strand
CGCACTCGCGCCCATTGTTCCATGTCCATGTACACGCATCCTTTCTTAGATGCGTACCGCTTTTATCGCGACCCTCTTCCCGTACCGGTTTTCAACCGGCGCGCACACCGGACCAAGATGCTTGTCATTGAAGACAGGGACGACCCGTTTGTGCTTCTCGAAGGTGGCCGTAATTTCTTCGAAGAAGCGCCGGCGAGGATAGAGGTGCTGCTGCTTTTCATTCCATGGATAATTGCCATGTTCGCCGATACTAAGGACACCGTGCACCGGGATTCCCTCCGTGCCAACCGTCACGGCGCCCTCGATCGAGTCGAAAATCGGCACGCCATGTTTCTCGGCGAGTTTTCGGGCGAGATCGCGATTCGGAAACTGATCGACGTACATCGAGGCCAGCTTCAGGCTCGGGCCCGCTCCTCCATCCTGGTTCCACCCGTCGAGAATCTTGCCGACCAGCACGTCGGCATGGGAACCGGTTATGTACCAAGTCAGAATCGCAGCAACCGATTTGGGTAAAGGTCCCGGCTCCTGATCCTGTGCGATCGCCGGTAGCGCCAGGCCAAGGCTTCCCGCCCCCGCTCACTTCAGCCAGTTTCGGCGGGTGAGATGAGGAAGGGGATCGTTCATCATTCTGCCATTTTCAGTCAGATCCGACGGGCTTCGGCGGGTCCGCGTTCCCGTAAGGCGGAGTAAACCGGCTAGAAAACCAAAAGTCTTTGTTGTTAGGTCAAGTTTTCGGCAGCCGGAGCGGCCGCCCTACAATCGGTCCGAGGCCCCGCCTCGCTGGTGGTTGATCTCACCATCGACATTCTGGCCCCACGTCATCTCAATACTCACTCTTCCGGCAACTCCCGCAGCAACTCGATCCGGTCAAACCAAACCGGGCCACCCATGGCGGTGGGCGCGATTCCGGTGAGAGTAAAATCGCCAAAGTCCTTCCAGAGATCGCGCGTCACCACCGTCCATTCCTCCGGCAGTTTTTCCGAAACGCGGGTGGCCTGCCATTTGGTGGTGTTCGCGCCGCTGAAGTAACGGCGCTTCGGGCTGTCGGAGGCAGGCCAGGCCCCATTGTGGGCCAGTTCCACCATGGCGCCGCGCGCTCCGGGCGCCTTCCAGGCCAAACGAAGATAGCGGAACTCGCCCGGGCCGGGGTCTTGGCGGATTGGAAAGTTCCAACCGGGAATCTTGTTGGAGAACCGTTGGGGCGGAGTGACGCGCAGCGAGACTGCACCGGTGAACCTGTCATCGCTGACGATGCTGGCTGTTCCGTCACCCTGGGTGAGCAGCTTCACGAAGTCCTGTCCCTCATCGAAGAGCAGGCGGCGGGAAGGAGGCTGTCGGAGCCAGGCGATCACGTTGGCGACGTCGGCGGGCTTGAGGGCCTCCGCCAAGGCCTCCGGCATGAGCGACACCGGCAGGGTCTTCAGGGACTTGATGTCCTTGCGCAGCGCGGTGGATCGAACCCCGCCCGCCAGACTGAGAGTGAGACTATTGGCGGATTCATTGACCAGGATGCCACTGATGGTGCGCCCGTCATTGGTCTCGACCAGATAGGTTTCGTGGCCGGCCACGATGTTGTCACTGGGGGCGAGGATGTCATGGACAATGGTCTCCTCGGCGCGGCGAGACTCCGAGGTGAGATCCGGTCCCACCGCAAAGCCGAGACCATGGGCCTGGTGACAGGTAGCGCAGTGCTGGCGGAAAACCGCTTCCCCTGCCGCCGGATCGCGCTTTGCCTTGAGAGCTGCCGTGAACTTCGCGGCGAGGGCCGGGTCGGGAGATTTCCGGTTGGCCAGGAGGGCCCTCGCGCGCACCCCCGGCGCGCCCTTTTGCCCGGTGAGGGCTGCCCGCTGAATCGCGCTCAAGGCAGAGAGAGGCAGTTTCTCTTCCTCCAGGGCGGTCACCACGGAGGACAGGTAGGCGGTTCTTGCGAAGGCCGCTTCCAGAATGGCGCGCCGAATCGCCGGGGTGGACGAGGGGTAAGCATTGAAGAGCTTCTCGACCAGGGCCGCGTCGTTCTCCGAGGCCAGGGCGCGAACGGCGGCCAGGCGGCGATCGGGCGCGAGCGCGAGATCACCAGCCTCCCGCAAGGTCTTGGCCAGGCGGGTCTTGCGTTCGGCGGCCGATTCAAGGGCGAGCACGCGAGTCAGTTCAAGAGCGGCCGCCCGCACCGTGCCATCGTCGGCGGCTACCAGTTTCTTCAATGCCGCGCGAGCCGGGTCCTCGAGCGCCACTTTGGTGACCGACTTGAAGGCCGCGCGCACTTCCTGCAGGCCCTCGCTCTGCAGGCTGCGGTCTGCCAACCCGGCCAGGAGGACAATGGTGGCCGACAGTTCGGCTGAATCGCGCCGGTTGGCAACGGCCCGAAAGAGCCGCTTCACGATTCCGCGCGCCTCCCCGTGGCCGGGTGGAGTTGTAAGAAGCAGGGAGAGCGCCTCGCCGCCGCGGTTGCCGAGCGAACTGAGGATCGCACCATCCATCCAGGTTTCGTCCCCATGGTTCCTCGCCAACTCAGCCAGGATCATTGCCGCATTCGGGGCCTTGCTCTCTCCCAAGGAGAGGGCGAGCTGCAAGCGCACGAGAGCGGACCGGTCTTCCTTCAACTTCAAGCCGGCCGCGAGCAACTCGGGTTTCGCGTCGAAGCGACGCTCAGCCAGCCGCAGGGCGTGTCGCCGCACCCCGGGTTGCTGGTGTGCGAGGGCCGCCATCAGGATCTCCTCGTTGAGGCCGTCGAGGCCGTCGAGCGTGTAGAGAGCATTGATGGCGACCGCCGTATCGGCCTGCCGCACGGTCAGAGAGAGCAAGGCCAGCGAGGTGTCGTCGAGCTGCTCGGCTCGCTCGAGGAGCAAACGGCGGGCGGTCTGGCGTCTCCAGGCGCGCGCGCTTCCCACTTCGCGAACCAGCGCAGCGACATCAAGCGCGCTCATGTCGCTGGAGAGCGCCTTGGGCATGTTCTTGTGCACGAGCCGCCAGAGACGACCGTGATTCTCCCCGTCCTTCAGGCCGTAGAGCTGTTGGAGGTATCGGGGAATGGCCGAGTAGTCCTCGATGATCTCCCGGTAAAAGTCGGCGATCCAAACCCCGCCGGCCGGACCGATGCCGAGATGAACGGGGTGAAACCAGACATCTTTCGAGACCAGGAATTCCGCGCGTTCTTCCTCCGGCACCCGCCGGAGGTGGAGTTGGATGCCGTCCCTCACGATCTGCGCGCGGTGTACCATGTTCTGCGCCGGTTCGCAGCTCAGCAGTTGCCCTTGCAGGCCCGGCAAGGCGGAATCCACATAAACGAGCGGCGAACAAGCCGAGGTGAAGTAGCCGTCCGGAACCGATTCGGCGGCTCCATAGCGGTCGCTATAGTACTTGCTGAAGCCGGGATCGGCATGCCGTTTGGTGCGCCAGGGATGCGGCTCACTGACGGGAAAGGTCCGCTTGTAGGCGGCGGAATTGTGCAGCGGTGCGGAGAGGGCCACGTCCGGATTGCGAGACAGATAGTGCCAGAGAAGAGGCGCGACCTGGATGCCCGGCCGCCCGGTGGAGACGATGAAGCGGTCGCCCTCGGCATTAAAGGTGAACCCGTAAGTTCGAGTGTGGCCGCTGATGGGCTCGATCGCCGAGCCGTCGGGCTTGAAGCGAAATCCCGTGACCGGGATGTCTACGGGCGCCGGCAGGTTCGGCCCGGTGACGCGGCCGCCCTGACCACCGTCCACGTAAATCCAGTTGTCCAGACCCCACTGCGGCGAGTTCACGCGCCGTTCGATGATGCCGACCTTGATTCCGGTGAAGAGCTTCTCCCGGACCTCCGCTTCGCCGTCGCCATCGCGGTCCGCCAGGAAGAGAATATGGGGCGGGCACACTACGATGACCCCGCCACGCGCCGGGGCCAGTCCCAGGCAGACCGGGAGGCCCTCCGCCCAGACCTCGGCGCGGTCCATGATGCCGTCGCCGTTGCGATCGAGCAGCCGCTTGACCGCGCCGGTCTGAACCTTCTCCGCTTTGCGGACGGCCTCGGGAGGAGCGGAAATGCGCCGCACGATGCGGTCGAGCTTGCCCGTCTTGTTGAGTTCCTCGATGTCGAACTGGCCTTCCATGTTGTAGCCGTGCGCCTCCGTGACAAAGAGGCTGCCATCGGCCGCGAAACAGAGGCCC
>CAUZKZ010000505.1:0-4156 GCA_963580345.1 Verrucomicrobiia bacterium | reverse complement strand
GCCGAATCCGTACGTTCTGGTGGACGGCGACGACCTCCCCGGAGTCAACCCGGTCGATATCCTGGAGGTGAGAATGACCACGCAGGACGGGAATCTCTACATTGGGTACCTCAACGAGTCGCCCCTTCCGGTTCTCGACTGGACCTACACTCTCTATCTCGACACTGACTCGAGCGCCGCGACCGGCTTCCAAAGCGGAATCCTTGGCGGGGACTATATGATCCAGGACACCGGTCTCTACCAATACAGCGGAACGGGGTCGGATTGGACCTGGACCCTGGTTGGCAACTTGCGGGTTGGCTTGAATGGGGCGCAGGTGGAAATCGAAGTTTCGCTCGCAGAGATTGGGTCGCCGACGTCGTTCGATTTCGAGTGTGACGGCGAGAACGCGGCCCTGGGCAGCAACGATGGCATCGACATCGCATTCGGTCAGTTTCAGGTGGTCGCACTCCAGGCCAGCCCGGCCGGCGCGCGCCCCCTCTTGCCTCAAAAGGAATTTTTCACCGGGACCCGGACGAGAATCAAACTCCCCGCCCTGCAGGCCGGGCCTGGCGTGACGCCGCGAGAAAAGCACCGATGAAAACGATGGTCCATCTTGCCCTCCTGGTCCTGGTGATCCTGGGCCTGGGAGCGCTTGTCTTCGCCCCGCCCCGGAAAAATCGCATTCCCACCGTGGGGGCCTCGCGCGGCGAGGGAGACGCCGGGGAGTCCGCCAAGTCGGCCCGCAGTTCGGCCACGATGCGGGGCTCCGAGGAGTTGGCGACCACCGCGGCGGAGAACCTGAGGAGAGACCGGGCAGGCAGTTTTGCGGCGGCGGACACGGGCTTGCCGGGCCGGACCTACGTGCTTCCCTCCCGGCCGGAGCTGTCTCCTTCGACCCGTTTCGGGAAGGGAGACCAGCTCGGAATCCGGTCCAACCCGGCCCCGGAGGGGGCTGCCCGCGGCGGTTTTTTGACGGGTCTCAGCTTCGCGGAGCGGGCCAGGCTCCACCACCAGGGCCGGAGGGAATACATGAAGAAACGCTACGAAGAACTGGCTTCGCACCTGCCGGGCTGCAAGTGCGCCTATCACGTGGGAAAGAAGTGAGGGGAAACGCGGGGGCCGCAGCGCCTCGCGGAACTTGCCAAGGCAGGGTCGGGAACCGACTCTGCAACGGTGCGGCCGGACAAGGAGATCGAGGTCAGGCGAATTGGCCAAGAGGGGGCGGACCACACCGACCGGGTGGCGGTGGAGGAGCCGTTGCAGTTGATGGTGGATGGTCATTCGATCGCGGTCGCGATGCGAACCCCGGGCCACGACGAGGAACTCGCGGCCGGCTTCTTGTGGACGGAGGGGATCGTGTCGTCCCGGGACGAGATCGCGCGGATCGACGTGGAGGCGAAGGACAATCACGCCCTCGTGTTCCTGGCGGACGGAGTGACGGTGGATTTCGAACGCCTGACGCGGCATTTGTTCAGTGCCTCCTCGTGCGGATTGTGTGGAAAGGCCACCATCGAGGCCATCAAGTCGGTGCACGAAGCGGTGGGCGACGGTCCGGTGTTCCCGAAAGACGGCATTCTCGGCGCTCCGGTCGCCTTGCGCGCCGCGCAGGACACCTTCGAGCAGACCGGCGGCCTGCACGCCTCGGCGATCTTTGATCGGAAAGGGAAGTTGATGGCACTGCGTGAGGATGTGGGGCGGCACAACGCGCTCGACAAGGTCCTGGGCTGGGCCCTGTTAGAGAAAATGGATCTCTCCAAAAGCTTCGTCCTGATGTCGGGGCGAGTCTCCTTCGAACTGATGCAGAAAGCTCTGGCGGGGCGCATTCCGCTCGTGGCGGGCATCTCGGCGCCTTCATCCCTGGCGGTGGAGTTCGCGGATGAGTCGAACCAGAGCCTGGTGGGTTTCCTGCGGCCGCCGAGCTTTAACGTCTATGCGGGTGCGGAGCGGGTGGGGTAGGGCGGAACTGCTCTCGAGCTTGGGCGGGCGTATCGGGAGGAACTCCCCGTTTCGCGAAGGTGGTGGGCGCCGGACGCTTACGGACGAACCGCTAATATTCGATTTCAAAGACTGACCCGAATGGCCCGTTGACAATCCGGTCGAACGAACCGCCAGGTGGAGCGCCCGGCCCAAAATTGGGCCCGAAGAAAGCGAAATTGTAGGGCGGCCGCTCCGGCTGCCGCCGCCTCTACTCCATCCGGGAGACCGACGGCCCTGATTCGGACTGTTAGTGTGCTGCAGCATCGCGATCGGAGTTCGGAGGCGGGAATACTTGACAGTTCGCTCCGGCCGTTTCCAAATTGGACACAGTCGCTCCCTTTGAGTTCGTTCCTGCGCGGATGGGGGGGCGGGAAGCGCTGAAAAGGAAACTACTTGAACAAAGCCCCGTGAAAGCACCGAACCTCATCTTTCTTTCGCTCGCAATTCTGGTGGGAAGCGCGAAAGGCGCCAATGCGGACGTCATTTACAACAATGGAGCGGGCGGCCCGGCAGGGATCAACTCGGGATGGACTTCGGACGATGATGCCATCGGTGGAAGCAACAATGGCCGGCGCGTCGCGGACGAGGTGGTTCTGAACAGCCCCGTCACGGTCACCGGAATTGATTGGAGCGGAGGATATTTTAATTCCTTGTCGGACAACAACAATGTCCCGGCCGTGGACGACTTTTCGATTGGGTTTTACGGGGATGATGGCGGATCCCCCGGCTCGCTGATCGCGATTGTCCACGCCGGTAATGCGGTGAATCGGGCCGACTCGGGAACCAACCTTGCTCTTAGTACGGCCAGTCTCGACATCTATACCTATTCCCACCAGGGGTTCACCCAGGTGCTTCCAAAGGGCACGGTGTGGGTCGCGGTCTTCAACAATTCAACCGGGACAAGCGATGACTGGATCTGGTCCGGATTGACGGGGGCGGGCGGGAACGCGCTGCGAGAAAACCGAATCCTGGACGGTGCGCCGACATGGTCGTCGGCCACCGGGACCCACGTGGATTTCCGATTGCACGGGACCGTCGTAGCCGGCGATCCGGTTCTCGAAATCAGCGCTAATGCCTACAATTTCACTGACGGAACGTCTTTCCCGGTCGAGTTTCCGGCAAATCCGGCCGGGAACGCGACGGTCTTCCTCCAGATCTACGCGGGGCTCTCGCCGCCATAGGCGGTCGGGTTGGGACGATTGAGGCCATCAGGTCGGCCTCCTCGTCGCCAGCAGTGGAGTTTGCGGAGGAGACGATCCAGACGCTGGTGGCGTTCCTCCGGTCGCCGAACTTTAAAGGTGTATGCGGGTGCGGAGCGGGTGGGGTGAATGTGGCGGCGCTTTTCAAGCGCCATGCCCGAAAGGGAGTGACTCTGGATCAGCTCCTCCAATCAATTTGGGAGTCCTTGCTACAAAGGCTCCTCCCAGGATCGGTTACTCAACCCGCGTGAGAAGCTCCGGAGGGGCGTGGCGCTTGGAAAGCGCCGCCACGTTCAAACGCCCCGCCCGGGATATCCTCGGACACTCCCGCGTGCGGGATACAAGTGGCGCGGTGGGGGACGGGCGCCATGCCCGGAAGGGAGTGACTCTGGATTGGCTCCTCCAATCAATTTGGGACTCCTTGCTGCAAGGGCTCCTCCCAGGATCGGCTACTCAACCCGCGTGAGAAGCTCCGGAAGGGCGTGGCGCTTGGAAAGCGCCGCCACGTTCAAACGCCCCGCCCGGGATATCCTCGGACACTCCCGCGTGCGGGATACGAGTGGCGCGATGGGGGACGGGCGCCATGCCCGAAAGGGAGTGACTCTGGATGAGCTCCTCCAATCAATTTGGGAGTCCTTGCTACAAAGGCTCCTCCCAGGATCGGTTACTCAACCCGCGTGAGAAGCTCCGGAAGGGCGGGGCGCTTGAAAAGCGCCGCCACGCTACACCTTCTCCACCCTGACCGGACACACCTTCAGCTCCGCGGTTTCGGTGATGGGGTCGTAGCCGCCGCCGGTGAGGATGTTGACGGGGACGCTGGCGAAGGAGAAGGAAGTGAAGACGGTGCCGCGCGGGGAGACGTCGGTGAGGCGGGCCTTGATCTGGATCTCACCACGGCGGCTGGCCATCACAACGATCTCGCCATCTCTGATGCCCCAGGCTTCGGCGTCGGCGGGGTGGATCTCGAGGGATTCCTCGCTGAGGAGATAGTCGATGCC
>CAUZKZ010000504.1:0-4168 GCA_963580345.1 Verrucomicrobiia bacterium | reverse complement strand
CCACCACAGGCTGATTTGAAATCACACCCTTGCTAGATCATGGGTTCCAGCCTGACAAAGCGAAGAATTTAGCCAATTTCGAGCGCGAATAGCGAAAGTCGGGGTAGGTCGGCGTCGGACCTCTCGTTTTTTCGCAAATTTCCACGAATGCCGGCAGATCATCGCAGATGGGACGGGGAAGGGGACCTCGTTCCCTCGGGCGATGCTCGCCGCCAGTCTCGCCCGATTGCCGGTTCGACGAGTTTGACACGGTGGCCAATCGCTTTCAGGCTTGAAAGAGAATGGAGACCCGGCGAGAGACATACGCGATTGCCCGTATTGATTTACCCGGGGCGGGAACGCACGGTTGGCAGGTCCGGCTGCAGCGGCGCGGGGTGAAGTACGCCAAGTATTTCTCGGATCGTTTGCACGGCGGATCGCGTGGTTCATTCGAGGCGGCACGCCAGTGGCGGGACCGAATCCTGCGCCGGCTCGAGTCCGGGGAGCCGGTGCGCATATGCCGGCGCTCGGCCCGCAACAGTTCCGGCGTGGTGGGCGTCTCAAAAGTGACGGTGGTGGCCCCCAACGGGACGGAGTACCATTTCTGGCAGGCTACCTGGTCGCCTGAATCCGGACGCCGTCGCTGTATCAAGTTTTCCATTCGCCGCTACGGGGAGCGTCGCGCCTTTGAACTCGCGGTGCGGGCGCGGCAAGAGGGCGCCGGCTTGATCTAGACGAAAAAGATCTTCCGATCTCCGGAATATCCCGGTAGAAGCGGGCGAAGCAGATGATCAGTGCAAAGGACCTCACCGACGAGCAGCGGAACGCCCTGGAACAATGGGCGGCGGAGGGCTCGCAGCTTGCCGAGGTCCAGCAACGGCTCAAAGCCCAGTTCGGACTCAACGTGACCTACATGGACACCCGCTTCCTCGTGCTGGACCTGGGAATTGATCTTCAGCCGGAAGCGGCCGAGGAGCCTGAAGGGGAGGCGGACGAGCCGGCGGAGGTTCCGTCGCAAGTCGAACCCGGCGCTCCGGCCCCGGCCGGGGAAGTGACTGTCACGGCCGATGAACTTCCCCGCTCCGGCGCCGTGGCGAGCGGGATGGTCACCTTCAGCGATGGGGAGAAGGCGGCGTGGTTCATCGATCAGATGGGGAGGCCGGGTCTCGATCCCGCCAACCCGGACCACGAGCCATCCGAGGCGGACTTGACCACGTTTGAACAGGAATTGCGCAAATTGCTGGAAGGCTAGATTCCGCACCATGCCGTTGATGGGAATTGACCCGTGCCGAGCCCGATCAGCGGGTGGTGGTGGACGGAAAGGTGATCACTGCCCGCGGCGCGGGGACGGCCGTGGAGTTTGGGCTCGCCCTGGCCGCCCACCTGGTCGGAGAGGAGAAGGCCAGAGAGGTGGCGGATGCCATCATGGCCTGAGGTTCGCCACCGCCGAATCGCGAATCATAGCGGTTCGGGGAAAGACAGAATACTTCGGGCTCGAACGCGATCAGTCCCGACAGGTGATGGATTTGGTCTCAAGCCTCGATCGTTGCCGGAAACTCGGGACACAGCGCAGACGCTGCAACGGCCGGGCCATCGGCTCCGAGAAAAAACTCCATCGTTCCGTCCTCCCGGCAGAACCAAACCTCCTTTGCGCCGGCGGCGAAATAGAGAGCCTTTTTGTCGGCCATTTCTTCTTCTGTATTTGAGGGGGAAATGACTTCGACGCAGATTTCCGGGGCCTCCGCGAGGAGATTTTCGCCGGCGGTTCTTTGAGACAAGGCGGGAGACAGCCATGCCACGTCCGCCGCCCGGACGCCATCGGATGTCGAGATGGGGCATTCCGTGACGATTTCGCCGTCGGGAAACAGCTCACCCAACTTGCGGTCGATCTTGGATTGCTTTGCTCCGTGCGGGCGCCCTGGAGGTGGTGTCATGATGATGTGTCCATGGCGGTCGGTTTCGATGCGGTGCTTGATGCCGACCAGGGAGGGATCCGCGAGAACCTCCTCCCAGCGCCGCAGGTTGAACTCGGTCTGGTTTGCGTAAGCCGGGAGCTTGATGGCCAGTTCGGACACGCTTCAACTATAGATTTCTCCACCCGTTTCTGCAAACTCCTTTGCCTTTTCCTTCAGGCCTTCCTCGAGGGCCTGCTCCCCGGTCAATCCCTGCGCTTCGGCGTATTTTCGCACGTCTTCCGTAATCTTCATGGAGCAGAAAGTGGGGCCGCACATCGAGCAGAAGTGCGCGGTCTTGGCGCCCTCCTGCGGGAGGGTCTCGTCGTGGTACCCACGGGCCCGGTCGGGGTCGAGGGAGAGATTGAACTGGTCGTTCCATCGGAACTCGAAGCGCGCCTTGGAGAGCGCGTTGTCGCGTTCCTGTGCGGCGGGGTGTCCCTTGGCGAGGTCGGCGGCGTGGGCCGCGATCTTGTAGGTGATGACTCCCTCGCGCACGTCGTCGCGATTCGGCAACCCGAGATGTTCCTTGGGCGTCACGTAGCAGAGCATGGCGCAGCCGTACCAGCCGATCATGGCGGCGCCGATTCCGCTCGTGATGTGATCGTATCCGGGAGCGATATCGGTGGTGAGGGGGCCGAGGGTGTAGAACGGGGCGCCGTGACACCACTCGATCTGTTTCTGCATGTTTTCCTGGATGAGATGCATCGGAACGTGGCCCGGGCCTTCATTCATGACCTGGCACCCCTTCGCCCATGCGCGTTCGGTGAGTTCGCCCTGCACCTCGAGTTCGGCGAGCTGGGCGTAGTCGTTGGCATCCGCGATGGATCCCGGACGCAGACCGTCGCCGATCGAGAAGCTCACATCGTAGGCTGCACAGATGTCGCAAATCTCGTCCCAGTGGGTGTAGAGAAAGCTCTCGGTGTGGTGATGGAGGCACCATTTCGCCATGATGGAGCCGCCGCGCGAGACGATGCCGGTCATGCGCTTCGCGGTGTGCGGGATGAAGCGAAGAAGGACGCCGGCGTGGATCGTGAAGTAGTCCACCCCTTGCTCGGCCTGCTCGATGAGAGTGTCGCGGAAGAGTTCCCAGGTGAGGTCCTCGATGCGGCCGTTGATCTTCTCGAGGGCCTGGTAGATGGGAACGGTGCCGATGGGGACGGGGGAGTTGCGAACGATCCACTCGCGGGTGGCATGGATGTTCTTGCCGGTGGAGAGGTCCATGACGGTATCGGCACCCCACTTGGTGGCCCACTGCATCTTCTCGACCTCCTCATGGATGGTGGAAGCGACGGCGGAGTTTCCGATGTTGGCGTTGATCTTGACCAGGAAGTTTCGCCCGATGATCATGGGTTCCGCCTCGGGATGATTGATGTTGGAGGGGATGATGGCCCGCCCCGCGGCGACTTCGTCGCGCACGAACTCCGGGGTGATATGGGCGGGAAGCTTCGCGCCCCAGTTCTGGCCCGGGTGCTGATGGTCGAGGGTGTTGCGCGAGACCTGCCGGCGGGGATCGATCTCGGAGGGCCGCGGCATATTGTAGCCTTCGGGCGTGGTATTGAGAGCGTCGGGACCCTCCGGATAGGAGTCATGCCGCGCTTCGAAGGCAGCCATGCGGCCCAGGTTTTCGCGGATCGCGATGAACTCCATCTCGGGGGTGACGATTCCCTGGCGCGCGTACCAGAGTTGCGTGACGGGATGGTTCCTGGCGCGCAGCGGCTTGCGTCGCAATCCGGGATACTCCTTGAGCTTGTTCTTCGAGGCCTTGTTTTCGTTGAACTTGCGGGCGTGCTCCGTGGAGAGATAGCCGTTGTCTTCCGGCCTGGTGCCGCGGCCTTCGTATTCCTCCACGTCGCCTCGAGCCAGGATCCACTCGCGCCGGAGGGCGGGGAGGCCTTCCGTGATAGCACCCTGGAACCCGGGATCTCCCCACGGCCCGGAGCAGTCGTAGACGCGGATCGGTTGGTTCGGTTCCACGCGGCCGTCCGGGTGGCTGGTCTCGGAGAGCGCGATCTCGCGGAGGGGGATCCGGAGGTCCGGATGCTGCCTGCCGTTGACGTAGACGCGAGTGGAGTTGGGGAAGAGGCTGGCTGCCTCCTGGTTGGTTCCGTGTTCTTCAGGACTGATCATGACCTTCTTTCTTGAAATGAGAATCGCCGCGCGGTTTGCGCGGCGAGGAAGAGCGGCTCAATCTGTCCAGACTCCCTGCGTCGGCATGATCCGCATCAGGTTCGGAG
>CAUZKZ010000503.1:0-4172 GCA_963580345.1 Verrucomicrobiia bacterium | reverse complement strand
CTCGAAGCTACGGAAGATCATCGAGGAGCTCATCGAAACAAACATCGAGATATTCAAGAGGAAGGCCGACCCCTAGAAATCTCAATACTTGTGGGTAATAGAAAGCCCACACCACCGGACATACGGGTCCGTATCCGGCGGTTCCGATTAGCCGCGGACAAGGTCCGCGTGCGGGATCGTGCCGAAGCCCGATCCTGAGCGCCCACATGCTTCCCATCGTGGCGACTCTCGGCATCACCTCGCCTCCTGGCGTCAACGGGAGCGAACTCGACGCCACCAAGACGGGCGGTGATCCGCGAGTCATCCGCAGGGCAATCACCAACTCAATGCTCACCCGGCAACACCTTGATCCGATAAGCCAACTGGTGGTCCCTCAAGGCACGGCTTGGCGCTATGCCAATGAAAACTTCTTCATCCTGGGCGCCGCCATCGAGCAGATGGCAGACGGAACTTACGAGGACCTCATGCAGAGCAGGTTGCTGGGCCCCCTCGGTATCACGACCGCTGACTTCGGAGTGCCGGTCGACAAGGGCCAGTATCAGCCGCATGGCCATTATCGCGCCAAGGATTATTCTTACGATCTGATCGTCCTCGACAAGCAATTGCATCCCCCGCAGGCGCCGGCCGGTGCGCTCTACTGCACGATCGAGGACTGGCTCAAATTCTGCCGGCTTCATCTCACCGGCAGCGAGGGATCGCTCACTCTGAGCCCGGCCACCAGGGCGGATCTACATACGCCGTTTCCCAGGCAGCACGCAGACGATGCCGACTATGCTCTTGGATGGGGCGTCAAGACGGACTCGGCCGGTACCTATCTGGATCATAACGGTAGTATCGGGACGTACTACTCGCGTTGTTTCATTTACCTCGACGCCGGAATTGCCGTTGCAGCAGTGGCAAATTGCGGAGGCCGCGCCAAGGAATCGGACGACGCTTCGGCGAGCTATGGGACTGACGCCGTCCACCTCTTGCTCAAGCACCTCTTTGAGAAAGCTCGATCGAAGGAATTCGGCGGAGACCTGGTCGCCGGATCGATCTTTCTCAATCAAAACAGCGAAAGTTTGGCCGCCTATCGCTACTCGCCCGCGTGGTTGATTCCGGACGACGGCCCGGAGGGAGTTCCACCCTTGGGCGTGGGCTATTTCCCGGTGTCTCTGTATCAATCCGACGTGCAAAACCGGAGCCGGGCGGCCGAGGCGCGGGCACCGAGAATCTTGAACGTTCATCACGTGCGGGATGGGCTTTTCAATCTGCGGTTCCGCAGTGACCCTGGCTATTTTTACCAGCTCTTCCGTGTCCACGATCTGCGTGCGGAGCGCCGTGAACTCCTGAGTGAATTCCTGGCCACCGACGAGGTGACCGAGGTGGAGATCGACTCCACGCCCGGTGCGCGGAGCGAGTTTTTCCAAGTGGGCGATCTCGAGGAATAATCCGGACGCGGGCCCGGAGGGGACGGGTTTGCACCGCTCGCTTCAACCGGCCCGCCTTCCCCCGCTTGCGTCAGGAGAAGGGGAGAGCATTTGAGTGCTTGAGCTATTGCGCTGGGGGCGGGACCAGGCCGCGCGATCCAGCGGAGCCTCGACCCGATTCGAACCAGCTCAGGCCCCGTTATACCGGCAATTGCATTCAAGTCGCTGCGACGACGGCCTTGGTTTGCAGGTAATTATTCAATACTTCGTGGCCCATTTCCCGGCCCCATCCGGATTGTTTGTATCCTCCGAAGGGCAGGGCCGCGTCGAACACGTTATAGCAATTGATCCAAACCGTGCCGGCTCGCAGGTGCCTGGCCATCCGATGCGCCTTGGCGATGTCCTTTGTCCATACCGCAGCGGCCAACCCGTAGGTGGAATCGTTCGCAGCGGCCAGCACTTTGCGGTCGTCCTCGAACGCCTCTGCCACAACAACCGGTCCGAAGATTTCCTCCTTCACGACTTTCATCTCGGGAGTTGTTTCCGTCAAAACGGTGGGCTGCACAAAGTAACCGCGGTTGCCGTAGCGCTCGCCCCCGGCCATCGCGCAGGCGCCTTCGGCCCGCCCCGAGTCGAGATAGCCGGTCACGCGGTTGAATTGCTCATCGGAAACCAACGGTCCCATATCGGTGTCCGGCGCCAGCCCCGGTCCCATTCTGATCTTCTTGGCGTGTTCCACAACGCCGCTGACAACGTCGTCATAGATATCCTTTTCGATCATCAGACGCGAACCGGCGCAGCAGCACTGTCCGTGATTGAAGAAAATCGCGTTGGCGGCTCCGCTAATGGCGCTCTCGAGATCGGAAACGTCCTTGTAGACGATGTTTGGCGATTTGCCGCCAAGTTCGAGGGTGAGCTTCTTCAGGTTACCGGCCGCAGCCTTGACGATCAGCTTGCCGACTTCCGTCGAACCGGTAAACGCCACCTTGTCGACGCTGTCGTGCCCGGATAAGGCCGCGCCGGCAGTTTCACCGTAGCCGGGAACGATATTCACCACTCCATCCGGCAATCCCGCTTCGGTGAGCAGCTCGCCGAGGCGCAATGCGGAAAGAGGAGTTTGCTCGGCAGGCTTCAGGATGACGACGTTGCCGGTTGCCAGGGCGGGCCCAAGTTTCCACGCCGCCATCAAGAGCGGGAAATTCCAGGGAATGATCTGGCCCACGACGCCGACGGGTTCTCTCAAGGTGTAGGCATGGAAGCTCGCGCCCGAGACCGAAATCGGAATGGTGTTGCCTTCGATCTTCGTCGCCCAGCCGGCCATGTAGTGAAACATATCGGCGGCAAGCGGAACGTCCGCGACGGCAGCCACCGCCCGCGGCTTGCCGTTGTCGAGCGATTCCAACTCGGCGAATTCGTCTGCATGCTCCAGGATCAAATCGCCGATCTTCCAGATGATCTTTCCGCGCTGGGAGGCAGTCATTTTTCGCCAGGGATGCCTGTCGTTGTCAAACAGACTCCGCGATACGGCGACGGCGCGGTTGATGTCCTCCGCGTCCCCCTCGGCCACCTGGCATATTTCCGAACCTGTCGCAGGATTATAAACGGGAAAGGTCTTGCCGGAGGCGGAATCCACCCACTCCCCGTTGATGAGAATTTGTTTGGGCCTGGACAGCCATTCTGAAGCGCGCGGGCTGCAGGCGACTTCCGGAATTTCGATCTCTGCGATGGCGGACATGGTAGTTCTTTCGGTTAACGTTATGTGGTTACCGGGAAATCGCGTTTTCAGCCTCTCCCGTAACTTAGATTGCCAAGGCAGCAAGTTCGGAGTCAAGCGTCGTCAACGTCCGGCACCCGCGTCGCCTGACCAATTATTCGAAGACGAGGTGATCCCCGGGGCTTTTCTCATGGATCCTGTATCGTCTCATTCGCTTGACATTCGCCTGGTGCAGACGACCAATGCGCACTCTGATTCTTTTCTCGTCGCAGTTTCCTTCTCCTCGAATCGCGGAGCACTGTGAGAGCGCCAGCACTGTAGACCGGTCCGTAGACTGAGGTCGGTCAACGTGTTTCGTTCTAACAGAAAATTTCCAGGCCACATCTTGCGGATCTGGATGGTATCGACGCCGTGGCGCCGAAGGCGTGGGTGACTCGGTGCCGTGGGCTCGGACTCGGCGTCTCGGGCTCGTCTTCAGCTCCGCTTGCCCGCATCCCAGGCGTCGACCAGGGTTTCCAGCTGCTTGATCACGCCGGCCAATTTCGGGTCATTGTAGAGGTTCATTGTCTCGCCAGGATCTTTCGCGAGGTTGTAAAGCGTTCCGTCCTTCTCTGGAACGCGTTCGTCGCGGAAGTAGATCATCTTCCATTTCTTCGTCCGCACCATGATCTGTCTGCCCGCGGCCACGCGCAGGCACGTGTATTCGTTAAAGGACTGATCCATCTCGGAGAAAACTGCCGGCCGCCACTCCTGCTGCTCACCCCGGATCAGCGGGAGCAAGCTGCGGCCCGCGATGCCGGGAATTGCTTTCTCACCGACGAGGTCGAGCACGGTGGGCAAAAAATCGACCAGTTCCACCGGTTCCTCGATGACCTTGCCCGCCGGCAGGTGCTTCGGCCAGGAGAAGATCAAGGGCACGGATACCGTCTGCTCGTAAAAACTGACCTTCTTGTGAATCCCGTGCTCTCCCAACTGGAGACCGTGATCGGAGTTGATCACAATCAGGGTGTTGTCCAGTTCCCCTTTCTCCTCGAGGAGGTCCAGGATGC
>CAUZKZ010000502.1:0-4180 GCA_963580345.1 Verrucomicrobiia bacterium | reverse complement strand
CCGCACGGGGGCTCCCCAGCGCGCGAGGTGCATCCCGATCTGCGTCAGGCAGCCGATGTTGCCGCTCGCCACCACCGTGGCGCCCGTATCTGCCGCCGCCTTCGCCTTTTGCTCTCCGAGCGACGACGCGATCTCGGGCTGATCGAGGTTGTAGGTCCCGGCCGAGCCACAGCACAGGTGCCCATTGCGCAGTTCCACCAGCGTCACTCCGGGTATGCTCTTCAGCAATCGCCGCGGCTCGCTGCGCACCCCCTGTCCGTTCGAGAGGTGGCAGGCATCGTGATAGGCCACCGTCACCTCCTTCCCCGAGTTCGGAATCTCCTCCAGGTCCCCCAGCTTTGCAAGGAAGACGCTCACGTCCATCACTCGCTTCGCAAATTCCGCCGCCCGTTCTTCGTCCGCGGTCCCCGCCAGGATGAGCGGGTACTCGTGCATCCCGGATCCGCACCCCGCGGCATTCGTGATGATCGCTTCCACCTCCTGCGGAAAGGCCGCCAGGTTTTGCCGCGCGAATTTCTGTGCTGCGCCCTGATCTCCCACATGCCACGAAAGAGCCCCGCAGCACGACTGGCCCCTCGGAACCAGGACTTCCACCCCGTTCCGCGTGAGCACCTCGATGGTGGCAGCGTTGATGTCGGGCTCCAGGACTTGCTGCGCACAACCGGCGAGGAGCGCCACCACCGCCCGGCGCCCGCCCCGAGCCTCGTAGCGCTCTTCCAGCCGTTGCCGGCCCGGCAACGACGCCGGGAGAAGCTCCATCATGGGCCGCATCGACTTCGGCATCAGGCCCGCAAAGGGTTTCGCGAATTTCGCCAGGGTGGCCACCGCCCGAAACCGCCCGGCGAACGGTAGCGTTGCCGCCACCATCCGTCGCCGCAGCTTCTCTCCCAACGACCGTTTGCGCTTTTTATCGGCAAGAGCGCGAAAGGGGCTGATCAGGTTGCGGTACTTCACGCCGGAAGGACACGCCGGCTCGCACGCCAGGCAACCCAGACAGGCATCGAGATGCGGAAGGGCATCTTCCAATTCCAACCCGCCTTCCAGCACCTCTTTCATCAGGACGATCCGTCCCCGGGGCGTATCCAGTTCCTGTCCCAGTTCCCCGTACGTCGGGCAGGCCGCCAGGCAGAACCCGCAGTGCACGCAACTGCGCACCGCTTCTTCCATCGGCTTGCCAAAGGGCCCGATCTGCTTCGCGTCGATCTTGTGCAGCATGGTCTCGTCAATCGTAGCTGCGGCATCCTGCCGCAGGCCGTGCCCGCGGCGTCTCGCCGCGAAGTCCAGCCCTTGATCCTTGTCTTGTCATCCGCATTCTGGTCAGAGCCCCGGAAAGCGTCCCACCGGATCCAGGGCCTCCTTCACCGCACCAAGGATCCCGGCCATTTCGCGTCGTCCTATCCAGGGCGACGACCACGGTTCGCCTCTCACCACCAAACCCGCGAAGCCCTTCTCTTCCAGGGCGGCATGAACGCCCTCCATCCGGTCCTCATCCACTGCCAGCCACCACACCGCCCCGCCCGAGGAAAGCCGCCCTCCTCCGGCCCCGACTTCCTCCAGGCCCTCTCTCAAAGGTCCGAATTGCGACAACGTCATCGGAATCTTCACAACCCGGCTGCCGGTCTTCGCTGCTCCCGCCCATTCCCGAAAGTCGGCCCACCCTTCCGCCGCAGTTTCCGGATCGACCCGCTCCACTTCGCCCCTCCAGCGGGATTCGATCTCCCCGCACAGCAGGTCCAGGGCCCGGCCCGGTCCGCCGAGACGCACCACCATGCAGCGAGCCGCGAGGTCGTAGTCCAGAGCCTCCGCCTCCCAGCGCGAGCGGGCCACCTCCGCCAGGCGCTCCCCCGCCACCTCGTGATTGGCGCAACTCACTCGGAGCGTCACGGTCTCCACCGGAGCCGGGAAGACCTTGAAGCTCACCTCCGTCACGATCCCAAATCTCCCCAGGCTTCCCACCAGGAATTTCGGCAGGTCAAATCCCGCCGCGTTCTTGACCACCTTGCCGCCCGAGCGCACCAGGCGCCCGCTCCCGTCCACAAACTCAACCCCGATCAGAAAATCCCGCAGGCCCCCGTAGCGAAATCGCCCCGGACCCGAGACCCCCGCCGCAATCGTCCCGCCCAGCGTGGCGCCCCCTTCCACGAACAGCGGGTCGAATGGCAGGTACTGCCTTTTCTCCTTCAGCGCTCCCTCGACCTCCCGCACCGGCGTGCCCGCTCTCGCCGTAAATGTGTACTCCGAGGCCTCATACTCAGCGATTCCCGAGAGGCCTCCCATCTCGATCACCTCGCCCTCGCCCACCAACGGTTTTTTCGTCCGGCCGCCCGCCGCCGCCACGTGCGCGTGCGCGTGCACGGCCTCCGCCACTTCCTTCGCACTGACCGGTCGCGCCGCCATCACTCCCTCGAGATCAGGCCCGCCTTCTCGAGCGGATGCATCCCGTGCTGGGACAAGGCCGGCGCCTCCGCCCCCGGAAACATTTTCCCGGGATTCGCCACCTCCTTCGGATCGAAGGCGGCGCGGACCCTCTTCATCACTTCAATGTCGTACTCCGAGAACATTCCGGGCAGGAAGTCCCGCTTCTCCATTCCCACCCCGTGCTCGCCCGTGATCGAGCCCCCCATCTCCACGCACATGTTCAGGATGCGCCCCGCCAACGCCTCCGCACCCGCCAGGGCACCTTCCTCCCGCCCATCGTACAGAATGAGCGGATGCAGATTGCCATCCCCCGCGTGGAAGACGTTCGCCACGCGAAATCCCGTCTCCGCCGACATCTCCCCGATCTTCCGTAATGCCTCGCCCAGCCGGGTCCGCGGCACCACTCCGTCCTGCACGATGAAGTCCGGACTCAACCGCCCCACCGCCGAAAAAGCGCTCTTGCGCCCCCGCCAGATCGTCATGCGCTCCTCCTCATCGGCCGCCACTCGGGTCTCGAAGGCACTCGTGTCCGCCAGGATCCCATCCAGTTGCTCCCGCTCCGCCGCCACCTTTTCGACCGGCCCTTCCAGTTCCACGATCAGGACAGCCTCTGCGCCCTTCGGATACCCGCACGCCACCGCGGCCTCCGCCGCCTCGATCGCGAGGGCGTCCATGATTTCCAGCGCGCCCGGCAGGAGCCCCGAATCGATCACGGCCGCCACGGCATGGCCCGCCTCCTCCAGGGAACGATAGCCCGCCAGGACGGTGTGAAAGCACTCCGCCTTGGGCAGCAGACGCAGGGTGATCTCCAGGCCCACTCCGAACAGCCCTTCCGATCCGCAGAAGAGCCCCGCGAAATCCGGACCGATCTGTTCGCGGCTCCGCCCCCCGAACTCCACCACCTCGCCCGTCCCCAGCACCGCCTTGATGCCCAGCACGTGGTTGGCGGTCATCCCGTACTTCAGGCAATGCGCCCCGCCGGAATTGAACGCCACGTTGCCACCGATCGTGCAGATGCTCTGGCTCGATGGATCCGGCGCGAAGTGAAGCCCGAACTCGTCTGCAGCCCGGCTCACATCCAGATTGATCACGCCGGGTTCCACCACCGCCACCCGGTCAACGGGGTCCACCTCGAGGATCCGGTTCAATCGGTTCAGCGCAATCACGATGCCCTCCTCCACCGGCAACGATCCGCCCGACAACGATGTCCCGCTCCCCCGCGCCACGAAGGGCACCTCGTGATCGTGACACCAGCGCACCACTCCGATCACTTCCTCCAGCGTTTCCGGCACCACCACCGCCCGCGGCTTGGCCTTGAAGGCCGTCAAGCCGTCCGACTCGTAGGCCGCCAAATACACCGCATCGGTGTAAACCCGCTCGGCGGGAAGCACCTCCAGGAGGCCGCTGAGAGTTGAATCCATAGAGGTCGAATCAATTCGGTGGGAACATTAACACGTTGGAGAGTACTTCGCTGTGATTTCGTTTCGCGGTTATCGATCACATCCGCCAAAAACTCGAACCCGCAATTTCCAAATAAACCTCATGACCCAAAAATCAAACTTCAATTGAAATGTTGGCCGTAGGCCTTGAAAAATGGCGATTGCAGTTGGGATTTATTTGGAAATTGGGAGGTGTCATTTTCGTCGGCGTTATCGGTGGGCGATTGCTCCGAGAGCCGCGGAATGCCACGTTGGGCAATCTCTCCGTTTTGAGGCAACGGAACACCGCGGCCATCCCTCACTCCATTCCTCCGCTCACTTCT
>CAUZKZ010000501.1:0-4197 GCA_963580345.1 Verrucomicrobiia bacterium | reverse complement strand
CCGCGGAAATTCGAAAATTCCAAACCCCCAGAACCACTCTAAATCAACGCAAAATCAGGACTTCCAGAAGCTCCGACAGACCCTATGGGATGGCTGTGATCTGGAACCGCAGAACAGGACGGCATTTTTGTTCTGAACGAAGCCCTCCAACCCTTGGAATCACGGGGGTTTGGTCAGAACGAAAATGCGTAAAACGTTGATTTACAGCCATGGGGCGATATTCGATAACAAATTGAATCCGCCTATAATTCACCATCAGAACTAGAACATAAACTCGCAGCGTGAACGAGTTCGTGTCCCTTCTGTTAGATAATATTCTTTAGAATTTTGAATTCGCCCTGGACCAAATCCCTCGTTGCGCCTTGAAATTGAAAAAGATTGCTCGCGAATTATTCAACGAGTTTCACTTCCAGGACACGAGAACCATGTCATCTAATTATCACCTCGTTACAAACCGGTCTCCCGCTCGTCATGCCCGCCCCCGCGTCCGCCCCCGATCCCAGCCGCCTTCCAGGCTTCGTCCTCTGTCGCGGGGGACTGGAACCGGTGGTGGCAGAGGAACTCGGGGAACTGCAGATCGAGGTGGTGGAGGTGCGCAAGCGGGCGGTCGAGATCGTCACCGACATGGCGGGTTTCTACCGGGCCAACATGGGGCTGCGGTCGGCGCTCAATGTCCTGCGTCCGATCCGGAGTTTCAACGCTCGCAACTACGACCTGCTCTACTACCAGTCGCGCAAGACGAACTGGCACAAGCTCTTCCCGGTGCAGTCCCGGATCCGTATCGACATCAAGGGGCACTCGCCGAAGATCACGCATACCCGCTACGCGATCCACCGGGTGAAGGACGGGATTGCGGATACCTTTCGCAAGCTCTGTGACGGGGTGCGGCCATCGATCGAGAAGCGTGACCCGGACGTCCATGTCGTGGTCTACCTCGAAAAGCACAAGGCCACCCTCGCCATCGATACCTCCGGGACTCCGCTCTTCAAGCGAGGGTACCGGACTGAGCACGGAGAGGCGCCGATCAAGGAGGATCTCGCGGCCGGATTGCTCGCGCTCTCGGGCTGGGACCGGAGATCGCCCTTGATTGATCCCATGTGTGGGGCGGGGACCTTCCTCTTCGAGGCGTGGATGATGGCGGCCGGGATCGCGCCGAACCTCCGGCGGCGGTTCGGGTTCGAGGCCCTCTACGATTACGACCCGGAGATTCATGGTGCGGAGCGGCGCAAGCTCGAAGAGGCGCAAATCCCCGATCCGGATGGACTGCGCCTGCTGGGTCTCGAGATCGACGAAGGCACCTTCCGAACCCTGCAAGAGATCCGGGATAGCCATTTTTCGAACGCTCCGATTGAACTGGAACACTGCGACTTCCAGCAATTCGATCCGGGAGGAGGATTCCGCACCGCGGTGTGCAATCCGCCCTACGGAATCCGGAGCGGGGAAGAGGAGGACATCGGCCCGCTCTACAAGGCGCTCGGTGAGTTTCTCGGCCGGCACCTGGCCGGCGGGCGCGCGGCGATTTACACCGCCAATCACGATGCAGCCCCGTTATTCGGGGGCACCCTCGAAGACTCGGTTCCGCTGCTGAACGGCTCCCTCGAAGGCCGGCTCTACCGGGTCACTCCCGGCGCGGGGAAGTAGGGTTGGGTGTCCGCCCCGCCGGGAGAGACGGGCAACTCCCCGGCATCTCAATGCTTCTTCTTTTGTTTTTGGTGTCTTCGAAACGCCGGATAGGAACGAATGAAATCCCAGACGGCCCGAAAGCCCCCCTTGTACATCACGCCTAAGAACTTCCAGAAAGGGGGTCTCTTTGGATCGTAAAACTGGTGTTCTATTACCAGGTCCGGATCTCCCTTGCGAAGCAGCTCCGCAATGACGGGTGGCTTGGCCCAGTCACCCCGCATCATCACTTTCCCCGAGGGCGATATCACGTAAAACTGGTTGGGGAGCCCGCCCATGGCCCGGTGGATGCGGCCCTCCAGGTCGTCGACGACAATGGTCCGCATTTCATGGTAGTCCTTTTTCACGGCCAGCGCGGCGGCCTTCTTCCCATCCATCGAGGTGTGGGCGCCGAAGCGTTCGCCGGGGTGCGCCTCACGAGTATAGATGACGAGACAAGCGACCTCGGGAAATTCTTCCGCGAGCTTGGTCATCTCATCGATTTGACCAACGTACATCGGGCAGGTGTACGACCCGGTTTCCATCACGACGTACTTATCGTCGAAGGATGAGGAGGAGACTGGCTTCCCATCGACGTCGACCCCCTCCCAGGGAGGCATCTGTTCACCGGCCTTCGGCCCGGCATAATCCACCGCGTAGGGGGCCATCGTGAATTTGGTATAGTTGTATTGGGTGTCTGTGTCGGACATGGTTCTTGCTTCCTGCTTAAGTGGTTTTGTCTCCTGTTATCTACGACAATGAATCTTCCAGCCTGGGGCGAAGGTGGGCGCAAGTGGTTGCACCACCATCGACCAGGATGTTGAAATAGGATTCTCCCTCCGCTTCCCTCATAAACGCGGAAAGGAAATGCAGCTTGCCCTCGGGGTCGGCGCTCCAGGTGCCCAACCCGGTGAGGGCCACACAATCCGGCTCGGTGCCCTCCTCCTGGGCATTGAAATAGGCGATCCACACCAGTTCCACAAGATGGAAGCCGGCTTCCAGGTCGTGGTGGTGGAACTCGAAGGCAGGATCTCCCGTTGCCGGATCGCCGGGAAGGTCGAACCGATAACTGATCTTCTCGTTTATCGTGGTGGTTACCTGCTTTCCTTCCCCGCGAAGTCCATTCGGGCAGGGCAGGGGGGTTGCCCCGCGCAGGCGCATGAAGGGCACGAGGAAGGACCCATCCTTTGCCGGAAATCCTCCCGGTTCGTCGGGTTTTGGCCAGAGGAAACCGGTCGGATAGGGGATGTAAAGGTCTCCACTGAACCGGTAGACGAGCTCGCCGCTCCGGCCGCGTGCAAGACGGGCGGGGCCGCGGTAGGCAAAGCTGTCGGCGGGCGTGCCAAGCTCGGTTTCCACGAGCTTTTGCAGGAACTCCTGGGAAACGTACCCGCGATGGAGCAAGGGGCCCATCACGCGACCGGTGTGTCGATTGACGCAGCCAAGGCTGATGTTGTAGCCGTCATCGACATAGGCGACATCGCGAATGTTGTAAACGACACCCGAGGGGGCTTTCAAATGCTCTCGAGGAGCCGGCATCCCCCGCGAGCAGCCGGGCGGGACGAAGCGCATGTGAACGCGCTCTTCGCTGAACAACCCACCGGGCCTGAGAACCCGCACCGAGATGGGCAGAAGATCCGACTTCCCGACCGGAGGACCGAGCTGCAGTCTCATTCTTCCCTGGAGGTGCGCCCGGCCGTACATGGGGCCACCCAGCGCGTCCATGTTCAGATTGAAGTCATCGCCAAAGGTCGTATTGCGGGTCAGCGCGGTGAGTTCCATGACGCTGTTTGGGTTCAGATTCAAAGAACCGTTTTCGGATGTTCCAGGGGGGATCGGGTCAGAGGCCCTCGTTGTAATCCTGATGTTCGGGTGCAGTGAGGCGCAGCGGGAGAAGATGGAGGCGGTTTTCCCGTCGGGCGTCGTGAAGGGCATGGGCCAGCGAACCGGGTCGCCCCGGATGTCCGTGCCCAGCGGGATGAACATGTTCGCGGTGAGAGTGAAGTCGAGCAGGCCATCGTCCCGCGGATGAAAGGTGGCCGAGGTTGAGCCCGCATTGGGCGGACCGGGAAACATGAGGGGAATGACGTCCAACTTGGGATTGACTCCGAATAGAGTGATGACGGCCGTATTGTAGAAAATCGCGTTGTAGTGCACGTTCCACCCAAGGCCGGTATCCAGATCGATCTCTCCCCACGAAACCAGATCCGGCACATCCATCACCCGGCACAGCTGCATGGGCAACTTGAAGAGCTGCGGCGCCTCCAACCTGGCATCCTCACCGATCAACATTCCCGGCTGGCGCAATTCAAATCGGGCCCGGCCGTTGCTGCCCAGGGACCAGCCACAGAGGGACAGGTCATTTATAAGGAATCGTCGCTGGCCTTCCAGAGAGACAGAGGGATTAGAGGACATCGGTGTCCGAAACTAGGGCCGCTTATGCGGCGTGGAGGGTGCGGGGAACAGCGAGGCTGGCACCTGCGAGGTCGATCTCGCCGGGGGTCGCGAAGTTCGGAAAACTCCTGAATACCAAGCAGA
>CAUZKZ010000500.1:0-4212 GCA_963580345.1 Verrucomicrobiia bacterium | reverse complement strand
AGCTCGGTGCGTTGCGCTTCACTGCGCTTGTCGACTGGAGTCTTGACGATCGCCACGAGTTTCGCCGGCACGTTGCTGCCGCCGGCCTTGAAGTAGAATCCGGCGCCTCCGCCGCGATTCACGATCTTCATCAGGAACTGGTTGTTGCCAGGCTTGAGGCCCACCGTAAGCTTTTCCTGGTCCGGGGCCGGTCCACGCCCGACGTTCTTGCTCAGCTTTTCCTCGCCGTTCAGCCAGACCCGGATGCCGTCGTCGGAGCCCAGCGAGAGGGCAATCTGCGTGGCGGCCGGAGTCTTGATGGTGCGGTAGAGATACCAGGCCGCGTTCCCGTCCGGCGGGAGGGCGTGCACCGCTCCGTCCGGCAGATCGGTCCGCTTCTGCCACTTCTTCCCGTTGATTTCCGCCTTCGGGTCGATCCCTTTTTCCGGTCCGAACTCGGTATTGAAAACCTTGTCGGCATCCCCCCCGGTCAGCGGTCCGATGAGGTGCCAGTCGTCGAGAACCGGTTCGACCGATGAGGCGATCCCTTTCTCCCACTCGGCCTGCGCGGCTGCGAAGCCGGGCGTGGAAGCCACCGCCAGCCTGGACAGTTCCGCGATCCTGGCATCCAGTTCGGCGGCACGCTTCTTGTGCGCCGCCGTCACGACCGTCATCCCGGCCTCCCGCCGGCCGACGCCATTCTCTTTGATGTCCGCGAAGAAGGCCCCCATCGAGTAGAAATCCTTCGAGCTGTAGGGATCGAACTTGTGATCGTGGCACTGCGCGCATCCCAGGGTCCCGCCGAGCCAGACGCCGGAAATGTTGCGCACCCGGTCCGCGGCGTAGATCGCGATGTATTCCTTGGCCTGCGCCCCGCCCTCTTCGGTGGTCTGCAGGAGGCGGTTGTATCCGGAAGCCACCTTCTGGTCGTCGGTCGAATTCGGCATCAGGTCCCCGCCCAACTGCCAGCGCGTGAACTCGTCGAAGCGCTGGTTCGAATTGAAGGAGTTGATCACCCACTCGCGATAGACGAAGACATTCATCGGGTTGTCGCTGTGGTAGCCGATCGTGTCGGCATAGCGAACCAGGTCGAGCCAGAAGGCCGCCATGCGCTCGCCGTAGCGCGGACTGTCGAGAAGCCGATCGACTGACGCGGCAACCGCCCCGGGAAGATCGGTGGCGGCCTGCTTACGGAAGGAGGCCACGTCATCGGGCGTGGGCGGCAGGCCGGTCAGATCGAAGCTCAATCTCCGCATCAAGGTGTGCGGCTTGGCGGGCGGCGAGGCCTGGAGCCCCTCCGCGGCGAGGCGTTCCCCGATAAAGTGGTCTACCGGGTGCACCCCCTTCGGGACGGTGGCCTTGCGCGGAAGTTCGTAGGCCCAGTGGCCCTCCCATTCGGCGCCCTGCTCGATCCACTTCTTGATGATGGCGACCTGCTTGGAGGTGAGCGCCTTCTCGGTCTTGGTCGGCGGCATCACGTCGTCCTTGTCGTCGGTCGTGAGGCGATAGATGATCTCGCTCTCGTTCGGCTTGCCGGGAACCACCGCGATGACGCCCTTGCGAGCCTTGAAAAGCCCGCCGTCCTTCACGTCGAAACGAAGCTTGGACTTGCGCTCGTGCTCGTCCGGACCATGGCAGGCAAAACAATTCTCGG
The DNA here is from genome assembly GCA_963580345.1 of Verrucomicrobiia bacterium. Taxonomy (GTDB): domain Bacteria; phylum Verrucomicrobiota; class Verrucomicrobiia; order Verrucomicrobiales; family Akkermansiaceae; genus Roseibacillus_B. The sequence goes on along the minus strand of CAUZKZ010000500.1, from coordinate 2,579 downwards.
ACAGGATCGGCCGGATGTCGCGGTCGTAGCGGACGCGGCCCTCGGCAGCGAAAAGGACCGGGGCACACGCCGCCAGGAAGGCAGCTGAAAGGGACAACGAAGAATTCCTCATAAGACGATCGGTGGACTGTCGGAAACCGGGGCGGCTATTTGAATCAAATTCGGCGCCGGCAAGCCAGTCGTGAATATATTACGGATCCTACGCCCGGAGCTTCTCAGATCGTGCGCAAACCGGCAGAATTCCGGCGATTCTGCGGTTTCGTCCCGCCCTGCGCCGAGCGAAGGGGCCGGGGGCCGGGGGCCGGGGGCCGGGCCGGATGTCCGATTTTTCGCCATCTGGGCCGGTGGTGGAATCCGCCGCGCTAGAGCATCTTGAAGAGAAACGTAGCCGCACAGAATCCCTCAGCCATCGGCAAGCGAGGCGCATGCTGTGGGTCCTGAAAACTCCCCGCACGCTGATAGCGTTGCACTTAGGTTGATAGTTGAGATGCTTTGGGGTGATGGGAATCTGGGGGAACTTGATGGCGAGATTCGTAATTTGCTGGTTCCGAGGCAGACGGGAATTGGCTTTGGAGAACCTGGCGTTGCGCCAACAACTGATGGTGTTGCAGCGAAACTCGAAACGGCCGCAGTTCACGGATCGTGATCGGCTCTTTTGGGTGCTCTATTCGAGAGTTGCAGATGGTTGGCACAAGGTCCTCTTGATCGCCCGGCCTCGAACGATCCTCGATTGGCAGAAGAATCGCTTCAAAAAATTCTGGACCCGGAAAAGCCGAAAGAAGGGGCCGGGACGGCCAAGAGTCGCTCGGGAAGTTCGAGAGCTGATCCGAACCATGAGCCAGGCGAATCCGACTTGGGGCACTCCTCGCATCATCGGGGAATTAGCCAAATTGGGAATCACGGTCTGCAAGTCGACGGTCGATCAAGATCGGAACCGAAGGAGCGGGACGCCGTCGCCGACGTGGAAGTCGTTTCTTACTAACGAAACCAGAGCCATCGCGAGTATCGACTTTTTTACGGTGCCGACCGCGACGTTTCGCGTCTTGTATGTTTTTGTGGTTCTGATTCATGAGCGGCGGCGAGTCGTGCATTTCAACGTGACCGAGAATCCCACCGCGCGGTGGACGGCCCAACAGATCGTGGAAGCATTGCCGTGGGACTCGGCACCCAAGCACCTCATTCGGGACAACGATACCACCTTCGGCCCTGAGTTTTCTGCGCGGGTGAAGGGAATGAACATCAAGGAGACCAAAACGGCGTATCGGTCTCCCTGGCAGAATGCATACTGCGAAAGAATGATCGGCTCAATCCGACGAGACTGCCTGGATCACGTGATCATTTTCAACGAGGGGCATTTGCGCCGAATTCTCGAATCCTATTTCGAATACTATCACCGGTGTCGCACGCATCTGTCCTTGGCAAAGGATTGTCCTGAACCAAGAGCGACAGTTCCGCCAGAGTTGGGCAGGGTCGTTGCCTTTCCGAAAGTCGGCGGATTGCATCATTTCTACACGAGAGAAGCGGCATGATTATGGTTGCCGTCAGTTTTCAGGACCCACAGGGGCGAAAACCGTCACATGTGACGGTTTTCTCCGGCCACTGATCACATGGCGCCTGCAGCTGCACGGATTCTGGAGGCCTGCGCCCCGGGGGCACGGGGGGGCGGTAGCTCACTCCTGATCCAACCGCGTGTACTGGAATCCGGGGGGGGACGGGTCATGGATGACCCGGGTCGTGCGCCTTCCGCTTGCGACTCCTGAAGAGCTCCTTCTTCTGGTCTTCGGTCAGCGACGTGTCGTAGTAATCCACCCGCCGAACCTCCCCCGGACCGGCGACGTGATGCCAGCCGGCGCGGCAGTTTGCTTCCAGGAATTCCCGGACGATCCGCCGCGGTATCCCGTGCTCCTTGCACCCGAGGGCCCTGTAGACCTCTTCGACGGCACGGCTGATCGGCATCTGCCCGCGCGACTCGGCGCCTTCCGCGTTGCGGGAATGCGTGCGACCGTGAACAGTCTTCCAACGTCTTGCCATCGTCCTAGCCGTGGCGAAGAAGAAATCACGTCCCCGTTCCTCTGCCAAGTTCCGGCTCGCGGGTCGGCGCGAATGTGGATGATTTACCCTCGTTGCCGGCGCCGGCTCCGTAGCGTCTCGGCCGCCGAGGATGACCGCCCGCCATATCTCCCCGGCGATTGGCTTCACGTGCGTGGCCGGGGCCACCGCTCCGTCCGGCCGGAAAAACGACACTCTGTCGTCTTTGGCCTCCTGCTCGCCGGGGGCTGGGAAACGCGACCGTCGTTCGGCAATGGCGCCCGCCGCCGAGGAAGCCCGGAATCGGGGCTGGTTCCCCGGCTCCCGTGACCTGCAGTTTTGGAAACGATTTTTTCCATTTCGCGGGGCCCCGGGGGGGAGGAAGTGCTGGCGTGGGGCGACGGGCGCCGGCAAGACCGTCACATGGGTCGGTTTTGCCAGACACCAATCCAGGGGATCCCACGGCTGCCAGACACCCATGCGGGGGATCCCGGCGCTAGTGTAGTCCGTCAAGCAGACTGGGTTTTATTCAATTTCTTCCGTCCCCGCTT
>CAUZKZ010000499.1:0-4223 GCA_963580345.1 Verrucomicrobiia bacterium | reverse complement strand
ATAGCTCAAGTGTGATCATCGGAGAAGAATACGGCACTACTCAGACACGTATATCTCACAGGAAATGATATTCCGAAAATATAGCGCCGAGAAGTATACATCGCAATTGTCACATTCACCCTCGCCATCCCGAATTCGGCGCGCGCCGCGGAAATCCTCGACCAGGCCTTCGATCCGGTCACTCCCGCCAATGCATTCAACGCCATCATCGACAACGGCGGCGTGCACGGTCAGACCTTCACGCTGGATAACACCGGCACGCTTGCAATTATCACCTGCTACCTGACGCGAGACGCTGGCGACACGGGCGACCTGATCTTTTCCATCCTCGGGACGGACGCGAGCGGCGTGCCCGACGATACCCAGACTCTGTTCAGTGGCACCGTGCCGGCCACCAATCTCCCGACCGGCGCACCCGGCACCGGCCTCTTCAGCCTCGACGTGAGCGGATTGAACATCCCGGTGACGGCGGGCAACACGCTCACCGCCGCGCTAACGCGTATCGAACCGGACGATGTCATCTGGTACGGAGAGGACGTTGATCCCGCCACCGCCTCCACCGAACATTTTCCCTATTCCGGAGCGGGTCCTTACTTTCCCCTCACCGCAGACGTCAACCCCACCTACTCGTCGATTCAAGACAAAGCAGGATTCGTCTCGCGAGACGGGGTGGAACTTCTCGAGGTCGCGACGGGACGCACCAATCTGGTGCGCTGGCCCGGCTCGGCTCCTCCCATGCCTGCCACCCGGGGCGTGGATCTTGCCCTCACTCCCGATGGAGAGATGCTCGCTTACCCGGGCGACAACGGCTTCATCCTGATCAACCTCGCTGATGAGACGGCTATCCTGGTGCGCTACGCGGATGGAATGCTCCCCCTCCTGGAAACTCCCGGCGGTCTACAACAGGGAACCGACATCTCGTTCGCACCCGACGGCACCGAAGGGCTCTATCCAGTTCCGGGAGGAGTCCAGATTCTGGACCCCCATGCGTCCAGCGCCGAGTTCAGGCCGTGGAGCGACGGAACCATCATTCATGAGTGGGGTCACGGGATCGATGCGATCTGGAGCGACGACAGCCGTTTCGGCGCTTATGTGCGCCCGGAGAACTGGGAAATCTACGATTCGCAGACGGGTACTCTCACCGCCTTTCCCTACGCCGGTGCCGGTCCGGGTCCCACCCTTCTGCCAGACATGGACCCGGTCTACAACCCGACCACGGACAGCTTCTACTACGCAAGTGAGGACGTGATAGAAGAACTGGATCCGATAAGCGGCAATGCAACTGCCTTTCCCTACGCCAGCGGCAACCCTGCCTTCGCTCGGGATCGAGGGAATGGGGTGGCGACGCGCGGGACCCAGAATCCGTTCTTCATCGAGATGAGCTTCGACGAGAACGACCCAAGCGACAGTCGCCTTCGCGGTGGGCGGATTCGTTTCACCACCGGAATCGGGAGGGAGGACAGCGCTACCGTCGACGAGGGAGTGTTCTTCGAGGGCGACGTACCTTTGCCCAATCTCGGCGGGATTTGGAAGGAGGATGCGACCCAGGTGGATCCCGACGTCGAGTTTCGAGATCCCTTCTTCATCGAGATCGATTTTTCCGCGGAACAGGACAGCCCCGATCCCGGCGACCTCACTCTCGTTGCCGATCGCCCGCAGGAAGGTAACCATACGCGGCGCTATCTCGGTCTGGGCGATGACCAGAAAACGGTCGAATACATCCTCGACGCGGAGCTGGACGCGGTGACCGAAGTCCTCGTGCACGATGAACGCCAGGTGGGCGTGAACGAGGTCACCTCGCTCGATGGGCTCTATGTCAACAACTTCATTGACGGCTTCGAAGTGCGGGGGCAGTTGGTCGGTGCGGCGGACAATGTGCCCACTCCGGATGGCGGTACGAGCGGCGATTTTTCATCGAGTGGCCTCAGCATCGTCGAGCCGCGCTCCGTCGGCGGCACGTGGGGAGACGACACTGGGGACTCGTACGTCCTCGACGTTCTCGACACCGACACCGACCGCGCCGTGGGCCGCATCCACTACAAACCCGAGGCCATACCGGTGCACGACCTCTCGCTCTACCGTGAAGACGGGCACGCTCTGTTACGGGGGCGGTGATCTCGAGCTCTACAGCCGGCGAAATTCACCGGATCCGGCCACCGAAGATTTCCTCGTCGTCAATACCAGTTCAGAAAGCGTGGTCGAGACGACCTACAACTTTGGCCTGATCGAATCCGGGGGTGAAGTCGCCGCCGGGGGAGATCTCAATGGTTCCCTTTTCCGAGGGGATGGAGCGGATGTGACTCTCACCCGCGACCCCAATCCAACCATTGATCCCAACGACTTCACGATCGACATCGACTACGGCCCGCCCGGCAACCTCCACCAGTCCCAGTCGTGGATGGCAAACTGGGTCGAGACAGGGCCAACGCTCCGGGTCTTCTTTGCGGACGGCGGCCGGTTCGATCCCCAACACGACTTTGATGATCCGCGCGGACTCTTCAAATCAACGGAGGTCTCGGAAGACGTTCGCATGACCGCTTACGTCGTCAACATGCCAGTGGGAATTCCGCTCGGCTTGGGCGACCTCGACATTCAGGGGGTCACCCTCGACTCCGCCAGTGGGGCGAACTTCTCGCTCACGACCCCAGGCTCCGTCACGCTCTCCGTGGGCGAGAGTTATCTCATTCAAATCGACGCGCAGGTGCAGGCCAACCAGTTCGGGGCCAATGTGGTCGTCGACACTGCGCTGTCGGGCGACCGCATCACGATCCCCATTGCCGGGAACACTACGCTAAGCGTCCTGAGGCTCGACGCACCAAACCTCGTGCGCGATCCCGGCACCGACAACTACGCCTGGAGCTTCTCCTCCACGGAGCTCTTCAAGGTGTCAAGTAACACCTTGACCTTGACCAACGACTCTCCGGACCCTGACGTTGCTGTCCTGCTCGCAGGTAATCCGAGGCCGGTGCAGAATGAGAACGGCCGGAACCGTTCCGTCACTTTTTGGACCGATGATTTCGCGCCCACCGTGGGGGCTGGCGACCTCCTGTTGAATGGAACGCCCGGAACCGTCACTTACAACTTCAGCCCGGACGAACTCGGCCTGAACCAGGGCAGCACTCCCATCCCCTACTTCACTGCCAAAAAAGACGGGAACGGCAACTTCGTGACCGGATCGATTGAGGAATCGATCAATCTCAACTTCCGTGGCAGGGGCGAGGCAGGCAGCACTTTCAACTTTACCGATCCGGTCTTCGACCCCAATGATCCCGACACGGTGTGCATCGAGTTCCCGGTGGTAAAGGACCTGCACTACGTGATGGAGGTCTCCGACGACGGCAAAAACTTCAAGCGCCTCGAATTTGAGAAGCCGCCCACGGGTTCCGGCATGGTCCAGGATTTCACGACGGCCCCCACCACCAAGGACGACTTCAAGGTCTTCATTCATGGCCGGAGCGGGAAGCCCACCGGCATCTTCCGGGTGGAGTGCCACGACCGGCTGCGCGTGGTTTCCACCGTCATCAACGACGGCCAGATGGATGGCGCGCAACTCCGCAAGATATGCCTCTTCCTGAACCTGGCCTCGAACCTCGACGAGTTGTGTGCCAACAGCACCATCGATGATGCCGTGAAAGTCATCAAAGCCTCGACCGGGGCAGAGCTCGACCTGAACGAGGGAGTCTACCGCTACGATCCGGCCCTCCGCAAGGTAACCATCAACCTGGAGACCCTCACAAGTGACCCGGCCGCTCCGCTCGTGCTGGAGGAAGGCCACTACAATATCTCCCTGAACACCGACCTCATTCATCTCGCCCACCAGCCCACCAGTGGGCTCTTGGAGGACGATGGAAATTTCGACGGCCTTCATGTCATCGACGGCCGACGGGCGACCAGTACGGTTTTCTACGGCGACGCCGACCTCGATGGTTCTGTGGGCGCCTCCGATCTCAATCAGCTCGCGCTCAACTGGCAGATGCCCGTGCCACGTTGGACCGGAGGTGACTTCAACGGCGATGAAATTGTTAATGCCGCCGATCTCAATATCCTCGGTGAGAATTGGCAGAAAAACGTCCCGCCCTGAAGCAATCGCAGTCGCGTTCCTGGTTATACTTCTCTGCGCTATATTTTCGGAATATCATTTCCTGTGAGATATACGTGTCTGAGTAGTGCCGTATTCTTCTCCGATGATCACACTTGAGCTATCCGATCAGGATTGGGAGGAC